>CAZDHR010000301.1:0-8966 GCA_964505295.1 uncultured Planctomycetaceae bacterium
GGCGAAATCATGCTGCGCGTAGCCCCGCCGGGCTTGATGCGGTTTCGGCAGGCGCTGCCCGGGGCGTTGGACGTGACGTTCGGCGGCGGCGAGTCCAACGTCTGTTCGTCGCTGGCCATCCTGGGCCGGCCCGTGCGGTATCTGACGGCGCTGCCCAAGCACTCGCTTGCCGACGCCCTGGTCGGGTCGCTGCGGAACCTGGGCATCGACACGAGCCACATCGTGCGCCGCGACGCTGGACGGCTCGGCATCTACTTCCTCGAGACGGGCGCCAACCAGCGGAGCTCCCAGGTGATCTACGATCGCCACGGCAGCGCCGTCAGCCTCGCCGGCCCGGAGGAGTACGATTTCGCGGCGGCCTTGGAGGACGTCACCCGCCTGCACGTAACCGGCATCACGCCCGCGCTGAGCGAGAACGCGTTCAACGCAACGCTCGAGCTGGTCCGGCTGGCCGCCCAGAAAGGGGCCACCGTCTCCTGCGACCTGAACTTCCGCAAGAAGCTCTGGCGGTGGCACCCGGACCGCGACGCCCAAACCCTGGCCGCCGAGTGCATGTCGGAAATCCTGCCGCTGGTCGACCTGATCGTGGGCAACGAGGAGGACGCGGAGAAGGTGCTCGGCATCCGGGCGCAAGGGACGTCGGTCGAGGAGGGCAAGATCAACGCCGCCGCCTACGAAGAGGTCGCCCGGCAGATCCACCAGCGATTCCCGAACGTCTCCCAAGTGGCGATCACGCTCCGCGAGAGCATCTCGGCCAGCCACAACAACTGGGGGGCCATGCTTCTGGACGTCAAGTCGAGCGCGGTCCACTTCGCGCCGCGGGACGCCGAGGGCGAGTATCGTCCCTACGAGATCCGCAACATCGTCGACCGCGTAGGCGGGGGCGATTCGTTCGTCGCCGGCCTGATCTACGCGCTCGATAGCGAGAAGCACGCCCCGCCCGACGCCGCCCTGCGGTTCGCCGTGGCGGCCAGTTGCCTCAAGCACTCCATCCCCGGCGACGTCAACTACGCCACCCCGGCCGACATCGAAGCGCTGGCCGCCGGCCAAGCCTCCGGCCGCGTGCAGCGATAGCCCGCCGCCCAGGCCACGAGCCGCTACGGTCGCGCGAAGCGCAAACCAGACGTCCGCAGTCCTCGTTCACCGCCCGGAACAGTGCATTCGGCATGGGAGAACCTTGCCGCGCGTTTGCGGCCTCACAGCCGCCAAGGGCCAGAAACACGCGAGCGGGAGGCTCCGAAATCGGGGGGAAATCGGGGGACACAGTACTGATCTTGGCGGTTTGCGTAGTCCACGCTTTTGACTGCCAACGTTTCTTCCTTCAGGTATCGCCGGGATGGAAGCTCGCCCCAATCTCTCCAGGCGGGAACTTCAACAAACGCTTCCCATTTTTCCACTATCGGGGTATTGTGTCCCCGGAATTCGCATTCCGATCTCGTTCACACCTGGATCTTCCCCCAGGCCCAGGAATAGACGAGAGCTTTGCCAAACGGGAGGTTCTTGTAGTATTGAGGCCACCATGCACCACCGGGGCCTCTCCATTTTCACCCGTGTCGATCAGATGACTCCGCAGACCGACGGCCCAAGGGCCCGTTGCCTGCAGACTCGGCCGGCTGAGAGCCGCCCAGCGACGCCTTCCTGGCCGCGGCCGGGCTGTGCGTTGCCCTGGTTTGCCGGTCCCGGTATGATGGGTCGAGTTACGAACCACGGGCCCGATCTCGGCAGCAATTGAGGGAACCGATCCGATGCCTGACCGGTTCCCTACAAATATCGAGCAAGGCCTTGCCGAACTGCAACATAGTGGGGGAGTACGCCACGACAGATGCTGGTAAAGTGAGGCGGGACTTGCAGCGGCCCCTCTCGGAAGGGTTTGACGGGGTTGATTCGTCGGGGTAGGCTGGATGAAGGCTGGAATGGGAGGGCCGAGATCATGAGCAGCGACATTTCGCCGGAAAACGAACAGTTCATCCAACGCGTGATCGACAGCGGCGTATTCTCCGACCGAGGACAAGCCCTCGATGAGGCCGTCGGATTGCTGAAGAGACGCTTCGAGTTGCTTCAGCACGTGGACGAGGGCACTCGCCAGTTGGCCGGCGGTGACTACACCGAGTACGACGAGAAGGGGCTCAGGCAGTTCTTTGACGACGTTCAAAGGCAGGGCCACGAGCGATACGAAGCCAGCAAGAAGGGCGCATGAGCCGCTTTCGACTTTCCCGCCAGGCCAAGGCCGATATCCACGCGATCTGGGATTACATCGGCATCACGAACGACAATCCCACCGCTGCCCACAACCAGGTGGAGACGCTTTTCGAGAAACTCCAGCTCCTTGCCACGCAACCCATGATGGGCCAGTTGCGGGAAGACTTACGACCCAGGCTTCGGACCTTTGCGGCCGGCAGCTACGTCGTTCTGTATTACCCAATGAAGGACGGCATCGAGGTCGCCGGGGTCGTGCACGGTGCTCGGGATATCGAATCCATGTTTCAACGTGGCGACAGGTAAGCAGGGCGGTTCGAGTCTTCGCATCGCCTGTAACGCATCAGGTGCGAGCAGGCCCCAACCCCCATGGTGCGGAATTCGGGCAACGATTCCCTTGCATCTCTGCCCCGTATTGTGGTACCTAATCTTCCACAACTGGCGCGGTTTGCTCCGCGCTGGTGATGCCCGGGGGCAACTCCATGATGCGGATGTTGCGGAAGTGGATTTCGGCGCCTTCCGACTCCAGGCAGAGATAGCCCTTCTTGACGGAGGCGTTGCTGACGCCGTTGACGAACTTGCCGTTGACCGACAGCTTGACCACCCCGTCCACACAGACGACGTCGTAGACGTTCCACTGGCCCTTGCCCTTGCAGCGGTTCTCGATCGATTTGCTGCGGCTGCCGCGCGGATTGTCTGGGGTCGTCTCCAGTCCGCCTGCGCCGAAGAGTTCACCGTGCACATAGGCGATTGGCGGCAGCGTGCCGTCCTTCTGCTTATGGAGATTGACCCAGTCGAGCTCCAACATCTGGACCTCGAGTCCCTTGGGCAGGCGCCTGCCGTCGGGCACGGAGCCGGCGCTCCAGGCAAACACTCCGGAATTCCCGCCCGACTCCATGTGCCTCCACTCGATGTGCAGGATGAAGTTCTCGTACTGCTTTTCCGTGCGCATGACCCCGATCGGGTGTCCGCTACAGACGAGCAGGCCGTCGCGGACGGTCCACGTGTCTTCGTCCGTATTCACATTGACCCAGCCCGATAGGTCCTTGCCGTTGAAGAGATCGCGGAATTGTAAGGTGTCCGCAGCCCGCGCCTGATAGTGCCCAAACAGCAGCACCATCGCGCTGCACATGAGTTTAACGGTGTGGCTCTTCATGGCTCTTCCTCCATTCCCGGTTCGATTCAGGTGACCAAGAGCTTCAACGGCATCTTCGGTGACGTTATTGTAATCCGCGCACCGGTCCCGTTCCACAAGGTGAGCGCGACGGTGAGACCGAGTCTCTCAAGATCGTTCCGTACGCGGGACCCTATTGGCGGGTGGACGGGCGTGGGTTCCGACGAACTGGCATTCTCGAAGAGCCGTCCGAAAGGTCAAACGGAACGTGTCAACCGGTTGGAGACAACTGCTCGTCGAAATGGGTGTCGCGCGGCAGGTGTAGCGTTCGGGGGCTCGCCCCCCTTTCCGGGGGAGGCGAACCTCGTGCGTTCAGCCGATCGCCCGACTTCCATGCGCGGTCGGCAGAACCGAGAGAAACCCGGCTTTCCGAGCGGGGTTTCATGGATCAGGGGAAGCGATTGCCGCCGGGCAACTGGTCGCGTCGCTCGGGTTCGCTTAGACTGGAAAGGGAACGGATCGGACGCGCCGCCAACGACGCAGAAGACGACCCCCCGAAGAAATCCGCCCGTGGTAAGCGAATCCTCCGCCCGAAGATACGCGCTTCGGGACCCCGACGTGCGCTTGATGCTCGAGGTCCGCGACGACAACGCCGCGGCCTTCGAGGAGTTGATGCTGCGCTATCAGGGGCGGCTGGTCACCGTGCTGGAACACCTGGTCCACAGCCGCGATCTGGCGGAGGACCTGACGCAGGAGGTGTTCCTGCGGGTGTATCGGGCGCGGAAAACCTATGTGCCCGGAGCCAAGTTCTCCACGTGGTTGTTCACGATCGCCAACAACGTGGCCTCGAACGCGTTGCGGAGCAAGTCGCGTCGGCGCGAGGTGAACTTGGAGGTGCGGGAGAGCGGCCCCTTGGGTGCCCGGCCGTTGGAGGGGATGGTCCAGGCCTCGAGCGGACAGATCCCCGCCCGGCAGTTGGACAAACGCGAAATGCGCGACATCGTGCGTCTGGCCCTGGAGGCGCTGAACGAGCGCCAGCGGATGGCGGTGCTGTTGAGCAAATTTGAAGGGATGAGCTACGCGGATATTGCCCAGACCATGGATCTAACGCCCCAAGCGATCAAGTCGTTGCTGAGTCGCGCCCGGGTCAACCTCCGCGAAGTGTTGGAACCGTACATGGATCGTGGCGATCAACCCGTGCCGAGAAACCAAGAGAAACCTTGAGCTCGGACCGATCGCAAGCGAGCGAAGACACCGATTTTCTTCCGTCGACCATTGACCGATGCCCCACGAACCTGCCAATCCCGATCCGACCGCCGACCACGGCTCGCTGGAGGAGCAACTGGTGGCCTACCTCGACGGCGAGCTGGACGACCAGTCGAACCGCCGCGTCGAGGAGCTGTTGGCCAGCGACCCCAAGGCGCGCGATACGCTGGAGCGGCTCGAGGGGACGTGGGACCTTCTGGACAGCCTCGATCGAGCCCACGTCGGCGAGGTCTTCACCAAGAGCACGCTGGAGATGGTGGCCGTGGCCGCGTCGGAGGACGTCGAGCAGGAGAAGGCGGAAGCCCCTCGACGGCGGCGGCGATCGTGGTTGGCCCTAAGCGCCGGGATGCTGGCCGCCGGGGCGGCCGGGTTCCTGGTCGTCTGGTTGTTTCAGGCGAACCCGAACGACCAGTTGCTCGAGGAGTTGCCGGTGCTGGAGCGGCTCGACCAGTACCGCCAGATCGACGACGTCGAGTTCCTGGAGTTGCTGCTTAGCAATCGAGAGGAGCTGTTCCCGGAGGAGGTTGGGGATGAGTCGTAGCGAGCGATCCCCGCGGGCAGTTTGGGCGATCTGCCTGACGACCGTTTTGTGCGGCGTGCTGGCGGTCGACGGTCTTCAGGCCGGGGAGACGCTTGCGGAGCGGCGTGCGCGAATCGAGCGGATGGACGCGGCCCGCAAAGCGGAGCTGCGCCGCGCCCAGGAGCAATTCGCGGCCCTCGGTCCGGCGGAGCAGCAGCGGCTCCACGACTTGCACGACCAAATCGAGGTCCACCCGCGCTCCGACGAGCTGCTTGCGGTGATGGAGCGGTATTGTGAATGGGTCAATACGCTGGCGCCGTCCGAGCGGGCCGACCTGCGCGAGCTTCCACCCGAGAAAAGGATCGAAAAGATCAGGGAGCTGCGCGAGGAGCAGTCCCGGCGAAGGCAATTCGGGCCGAGGGGAGGCCGGGGTTTTGGCTGGGGTTTTGGCTGGGGCGAACGGCTAAGGAAGCTGTCGCTGGAGGAGCGGGAAGGGCTGATGCGCTGGCTGGAGCGGTACATGGACCGCAGAGCGCCCGAGTTGATCGAGGCCTTGCCGAAGGAACAGCAGAAGAAACTGCGTGAGGAATTGGAGCAGGCCAAGGACGACCTCCCACGACGTCGCGGCCTGTTCGTCGACATGTGGGTCCTTTGGCAACTGGCCAACCCGGGCAAACGGATGCCGCTCGGCGATGAGGACTTGGAGGAGCTGCGATCGCAGCTTTCGCCCGACGCACGCCGCCGGGTCGAGGAGATGAGCCCGGACACCCGGCGACCGTTTCTCGTCGGCCTGATTGGCGCCCTCGTGTTCAACCACAGCCACGAGCAGTTGAGCGAGTACCTTGAGAAGGAGATCACGGGCAGGGAACGGGAATACTTGACGGGTCTGCCGCCGGAGCAGATGCGTCTGCAGTTGTGGTGGCGCTACTTCCGGTCGAAGTGGCCGGGCATCTCCCCTCGCCCTCCCGAGCATCGCTCCGGCCGGGGGTGGCCTCGTCGTCCGTTTTCGCCGGGTCCGGATGGCCCGCCGGGGGGGCGCCGACGGCACGACCGCGAGGGACCAAGCCCCGCCTTCGGACCCGGCAAACGGCCCGAGAAGGCCCCGGAAGGCCGTAAGCCGGCACCTGATTAAGGCCCGCGTAGAGATAACCTGCACGAGTCTCCGTCACGGTGGCACGTCCGTCAATCGCAGCAAATCGCGTGTTCCGGCGAAGCCACCACGCGCTTCGTTCCTCAGCGCGTGCCGCGCTAGCTGCCGCTGCGGACTAACGGCGGCACGCGGGACCACAGGTAATACGCCCGCGGCACTGTCAGGTCGAGGACCTCCGCGAGATCGAAACTGCGCTGCGAGGCCTTGGCGCCTATCAGGATGTCGACCAGGGTCGGTTCCCGTCGGTACTTCACCACGCGCACGTCGTCCTTGTCGAGATTGGCCAGCTCGATCGCCCGGTCGACGGCCTCTTCCAGGAAGCCGATCTTATCGACGAGCCCAAGTTCCAGGGCCTGTTCGGCCGTGTAGACTTGCCCGGTGGCCAGCTTATCCAGGGCCTCGGGATCCTCCTTGAATTTGGGCCGACCCGACTGGACGATCCCCTTGAATCGTCCGAAGGTCTCGTCGACCAGATCCTGGAAGATCTGACGCTCTTCTTCCGTCATCTGCTTGGCGAAGCTGCCCATGTTCTTGAGCGGGTGACTGGCGATCGAGTCATCTTCGACGCCCCACTTGCCCAGAAGCGTGGAGAGGTCGTAGTGAGGGATGATCACGCCGATGGAGCCGGTCCAGGTGGTGGGCTCGGCGAAGATGCAGTCGGGGGTCTCGCCAACGGCCATCGAGACGTAGTACCCCCCGCTGGCCGCAAGGCTCCCCATGCTGACCACGACGGGAAACCGGCGATCCTCCCTCATCTCGCGGAGGTGATGGTAGATATAGTCGCTCCCCGTGACGGTGCCGCCCGGCGAGTTGACTCGCAGCACCACGGCCTTGACGTCGTCGTCCTCCCTGGCCTGATCGATCTGGCGTTTGACGAAACCGTCATCCTCGTCGAGGATCATGCCGCTCACGGAAATGATGACGATTTTGTCGCTGGCATGGCGTTCGTGCGAGAAGAACCTCTCGCGCACCTTCCTTGGCGAATCCATCGCCGCGCCGCCGAACAGGAGGCCGACGTTCAACATCAGCGACACGCCCAGGCCCAGAAGCAAGAGCACGATGAACAGCCCGCCCAGCACGCTGATCCGCCTGCGGGGCCGTCTGGGCGGCCGCTCGTCAACAATTTCCACCGGCGTCAAGGGCTCGTGTGACCCTTGCGGCTGCGAGTTGGGGTCCATGACTGGTCCTTTACGGAACGAGGGAGAATGTGTTGCGTAATACCCCGTGGAGGAGGCCCGATCCCGCACACGAATGCCGCCCGGCGTCCGGCAATCTGTCTCCTTACCCTCTCGGGCGGTCGCAGAAGGCCCACTCCCTCGGTATTGTAGCCCAGGCTGCCATGGGGGCAACGCGAGCTCGGGCGCCTTGGTGTTGCCAGGACGTGCCCTCTCACGGTAAGCTACCGGCAGGCGCCGTGGACCGTCCTAGACTGTTTCGCCGGTCTGGCACGAAGTTGCGGTCTCGGCGGGCAAGCCAGGGAGTTCAGCAGGAGTCTGAGGAGTGATTGTTGCCGCATCGACCAGGTGCTTCTGCGATCTGCCGCTGGAGGCCGCCTCGGAACGGCTGGTGGATCTGGAATACACCAGCGTGGAAATCGTGATCCATGAATCGGGGGGCCATCTGAAGCCGTCGGAGGTGCTCGCCGACCCCGAACGGTCGCTGCAAACCTGCCGCCACACGCAACGGCTCAGCGTCGTCGCCTACAGCGTGGACATCGAAGCACCCGAAGCGGACTACTACCGGCAATTCGCTGCCTGCTGCAAGCTGGCCAAGGCCACCAAGGTAGTGACCATTACGGCCCGGGCCGCCGAGCTGGGCACGCCCTTCAACGCCGAAGTCGAGCGGCTGGCGAAAATGGTGAGTCTCGCCACCGACGAAGGGGTTCGGGTCGGGCTGCTCACCGAATCGGGCCGGATGACCGAGGACCCGAACACCGCCAAGGTGCTTTGCGACAACGTCAAGGGGCTGTCCATCACCCTGGACCCCAGCCACTTCGTCTACGGAACCCACCGAGGCGTTGGTTTCGATCAGCTCCTCGAATACGTCTGCCACGTGCGGCTCCGCGACACGAGCAAGGACAAGCTCCAGGTCCGCGTCGGGCAAGGCGACGTCGAGTACGGCCGGCTGATCACCCAACTGAACCGGTACCATTACTCCCGCGCATTGTCGGTAGACATGCCCCCTATTCCGGGGGTCGATCAGAACGCCGAGATGCGCAAGATCCGCCTCTTGCTCGAAAGCCTGCTGTAAGGCAACTCGAAAGAAATATCCTCCCGCAGGAAAAAGGTGACAGGCACCTTTTGCCTAAAAGGCCCTCCGGGTGCTTCGCACAAAAGGTGCCTGTCACCTTTTTCCGGACGGACCAAATCCCAGCATCCGCTGGCCGGCGAACCCCCTTTGGGGCGGGTTACCGGTAGCCTGATGGGGGTAATTTGCGCCCCCGGCGCAGACTTTCTTTCGCCAATCGCCCTGAGTACACTACGCATATCTTGCCCGCGTGCGCTGCGCCTTCTGGCCAGAATGCCCCTTGGGCCGGAAATACAATCCCCCCTTGATTGGCTCTGAGGAGGAACGTCATGGTCACGAGATTCACGGTTTGCGCTCTGTCGGTGGTAGCGGTGTCGCTGTGGCTGGCTCCCGTGGCTTGGGGGCAAGAGGGAGCGAGCACGATCTCTTTCCGAAAGGTTCAGATCGACCCGGTGTTTCGCGCGGAAGGGGTC
>CAZDHR010000302.1:0-8945 GCA_964505295.1 uncultured Planctomycetaceae bacterium
AGAAGGTCCCAAGGGTTTGGCTGTTCGCCAATTAAAGTGGTACGTGAGCTGGGTTCAGACCGTCGTGAGACAGGTCGGTCCCTATCTGCTGTGGGCGTGCGAAACCTGAGGAGGTTCTTCTTTAGTACGAGAGGATTTAGAAGGACGGCCCTCTGGTGTTCCTGTTGTCGCGCTAGCGGCACGGCAGGGTAGCTAAGGCCGGAAAGGATAAACGCTGAAAGCATATAAGCGTGAAGCCCTCTCCAAGATAAGGTTTCGTAAGCGCGCACGCGCGCGAAAGCCCCCTGGAAGACGACCAGGTCAATAGGCCGGATGTGTAAGCACGGTAACGTGTTCAGCTAACCGGTACTAATGGGCGAAAGCTTGGCCGCATGTATCCAGCGCTCCTCATGGAGTACTCAGTACCGTGTACTCAGTACTCAGCGCCGCTCAAGCCACAACCCCGAGCGGGACGTTCCTGAAATACGGGACTTTCGCTCCTTTCCGGCGACCATATCGGAAAGGCCACACCCGTTCCCATCCCGAACACGGTAGTTAAGCTCTCCGAGCCGATGGTAGTACCAAAAGTGCGAGAGTAGGTGTCGCCGGATCTAATCCAAAAAGCCCCTGAGATCTTCGAATCTTCAGGGGCTTTTTTTCGCGGATTCTGCCCGGCACTCCTTCACCTCTACGCCTCGGCCCACTGGCCTTCGGCGTTTACGTCCTCCTCGTACGCGGCATCAACGTGCTTGTCGTCGACGAACGATTGCGTCGTGGTCGCCGTCAGCGTGTGGAAGTCGTCCACGTAGATCGCCCGCTGGTCGTTCCAAAGCTTCGCCTTGGCTGCCGCGTGGTCCACGTCGCCGGGGAAGGGAACGACCAGGTGGTCGACGCGCACGGGATCGTCGTAAAGCCACGCCAGATCGTCGCCGTCGCTCAACGCGGCACGCACTTCGGCAAAGCCCTCCGTGCGGCTGTAGAAGAAATCCCCGTGGAACAACTTCGTCCACGTGGCGTGGCCCGCAAACCGGGCCGCGTAGCTCGTGCCGCCGGACGTTTCGTCGTAGAGGGTGGCCCTGTCGGAGCCGTAATAGGAGTAGCCGCGCATCTCGCGGAAATCGAACGCCTCGGCGTAGGTCCCGTCGGCGTACTCCATCCGAGCGTGGTCCGGCCGCGACCAGTAGAGGTCGTTGAACGCCGAGTCATAGAGCTTGGCCGTGTCGTCGGCGCCCACGGCGGTCGCGCTCACGCCGTCGAAAGCTCGGGCCTGAACGTAAAACACCGGGTCGTGGTAGAGCCGGGCGATGTCGTCATCGGCCTTGAACCCGGTCGCGTAAGAGGTCCCCGCGTCGGCCGTCGTGTCGTAGAACTCGGCCGTGTCGAACTGGCCGTCGTCCGAGGCGTAGGCCAAGAGCCAGCGGAAGTCGTCGGCCCGGACGGTCGTGCCGTCCGGATACGTCATGGTGCCGCGGTCGGCGTAGGCTTCCAAGGCGTCGGCCCCGGGCGAATCGAAGAGCTTGGCCGTATCGTCATCCTCCGCCGCGGACGCGATCACCTCATCGAAGCCGTCGACCCGGTTGTAGAACGACGCCTCGTACATCTTCGCCACGCCGTTGAAGCCCTTAAACCAGGTGGCGTAGGAGGTCCCCAGGTCGGCGGTCGTGTCGTACAGACGGGCCGTGTCGGTCTGGCCGTCGTCGGAGGCGAAGGCGAACAGCCAGCGGAAGTCGTCGGCCCGGACGGTCTGTCCGCCGCCGTACGACATCGTCGCGCGATCGGCGTAAGCTCCGAAGGTGTCGTCGCCGGGCGAATCATAGAGCCTGGCCCTGTCGTTGCCGCCACCGGCGGTCGCGATGACGTCGTCGAATCCTAATGCCCGATTGAAGAACACCGATCCGGCGTACATCTTGCTCGCGTCGAGCTCGCCCTGAAACCAGGTGGCGTAGGAGGTCCCCAGGTCGGCGGTCGTGTCGTAGAAATGGGCCGTATCGGTCTGGCCGTCGTCGGAGGCGAGGGCGTAGAGCCAGCGGAATCCGTCGGCCTGGACCGTTCGCCCGCCCGCGTAGGTCATCGTGCCGCGGTCGGCGTAGGCCTCGAACAAGTCGACCCCGGTGGAATCATTGAGCTCGGCCACGTCGACCGCGTCCGACGCGCCGGCCACCACGTGATCGAAGCCCTTGGCCCGGATAAAAAACCCCGTGCCGGTCATCTTGGCCTCGGTCGACCAGCTCCGGAAACGGTCCTCGCTGCCGGGCAAATCCTCGAGGATGGCCGTGTCGGCCTGGCCGTCGTCGGAGGCGAAGGCGTAGAGGGTCGGGAAGCCGTCGGCAACGAGCCTGAATCCCAGGCCGGACATCTCCGCGGAATGCGGTTCCGCCTCAAAAAGGTCGGCCTGCGGCGAATCGCGCAGCACCGCCTCGTCGTCGCCCCCGCCGCCCACGGCCGAAACGGTCTCCACGTTCGATACGTCGGCGGAGAAACCGGTTCCCTCGAAATGGGCTTCCAATGGCCGCAATTCGATCGTTTCCTTGGCGGAAGTCCCGGTGAACGTGGCGGAATCGGCGCCCGGGCCGCCGTCGATCTCGATCGTCGCCGTGCTCGTCGAGCTGACGCGCGCGCCGTCCTGCCCGAGCACGGTGGCCGCCCCGGGCTCCAACGTGATCGTGTCCACGAGGGCGGATCCGATCAGCGTGGCCGAATCTTCCCCGTCACCGCCGTCGAAATCGATTTCTTCCGTGTTGAGGACCTGCACTTCGTACTGTGGCGGCCGGGTGACGGTGCCCGAGAGCGTGTCCAGGCTCAGGGTGGCCACGTCGTCGAGACTCGACCCGGCCAGGGTCGCCAGATCCTGCCCGGCGCCGCCGTCAAAACTCACCTCGACGAGGCTCGATGAACTGAAGTCGTATTCGTAGCCGACGCCATTGACCGTCATCGTGTAGGGGGGACCGGGGACGAAGTCGAACGTGTCGACGACCTCGGTGCCGTAGACGATCGCTCCATTGCCGGAGGGCCGGAAGAGGTTGGCGATTCGCAGGTCGACTTCGGACCCGGCGCCCTCGATTTGCACGAAGTACTCGCGCTCGTCGGAGGCGGGGTCGAAATCGAGCGTCCCCTCGTAGTCGACGCGGAGCCGGCCCGTCACGAGGGGATCCAGGTCTCCGTCGCCGTCGAACTCATACAGGGTCAGGTCGATCTCGGCGGACGGGTCGACATTGATCACTTCGACCGTGAGGATCGCCCCGTGGGTCGGCTCGACGCGATACCAGATTTCTCCGAGCGTCGTCTCCTCGCCGGACAACTCCCGGAAGTCGACCTCGCCGAGGTCGGTCGGCGCCGGGAAGACCGTGGCCGCCCCATTGACGTTGTCCAGCCATTCGTGATCGAACTGGGCCACCCAGGTCGCGTCGCCGGTGGCCGGGTCGATCCGGTAGACGTCCTCAGCCCACGTGAACCCGTACAAGAGTGGGGCGGGCCCAAAGGTCAACCCGTACAAGTAGTCCTCGCCGGTGTCGCCCACCACGTCGAACGAATTCTGCTCCGGCGGAATGCGCAGCAAGTCGCCCGACACCGTCGTCAAGTACAGGTTGCCGTCGCTGTCGAAGGCCAGATCGCCCGACGACGAATAGTCGCCCCCCGCGCCCGTCAGCTCGAGGATTTCCTCGGCGATCCCCGTGTCGGGATCGATCTTGAAGAGGAAGCCCGTATTGCTGTGAGGGATGGGGTACTTCGAGCCGGCGGCGAACAGGTCTCCGGCGGGGCTGAACGTGAGGCCGTTGAGGTACAACGGCTCGCTGGCCTCCGTCGCGATCGCGAGAACCGATTCGGTATCGATCGAGGGAGTTTCGCTCTCGAAATCGGAGAGGAACGAGTAGAGGAAGCTGTTTCCCCCCGTCGGGGGGAGCGTCACTCCGTACAACTCGCCTTCGGGGGAGAAAGCCATGTCGGACATGGCCTCGTCCGTGGTGTCGATGTACTCCAGGGCCATGTCGCCGTCGAGATCGACGGTAAAAACGTCGCCCCACCTGTCGTGAATCAGCGTGCCCGGCCAGGGGGCGACAGCGAGCAGCGTGCGCTCTTCCAACGGCTCGACGCGGAGCCGTCGGGACGCGCTGTGACGTCGGGAGGCAGTCCTCTTGCGAGGCGCTGGCGTCATGGGTCAACTCTCTTGAGGGGGCACTATCTACCCCGCGATGCTCCTTTCACAGGTCGCTTGATTCAATTATCTCAAGCACGGGCAATCCGGTCAAAGAATTGGCCCTTCTCAGGCGAACGGTTGGTCGTCGCCGATGACGATGCGCGGCGTGCCCAGGCCCAAGAGGGGTCGATTCGCGCAGTTGGCAGCCCGACCGGGCGGGGCCATCATCGCCAAATTGTGGGAATATGGAAGCAACAATTCGGCACAGTGAATCCATACTGTGGATACAGGGCAAGATCTCCCTTCATGGAACAACATGCGTCTCAATACTTTGCAAGTAAACGATTTAATGGAACACCGCGGCCTTGCCTCGCGGTCGCATCTCGACCACGCTCATTTCATGTTGACAAACTGTGCTGTTAGGCCGTACAATATGGTCTCGAAAGCGCTGTTGATTGTGATAGATGGGGCACTTCCCATCCCTGCCCTTGGCGAAGGCCCGGCTCGGCGGGTCGATCGCGATGGGCCCGCCGCGGAACCAACGCCGGCCAAGCTGGCAGCGCCCGATGGGACCAGGCAGCACCCTTCACGACGAACACCGGGGGAGCTTTCGTCGATGATGAACGCCAACAAGTGGCAAGGTCGTTGGGAAGGCGGCAAGAACATCTCCATCGTTATTGTGGGGACCGGCGAGCTGGGCGCTCCGTTGGTCGCGGAGGTTGCCCAATTGCCGGGCGTAGAAGGGATTGCGCTCGTCGACCACGCGTGCTGCGGGGAAGGAGACCCGATCCGTGGAGAGGCCATGCGGCGGGACGTGGGCAAGCCGAAGGTTGACGTTCAGGCCCGGCGTGCCCGGCGTATCAACCCGCACTTGGAGATCGAGACGATCCACGCCCCCGTGGAAACGGTCCCGCTGGGAAGGCTGCGAGGCCGGGTCATCCTGGCCGCCGTCGATTCGGCGGCAGCGCGACGTCGCGTGAATCAAGCGGCATGGCGCCTGGGGATCCCGTGGATCGATGGGCGCGTGGGCCGACGCGGCGATCAAGTGCGGGTGAGGTCTTACGTGCCGGGGCCCGACGCGCCGTGCCTCGAGTGTGGCGGGGAAGCGGCCGACGATGGCATGCCGGGGCAGTCGACGGACGCTGCGGCCGAGGGCGGGCCAATCGAGGCCGCGCCGGGCGGCCGGGCGGTGGCCGCGGGCTTGATGATCGCCGAGTGCATGAGGTTGTTGGAAGGCAATGGGGAGCAGCCGGTCCGCGGCCGCCAGGTCCTGATCGATCTTCGACGGCACGTCCTTCACGCAACGTCGCTGGAGCGCGACGTCCGCTGCCCGTTCGATCACGCCGTCTGGAACATCGAGCCGGTGGCCCAATCGCCCACGAAGCTTACGGCCGCGCAGGCGATCCGCGCCGCGGCCGGGGAGCGGGGGCTATGCCCGGGCTGGGCGATACGCCTGGAGGGCCTGACGTTCGTCCACCGGCAATACTGCGGGAACTGCCGCACGGTCACCCGCGACTCGATCCACCTCGCCCAACGGATTCCTTCCCCGAGCAAACGGTGCCCGACCTGCGGTCGCCCGATGCAGGTTCGCCCCCCGGACACGTTCGAGGCGTTGGAGCTTTCTGCGTTGAAGAAGCCCGAGCGCCGCAGGACGCTGCACAGCATGGGGCTGCGGGAAGGCGACGTCTACTCGGTTGAGGGCCCGCGCGGCACTCGGCACTTCGAGCTCAGCCGGCGGCCGCGGCCCGCCGCAAACGGTCGGCGCGAGGCGCAACCGGCGACGCCGACCTGAGCCACGTCGACGCCGCGGAGACGCCGTTTGACGGTTCGGGCTTGTCGGCGGCGGGGCGCTCGTTCACGATAGGGAGACGGCGGGGCCAATCAGGAAAGGAGCGGTGATCGTGTGGACCGAAGTCTTGATTGAGCTGCTCAGAGACTACTGGGAGCAGGCAGCCGCGGTGGCGACGTTGTGCGTCGTCCTGCTGACGTACTGGAAAGCCAGATCGGTCTGGAAAGCTCGGGACTTCATGACCCGGGTCAATTTCAGCCTCAACTACGTGGATGCGAACAAGCTGAAGATTCGAACGCTTCGGGAGACGGAGATCGACCGGATCCTCCTGGGCAACCGGCACGGCAGGCGGGTCGTGCTTCGCGCTGCCCGGAGGACGACCGAGGAACAACCGTTCCTGCGTCTACCGAAAACGGACTCGTGGGTCGTGCTCAACTCGGTGCTGAACGAGCTTTCCGAGGAGTTCGCCGAGGGTTTCCTCGCGGCGTCGATGGGGATTGCGACGAAAGCCGCGACGTTCGTCTTCGCGATCACCTGCGAGAAGCATCGCGACGTGCGGATGAACAAGATCCGCGTGATGGTCGTCGAGAAGTCGCTGTTGTTCGAGATCGACAAGCTCTCGGACGTCGAGTTCGAGAGAGACTCGCATCACGTCCGCTACCAGACGCTGAAGACGATGCGCGAGCTCTATCTGGCCCCGGAAGACCAGCGTGCCGTGATGGAGATGGAGATTCGCGTGCCGGCAAGTGCGCGGGTGGGATTGAGTTGACCGATTGGGTGGCGCGCCCCGCGGTTGTAACCGTTCACGGCGTGTACCTGCGACTTTGCCCGCCGTGAACGGCTAGCCGCCGTTTCTTTGGACGATACTGACGATGGGAGGCGAGCGCGTGTCTCGGGGTGAACAACGCGAACCCGATTTGGAGAAGATGGCCGAGGCTTGGGTCGGCCACAGTGACCGGGAGGGGAGGCTTTCGCGAGACTTCCGCTTCTGCCCGCGGTGTGGAGCCGAGCTTCCGAGCGATCGCGAAATGGGCTTCCGGTGCCCGAGCCCCCAGTGCGGATACCGAGGCGCCCGGGCGCTGGTTTTCTCGAAGAACGCCCGGTTCGAGATTCGGGAGGGAACGCTGTACCACTATTCCGTCGGGGCCGCGCTGTTCTGCCGCTTCGTGGAGGAAGAGGAAGACCGCGTGCTGCTAGTGCGCCGGGCGACGCACCCGGTTGGGGTCTTCACGATCCCTTCCGGCCACTGGGACGTCACCGACGAAAACCCGCTCGATGCGGCGCGGCGTGAGGTGGGAGAGGAGACGGGCCTGGAGCCTCCTCCTCCGTGGCGGCTCGTCTCGGAGCCGAACGAGCTGTTGGAGGACGCCTGTCGGCGAGGGAGCGACTACCACTACTGGCACTTCTACGAGGCTCGTTGCCACCCGGAGACCGCCGACCTGAAGCTGGCCACCGATCACCGCCGCCGCGTGATCGGCGAGTCCGACATGATCGGCTGGCTCCCGGTCTCGCAGGTCGTCTCGGGCACATTCCCCCTCAGCAAGCCGGCAGGCTACTTCCTGGGCAAGATCCTCGAAGTCGATCTGCCAAACGTGCTGCCGCAGTAGCCGCGGTAGGGTGCGTGAAACGCACCATTACGTCCGGGCCAGGTGGATATGGTGCGTTTCACGCACCCTACGTCGCTCGCTCCGGCGCCCACGTCACCCTTTTCTTCCTGAGCAGCCCCTGCCAGCGGACCTCGCGGGAGCGACCTTCCGGGTCGATTCGGCGAAACACACAGAGTAGATCGCCCCCGGGCAACTCGGCGGCGTCGTACTCTTCGCCCCCCCAATTGCTGCGATGCTCGGGCGGGACGACCGGAATCGGCGGGCTCCAATGCTTCCCTTGATCCTCGGAGACCATCAGGAGCGGCTCGAGGAGGCGACCGTATTCGCCTCGCGTGCGGCTGTTGGCCGGCACCCGAGCCATCCCGCCAAGCAGGATCAGGCGCCCGTCGCGCAGCCGCCGCAGTCGCTTGGGCCATGCGGTGTACTGCTGAGGATCGAGGAACACTTCCGGCGGGCCCCAGGTCTTGGTGCCGTCGGACGATCGCTGGAGGTAGCCGGTCTTGGGCAGGTCGGGATCGTAGGGCAAGTAGTGCCCCCACACGCCGCGGAGGACCGTGCCGTCCGGGAGCGCCGTCTCGCACTGCCCGGTGCAGCCGTTCATGCACGAGCGGAACGGATCGGCGCTGACCTTTTGCCAGGTCTCGCCGCCGTCGAACGACCGCAGGTGCACGTTGCACAGGTCCAGCCCGGTCATGTCGTAGCGGGGCCGACCGTGCGGCGGCCAGGAGAGCTTGCGCCCGATCTCCTCCGGCACCCGGGGCCGGCCGTCGACGGGCCCCGTCGCCTGGGTAAAACAAACCATCAGGCTCCCGTCCGGCATCAGCCACGTGCCCGTCCAGCAGGTGAAGCCGGGTGTTTGCGGGCTGTGGTAGATCGTGCGCCGGGCATGTTCCACCGCGGTTACGCCCTGATCCTGCGCGCCGGCCGGCTCGATCGGGCAGGGAAACGCAATCGCGGCCAGGAGACAAAGCGCCCTCCGCATCGCAGCGGGCCAATCGTACATCTCTGGCTCCTCCGGTCGTGACTATCTCGCCAGCTTCTCGATGGCACCGGCCAGCGAGTCTCGCACGCGGTACACCGCCTCGGGATCGGGCAGGATCTTGCTCGACTGGAGGCCGCCGGCGTTGGGGATGGTGACCAGGTCGGCGGCTTCGGCCAGGGCTTTCTCGGCGGCGGTCGTGTCGCGGCCGGCGGACTTGGCGTCGTGGATGAGCCCGCGGAGGAGGTAGAGGTACTCGTAGTCCTCCACGCCTTCCCGGGCTTGCTCCAGCCGGACGCTGCTCACGAGGCCGTCGTACCCGATCGGCTTGCCGGGGTAGAGGAGGAATCCGTCGCCGTTGGGGTAGCGTACCCAGTAGGAATGGCCCGGCTCGCTGGTCTGGTAGATGAACGAGTGCCAGGCGAAGCGGTAGGGATCGTAGGTGAGCCAGCCCAA
>CAZDHR010000303.1:0-8935 GCA_964505295.1 uncultured Planctomycetaceae bacterium
ACAGTTCGCCCCGAAGAAGGCGTCGTACGCGCGGACTGACGCGACCTATGTCCAGAGCGCTTACCGGCATCAGCGGAGCACGATCCGCGTCGGCTCGAGCACCGACCACACGCACATCGTCGAGACGTGGGGCGCCGGCGATCGGATCCGGCCCTACGGCGAGTGGCAGCGCCCGTATCGAGAAGGCGCTACGCCGTACGGCCCTTGGGGGAATCCGGCCGGGCCGTGGACCACGCCGTTCGGGTCCTGGAGAAACCCGTACGGGCTGGGACGATTGCCCTACTATTACTGGCCCCCTCGCCCCTATGGTCCGTATCACCCGGGACCGTTTCGTCCTGCCGAGGCGCCCCCGCATGCTCCGCCGCAGACATTCGACGGGGGGCCGACCGGCTGAGGGTGGCATTTGAGCCGCGCGGCCGACCGGGCGTCAGAAATCGTGGTGCCTGACTTGATCGATGATCACCCACCGATCCCCCTCGAGGCGAAGCGGCACCTCCAACCTCCTCGTGTAGCTCTTGTAGGGGATCCTTTCGGGGTTTTTCGGATCATAGCGGACCGCCCCGTGGAACTCGGCTTCGGCCGTGGGCGGGCTCGTGAGACGATTAATCTTGACGGTGAGGTTGCTGATCTTGGCCGACGTGATCTCCACGAGCCCCATGGCGTTGAACGCCTGGCGCCGCGCGTCGATCGCGTCGGGGGAGACGTACTGCTCAAGTAGACGCGTCAAATCGTTGTCTTCCAGGGCGTCGGCCGCACCGTACAGCGTCGCCTCCACCCGTTCCACGTCGGTCACCACCAAACGCTCGAGCCCCACGCCGGCGAACACCAAGACGAGCACGCCGATCATCGCCCACAGGGCCCAAGCCTGCCGGGTGGACACGAAGATCGTGGCCAGCATGGCCACGGCGACAATGCCGATAAAGATGACGGGCATCGGGTTTTCCAGAAGCGTGGTCATCTCATTGCCTCCCAACGGGTTACGTCGATCAGCCAGCGGCTCTTCTCTCGACGATCGACAAAGCGTGACCATCATCTGACCCGAACCCCTATTGTAGCAATTCTCTCGGGCAATGCACGCCCGCCGGGCACGAGACCGCGAGAAAGTGGTGGCCCCGCTCCGGCTCGGCTATACTCGTTCCCAGGAGCCCCCCCAATCGCCCAAGGAGCACGACCGATGAGATGGCATCCACGATCCGCCTGTCGCGCCGCCGGTTTGGCGTTGCTTGCCCTCCTGCTTGCGGCCTGTCCGACGAGGGCCGACGAGCCGTTCGACTATTTCCGCAATTCCTGGAACGTGATCGGCCTGAGGGATTATGAGCACGGCACCCGCCTCACGCCCGACAACAAGCTGCTGTTGGCCGACGAAGCGGAGGTCCGCATCCGGTTCGGGCAGGAGTTGGCGCCGCTTTCACGCCGCCAGATCAAGACGCTCCGGGACGGCTGGCTGCCGATCATCCTGATTGCCGCCGAAGACGGCCCGGTCCGCTACGACTTCACGCTCTGGGCGACGCCTTTGCCCACCGTCAAGGACTGGCAGAAGGCGTTCGACTGGCCCACCGAGGGCGAGAACTTCCTCAACTGGGTCCTGGTGAAGGCCACCAACTCGGGCACGGCCCAAGCCGAGGCGAAGGTCAAGCTGGAGGGGACCGGGCCGTCCGCAAGGGCCACGGAATTCGCCTGGTCGCTTGGCCCCGGCGAGTCGGCGGAAGGCGTCGTGCGCATCCCCTTCATGCCCGTCGACGGTCCCGCGGCGTTTGCCCGGGAGGACGCCTCGCTGTGGTTAGAACGAACCAAGCAGTATTGGGAGGACTTGATCCTCCCGGCTGCCCGGATCGAGGTCCCCTGCCAAAAGGCCACCGAGGCGCTCCTGGCCGCCCACGTCTGCCAGCTCATCGCCAACGACCACGGCGAGCTCCAGGGCGGGGAGGGCTTCTACGATCAGTTCTACATCCGCGACGGCGGTTACCAGATCATGGAGCTGGAAGAAGCGGGCCTGGGAGACGCCGCGGCCAAGGCCGTCGACTTCTATCTCCAGAGCCAGCGCGACGACGGACGCTTCGAGACCCAGAAAAACCAGTTCGACGCCAACGGCCAGGCCCTCTGGGTCCTCTGGCAATACTACCAGATCACCGGCGACGTCGGCTGGCTCGGCAAGGCGTATCCGCAGATGCGTCGGGCGGTCGACTGGATGATCGAGGCCCGGCGCCAAGCGCCCGCCGATTCCCCGTTTGCCGGTGTGCTGCCCAGCGCCCCGGCCGACGGCGAGTACCTCTGGGACGGCAAGCACCACATCCTCGGCTACGACTTCTGGAACCTCCGCGGACTGCTATGCACGGCCGACGCCGCCCGCGTGCTGGGTAAGACGGACGAGGCCGACGAGCTGCTCGAGGAGGCCGAGCTCTACCGGGCCGACATCGACGCCGCGTGGAAGCGGACCGGCCTGGCCCACTTCCCGCCAAGCTGGGAGAAGGACGGGACGCATTGGGGCAACACCGAGACGCTCTGGCCCACCGAGATCTTCGCACCCGAAGACCCCCGCGTGGCCGCCCTGATTCGCCACGCCCGCAAAGAGCACGGCGGCGGGTTCGTCGAAGGCACGATCCTCTGGCTCGGCCGACCTGGAGCAATCCACCCGTACATGGGCGCGTACACCGTGATGGCCTCGCTCATCCGCGGCGACGACGAGCAAGTGGTCGAAGACTTCTACTGGTACCTGCTCCACTCCTCGGCGTCGCACGCCTTCCCCGAAGGGATCTACTACCAACGCCGGTTCGCCTGGAGCCATACCATCCCGCACGTGACCGGGGCGTCGAACTACGCCCTGATGCTCCGTCACATGCTCGTCCACGAGCAGGGCGACGAGCTGCACCTCTTGAAGGCCGTGCCCGACTGGTGGCTCGGCGAGGGGCGGGAGATTCGCGTCGAACGGGCGCCGACGCACTTCGGCCAAGTCGATCTCACCGTCCGCGGCGCAGCCGAAGGCGTCCGCGTCAACCTCGATTTAACCCCGGGTGACTCACCCGGGGCCAACTTGGCCGGCCCCTCCGGCGCCCCACTCCGCCGCCCCCCCAAGCGCATCCTGCTCCATCTACCCGCGTCGCGCCCGCTGGTCGGGTCGCTCGAGAGGGTCGAGGTGGTCACGCGCAGCGACCAGAAGAAGCAGTGGGACTTCCCCACGGTCGTCAAGCTCTACTTGGAGCAGGCCGGGCCGCGGTTCAAGCCGATTCCCGGACTGGTCGCGCTTCCCATCGAGCCGGCGCCGTCGAGCGAGTGGCTCACGCTGAACCTCGCCCCGATGGCCAACACCGATCCGCTCGAGGCCCCGTTCGGCGTA
This sequence comes from uncultured Planctomycetaceae bacterium, assembly GCA_964505295.1. GTDB lineage: Bacteria > Planctomycetota > Planctomycetia > Pirellulales > Thermoguttaceae > DATKZH01. The sequence continues at coordinate 3,335 of CAZDHR010000303.1, forward strand.
CCGCAGAAGCCCGACAGCCGGTTCCTGTTCACCGGATTGAAGCTCGGCAAGCAGACGGTCGGCGGCGTGCCGTTCGACGTTGTCGATCCCGCGCAGAACGACGGGCGATCCTTCGTCGTGCTCCATTCGCCGAAGGCCCCGGCCAACCGCACGTGGCCGCACGAGGTGGAAATCCCGGTCGGCGAGCCGGCCAAGCGGGCGTTCTTTCTGGGGAACGTCCACGGCTGGCAGTCGCAAGACCCCGGTACGGGCGAGTGGGGCGCGGTGGCCGAGTACGTGATCCACTACGCCGACGGCCAGACCCAAACCGTCCCGCTGATCACCGGCCGCACCATCGACGAATGGACCGGCCGGCCCGAGGCCGACGAAGTCTTCCCCGGCCTCAAAGGCAAGTCCTGGCACCTGAACGTGATCGGCGTGACGCTCCGCCCGGTGCCCATCCAAAGAATCCTCTTCCGCGACCTCGACACGCCGGCGGCCCCGGTGCTGGTGGGGGTGACGTTGGAGAAGTAGCGGGACCTGGATAGGGTATTCGGGGCAACGGTTTGGGATACCGAGCCAATACACTGCCGTGGAGAAGTGAAGCCCGGCCTATCACCCCGGCCCCACGAAACCCATCGTGGAACGTCCGGCTGCTCGACGAGGCTTGACAAGATCGATTGGGCCTGGGAAGCTCGGTCTCCGTGCCGATGTCCGTCCAACATCGATAGGAGGTCCTCCGATGAGCGTCGAAGAGAAGCTGAAAGCGCTGGGCCTGGAGCTTCCCGCCGCGCCGCCGCCGGCCGCCAACTACAAGCGGTGCGTTCGGGTGGGCAACCTGGCCTTCTTCTCCGGGCAGCTTCCCTGGGTCGACGGCCGGATGCGCCTGCGCGGGCCACGTCGGCTCGGACCTGACCGACGAAGAGGGGTACGAAGCCGCCAGGATCTGCGCCCTCAACGCCCTGGCCCAGATCAAGGCGGAGTTCGGCTCGCTCGACAAGCTGGAGACGATCGTCCGCGTCGAGGGCCACGTCAATAGCGCCCCCGGCTGGACGGGCCACCCCCAGGTGCTCAACGGCGCCTCCGACCTGTTCGCGCAAACGCTGGGCGACCGGGCCGGCCACGCCCGAACCGCCCTGGGCCACAACGAGCTGCCCCTGAACGCCGCCGTGGAGCTGGTCCTCATTGTGGCCGTACGGGATTCTTGAACGCGAACGGCCCAGCCTACTTCCAATCAGGGCTCATATCCGACCCGCCCTCGGTGATTCGCGTCGGCGTGCCGCCTTGCGATGGCGTGCGATAGAGCTCCCAGGGGCCACGCTCCGAAGGGCCCTGGCAGAAGACGATCCACCGGCCGTCGGGGCTCCATTGGGGGTATCGCTGGATGCCGCCGAACCAGGTGACCGGGCGGTTCTTCTTGCCGTCGGGGTTCACCGCGGCGACGTTCGTCTCCGTCTCGTACACCAGGCGCGACCCGTCGGGCGACCAGCGCGGCTCGCACGCCCCCTTCCGGTCGTAGACCTTCACCGGCTCGCCCCCCTCGGCCGCGACCAGGTAGATCCCGTTGCCCGCGTCCCAACGGCAGGCGAACGCGATCGTCTTTCCGTCCGGGCTCCACGCAGGGCCCGAGCAGTGCGGCCAATCCTCGGGCGTGAGGCGTTTTTCCTGCCCCGTGGCGAGATCCCGCGTGAACACGCTCTCGTCGCGGCGGAAAACGATCGCCTTGCCGTCCGGCGACCAGTCGGCCTGATCGCCGTCGCAGATTCGCACCGGCCCCGAGCCGTCGCGCGCCATGCGCCAAACCCCCACGGTGCCGCCGCGCGTGGAGCTGAAGAGGATCGCTTCGCCGTCGGGGCGGAACGCCGGATCGACGTCGTGCTCGTCGGCGCCGGCTTGGGTCAGCTCGCGCAGCTCGGAGCCGTCCGGGCGCACGGTCCAGATTCGCCAAGGGCCCGACCGATTGCTGGAAAACACGATCAGCCCGGCGTCCTCTCCCGGCGCGCCAGGATAGGCCGCCGTCGCCCACGCCGTGCTGAGGAAAAAGCTAAATCCGCACACCAGCCGAGTCCAAGGTCCGCTCATCCGCTGCTCCCGATTTCCGATTCCGCCGCGTGCTCGCACGCGTTCTCACCCGAGATGGGCGTCTGTGAGCCTACCAGCCATCGGGGCCGCGTGCAAGAATTGGCCGTGGATTGCGGACTGCCCAGTGGCCCTCCCCAAAATCCGTAGCGGTCGGCCCCGTTTGTTGATCGCTCCGCGCCCGGCAACTACAATCACCCCTCAGACTGCGGCGGAAGCGTTCCATCATCTCGGATTGTTCCATTGAGAAAGTCGTCTCCCATGGCATCGAAGAGAGTGCGCACGGCGGCTCGGGCGGCAGCGGTCCTCTTGCTTCTCCATGGCTTGGCTTCGGCGGCTGAGCCCGTGGCGACATCGGTGGGCGTGTTCGATACGGGCACTGCTTCGCCGAGCCCCCTGCCGGGACCGGCCGTTGCGCCAAGAGACGGCTGGACCAAGCTCCCCGAAGACGAGACGGCCCACCGGTTCCAGGGCGACGCCGTCATCTCGAACGACCGCATCACGGTCGTCTTCCGCCGGGGCGCACGCGGCGCCGAACTCTACGGGCACGGCAGAAACGGGCCGACGTTGCGGGCCGTGCTCGTGCCGGCGCCGGGCAGGGCGGCGGGTCGGCTCGCGTCGGTCGCCGTCGCCGAGAACACGGCCGGCGAGGCCGCAATGGATGCGTCCTTCCGAGAACCCGACGGGAAGGAGGTCGTCGTGCGATTCGAGCTTCAGCTCGGACAGGTATTCGTCAAGACGGAGCCTCGCGGCAATGTCGAAGCGATCGTGCTCGAAGCCCCCTGCCGCTTCGCCGTGATGCCCGATTTCTTCGCCGACGACGTCGTGGTCGACGCCGCCGAGCTGCCGCCGGGCAGTGCGGAGCTGCCGGGCGACAACTTCCTCCTCCACATGATCGGCCGGGGCGAGGCCGTCGTGCTGGCGATCTGGAACCAGCGCGAGGAGGACGTTCAGGTCGCCGTCGCCGGAGAGGGCGCGGCCAAGGCCATCCGGGCGTCGCGAATCCCCTATGGCACGAAGGGCGGCGTCTACGTGGCCGTGCTCGAAGGCCCGGCCATCTGGCACCGGCACGACGTGGCCAAGGCCGACGCCGGTCGCACGGTCCGCCTCGACTGGCGGGCCCCGTTCGCCGCCCAGTGGCGCGTCGATTGGCGCCAGGACGACGGCCTGACCGACAGTTGGGAAATGCTCCTCCAAACGCCCGGCGGCGAATACTTCAAGCCCGACTGGTTCGGCCAATCGGCCAACTACGGCACCGACGACTGGATGAAGCCCAACCGCACTCGCTGGACCACCGTGCTCGGGCGCTTCCAATACCCCTGCTGGATCGACAGCGAGGGCCAGGGCTTCCTCCAGCCGCTCAAAAAGCCGGGCAACTTCGAGGGGCCGGCGGTCATCTACCCGCTCAATCGCGTGGCCGCCACGCCGCTTGCCGCGCTCACGGTCGTCGACCTGATGCGATCGACCCTGGGCGTCGGGCCGTGCCAGTACGTTTTGGACGTCGAAGGGCAGAAGAAGCGATCGGCGGGCATTCCCACCTGCGACGCGCGAACGAAGCTCAACGCCATCTATGCCGCAAGGCAGCAGCGTGAGCGGAGGGCCGAAGTCGAGCAGGCGCTCATCGACGTCCTGGCCTTCATGCGGCACATCCGCTCGAGGATCGAAGCCTACGTGACCTTCGGGCACGAGCTGGTCGCCTACCTCGACGCCCGGAAGCGAGCCCGGCCCGAGCTGGCCGATTTCCTTTCCGAAATGGAATCGCTCGCCCGCCGGATCGACGCCGCCGTAGCCGCCCGAAAGAAGGGCATCCACACCCCGGAGTACGCGACCCGGCTCGTCGACGAGTTCCGCGCGACGCTCGTCGACTACGAGGGCGGCGACGCGCTGGAGAAGTGCAAGAAGCTCACGGCGGGCTTCGTCCAGATCGGCGGCAACCAGGACGAGCTGGTGGGCGAGTGCCGCCTGGCCGTGCGAATCCTCCGCCAAAAGGCCGCCCTGGCCCGGGCCCTCGATCCCCGCACGGCGGAAGTCGCCCAAGAGATTCGCCGCCGAACCCAGGAGATCCTGCGGAGCCCCACGAGCTACGAGGCCCCGCGGCACTGATCCGGGCGGGCGTCCTCGTTCGACAATCCGGCCGGCCGCACTATCGCCCGTGGCTCCACGGTGTGCGGCAAGTTTCGCTGGCATGTCGGGGGGTGGCTGGGGTCAGCCGCAGGCTGTCCCCAGTACGCTTTCCTGGGGGCTCGCTGCGCTCGACCCCAGCCACCCGACACTGCCAGAAAGTCTTGCCAAACACGCTCCACGGCTCCGCTTGTCTCGGCCGGTTGCCGTGATAGAATGCGCGGGGGGTAGTACCTCTTCTCAAGGGGGGATTGCCATGGACCGCCCGTATCGATCAATCTGGACGGCGCTGGTGGTCATTTGCCTTGTGGGCGCGGGGGTCGTGGCCTTACTCGTCGCGGGTCGAGAGATGCCCTGGGAAGGACGCACGTGGCAAGCCGATCCGGCTCCGGCTCAGACTGCTCCGCTTCTGGGCCAGGCGGTCGCGGGCGAGCCCGCCCAAGCTCGTCCGGAGGACCCGCGGTTCGCCCGCATGCGCGCTCGAATGGTGGATGAGGACCTCCGTGGTCCCGGCCGCGAGATCCGGAGCGCGAAGGTCCTGGAGGTGATGGGGCGCATTCCTCGGCAGGAGTTCGTCCCCGAAAACCTCAGAACCCGCGCCTATGCCGACCATCCTCTACCCATCGGCCACGACCAGACCATCTCCCAGCCCTACATCGTGGCCCTGATGACCCAGTTGGTCGAGCCGGGGGCCGAGAGCCGGGCGTTGGACGTCGGCACCGGGTCCGGCTATCAGGCGGCCGTGCTGGCGGAGATCTCGAAGGAGGTCTACAGCATCGAGATCGTCAAGCCGCTGGCCGAGGACGCCCGAAAGCGGCTTCAGTCGCTGGGCTACAAGAACGTCACGGTGCGTCACGGCGACGGCTACCGCGGCTGGCCGGAGAAGGCGCCGTTCGACGTGATCATCGTAGCCGCCGCCCCGGACCACGTGCCCCAGCCCCTGGTCGACCAGCTCGCCCCCGGCGGCAAGATGGTCATCCCCGTAGGGCGTTACTACCAGCAGCTCCTCGTCATCGAGCGCGACAAGAAGGGTAACGTCCACCGCCGGCCGAACATCCCCGTGATGTTCGTCCCCATGACTGGGGAAGCGCAGAGGAGACGTGAATAGGCTCGGTCGGGGACCGCTCTGCGCCAGTGGGTGCTTGGCGTCGATCGCAGCGAGCCACCACAAAACGCGGGTCTGGCGATAGGCCGCGCGATGTAATTGGACAGCGCCACTTTGGCGTCTCATAGTAACCCGAAGCGTAAGCGAGGACACGCGTTGCTCCGAATCCCTCGCTTAGGGGCGGCCGAAGAATAACTTTCCGGTTTCACTCTCTGGTTCGGGCGGGTTGGAATCAGGGCCAGCGCGCATAAATAGGCAATCCAGGCGGGCTAGCGCGATCGGTTCCATGCTGTTATACCATCTTCCAGTTTGCGGTG
>CAZDHR010000304.1:0-8887 GCA_964505295.1 uncultured Planctomycetaceae bacterium
GAAATCGAGTTCCGCGGCACGCAGGGGACGGTCTACGTCGACACCAAAGGCTTCGAGGTCGTGCCCGAGCGCGGCGGACAGTTCCAGGACCGCGAGCCGCGCATGGAGCCGCTGGAGGTGAAGGCCGCGGGCAACAACGCCAGCCTCACGGCCCAGCACGCCCGCAACTTCCTCGACTGCATCAAGTCCCGCGAGAAACCCCACGCCGACGTGGAGATCGGCCACCGCTCGACCAGCTTCAGCCTGATGGCCAACATCTCCCTGGTCACCAAGGCCCGGCTCGACTGGGACGCCAAAAAGGAACGCTTCACCAACAACGACGAGGCGAACGGGCTTTTGCACTATGAGTACCGCAAGCCGTGGAAGCTGGGGTAATTCGTTAGATCACGCTGCGACCTTGTTCGCACGACATAACGTACCTCTGGTTCCCAAGCTCCAGCTTGGGAACGAGAAGGATCGCGAGCCCGTACGCATTGCATAACCTACGAGGACCGTCATGAATAAGAGAATCGTCGGGGCCAACGACCGCGTCCGGCTGGGCTTCATCGGCGTGGCCAACCGCGGCGGGCAACTGATGAGTGCGTTTCTGAAGCACGACGACGTGGAGATCGTCGCCCTCTGCGACGTGCAGCGATCGACGCTCGACAAGGCCAACGCCCGGCTCGAGGGCAAGGCCGACACCTACGGCGATTTCCGCGAATTGATCAACCGCAAGGACGTCGACGCCGTGGTGGTCGCCACGCCCGACCACTGGCACGCGATCCAAACGATCACCGCCTGCGACGCCGGCAAGGACGTCTACGTCGAGAAGCCGCTGTCGATCACGATCCACGAAGGCCGGCGCATGGTCGAGGCCGCCCGGCGAAACAAGTCGGTCGTCACCGTCGGCCTGCACCGCCGCTCGTCGAAGCTCTACGGCGCGGCAGCCAGCCTGATCTCGTCCGATGGGCTGGGCAAGGTCACGGTATGCCGGGCGTACCACCGCAGCAACATGGTTCCGGCCGGCATCGGTCACGCCGAGCCTTCGGATCCGCCGGACGACCTGGACTGGGACATGTGGCTCGGGCCGCGCCCCGCACGGTCCTTTCAGGCGACCATCGCCCCGTACAAGTTCCGCTGGTGGCATCTCTACTCGTCGCAGACGGCCAACAACGGCGTCCATTTCCTCGACTGCATGCGGTGGATGACGGGCGACATCGCCCCCACGTCGATCTGCGCGATGGGCGGGCGTTATGCCGTCGACGACGACCGCACGATCCCCGACACGCTCCGGGTGACGTATGAGTTTCCCACGGGGCGGCTGTTTGTGTTCGGCATGTTCGAGACCAGCGGCAACCGCACACTCCCGCGCGAGGGCTACTTCGAGATCCGGGGCACGCAAGGCACGCTCTACTGCTGGGACCGGCAATACGAGGTCGTGCCGGAGCGGGGCGGCCAGTTCCAGGATCGCACGCCGCGCATGGAGCCGATCAAGGTGCCGCGCCCCAAGGACGACGGCAACCACACGGCCCAGCACGCCCGCAACTTCCTCGACTGCATCCGCTCGCGCGAGAAACCGGCTTGCGACGTGGAGGAGGGCCACCGCTCCACCGTGATGGCCCTGTTGGCCAAGATCTCCTGGCTCACCCGGTCCCGGCTCGAATGGGACCCCGAGGCCGAGCGGATCACCAACCACGAGGAAGCCAACTCGATGCTCCACTACGAGTACCGCGAGCCGTGGAAGCTGGAGTAAGCGGATCGCGAGTGAAAGGGACCTCCACCCCAGCGTGCCGTTTGCGGCTTCGCCCGACTTGTGTCGCGTTCTCCTGACCGCGACACACGGGGCGCGGTTTGGCAGAGAAAATGAACCACGCCGGTTGCGCCAGGGGGCGAAGCCGCAAGCGGCACGCGCCGTGATCGACGCCCGCTCACCATGCCCATCGAACCACGCCACGACCGAGGACCCGTGCCGATGTTCATCCCGCGACTGCCGGCCGGTTTGTGCGTGCTGACGGCTCTCCTTGGATGCCTGTCGTCAGGCCCAACCACGGCCACGGCCGCCGACGCAGCCTGCTGGCCCCAATTCCACGGCCCGAATCGGGACAACATCTCCACCGAAACCGGCCTCCTCCAGCAGTGGCCCGAGGGCGGGCCCAAGCTGCTCTGGACCGCCTCGGGGCTGGGGCACGGCTTCGCGACCGTGGCGATCGCCGACGGGCGGATCTACACGGCCGGCGACGTCGGCGACGATACGGTGATCACCGCCATGGACATGGGAGGCAGGATCGTCTGGCGGGCGAGAAACGGCCGGGCGTGGACCGGCCAGCATCCCGGCTCGCGGAGCACGCCCACCCTGGACGGCGACCGGCTCTACCACGAAAGCCCGCACGGCGACGTCGCCTGCTTCGACGCGAAGACCGGCCGCCGGATCTGGGGCTTCAACCTGCTGGAGAGGTTCCATGCCAAGAACGTCACCTGGGCCCTGGCCGAGGCGCCGCTGGTCGACGGCGATCGGGTGATCTGCCGGCCCGGCGGACCGGAGGCGAGCTTCATCGCCTTGGACAAGTGGACCGGCGACGTCGTTTGGACCTCGCCCAGCACGGGCGATCTGGCTGGCTACTCCTCGACCGCGCTGGCCGAGTGCCGGGGGCTGCGGATCCTGCTCGCCTTGATGTCCGAGTCCCTGGTCGGCGCCAACGCCGACACGGGCGAGCTTCTGTTCCGCTTCGAGCACCGCTCGCCGTGGGATGAAAACATCATGATGCCCCTCTATCACGATGGCCACGTGTTCATCAGCACCCGCACGACCGGCTCGGTGATGCTGCGGCTCGATGTGGAGGGCACCCGGGCGTCGGTCACGGAGGTCTGGCGGAGCAACGAGCTGGACAACCATCACGGCAGCGTGATCCTTTTGGACGGCTACCTGTACGGTTCAAGCCACGTCCGCAACAACCAGCGGTGGATTTGCCTGGATTGGCGGACCGGCCGGACGATGTTCGTCGCCGACGGCATCGGCCGAAAGGGCTCGCTCACCTACGCCGACGGTCTGCTCTACGTGATGAGCGAGCGGGGCGACGTCGGGCTGGTCAAGCCAACCCCAACCGCCCACGAGATCATCAGCCGATTCCGCATCCCCAAGGGCGGCCGAGGCCCCACCTGGGCCCACCCGGTCATCTGCGGCGGGCGGCTGTACGTCCGCCACAGCGATTTCCTGTATGCTTACGACGTTCGCCAATAGGCGCGAAGGCGCAAAGGGGGAGAAGGACTTTGCGTCTTGGCGCCTTGGCGAGAGCATTGTCCGACCAACTCACGACCGCCCGGAATCAACTCGCACTTGTAGGAGAGAATTGATGAGAAAGGCTCTATCTGTGATCGCTGCAACGGTCGTCGCCTGGACGATGGTCCCATCGGCTTGCCCCGCCGAGCCGATCGAGATCGGCTCGCGCCTGGAGCTGTTTGTCGACGATTACGTGATCGAGGAGATGAGCGGCGACGCTCAGCAGTGTCTGCACAAGCCCGAGCCGCGGGAAGTGGCGCTGGTGGCCGACAAGCCGTGGGAAGGGAACACGAGCGCGTATTACACGATCTTCCAGGACGGCGACCTCTACCGGATGTACTACCGCGGGTCGCACTACGACACGGAGACTCGCAAGGCGACGCATCCCGAGATGACCTGCTACGCCGAGAGCAAGGACGGGATCCACTGGACCAAACCGTCGCTGGGGCTCGTCGAGTTCGAGGGCTCGACCGAGAACAACATCGTCTGGAACGGCACGGGCACGCACAACTTCACGCCATTCAAAGACCCCAACCCGGCGTGCTCGCCCGACGCCAAGTACAAGGCCCTGGCCGGCGCGAGCCACGGGTACAAGAAGGGGCTCTACGCCGTGAAGTCGGCCGACGCCATCCATTGGACCCTCATGAGCGAAGAGCCGGTGATCACCAAGGGCGCGTTCGACTCGCAGAACCTGGCGTTCTGGGACCCGACGCGGAAGCGCTACGCCGACTTCCACCGCACGTTTCACGACGGCGTGCGCGCGATCATGACCTGCACCTCCCCCGACTTCCTCCACTGGACCGAGCCCGTGCTGCTCGAACACCCCGGGGCGCCCAAGGAGCATCTGTACACGAACGCGATCCGGCCGTACGACCGGGCACCACATATCCTGATCGGCTTCCCCACGCGGTTTCTACCGAAGACGCAGCAGGTCGAGCCGACGTTCATGTCGAGCCGCGACGGGCGCACGTTCCACCGCTGGACCGAGGCCCTGATCCCGATCACGGCTCCGGAAGACCGCGACGGCAACCGGAGCAACTACATGACCTGGGGGCTGGTGCAACTGCCCGGCAACGACCGCGAGTACTCGGTCTACGCCACCGAGGCGTACTACACCGGGCCCGACAGCCGCGTGCGCCGGTTCACGTATCGCGTCGACGGGTTCGTGTCGGTTCGGGCTTCTGCCCAGGGCGGCCGGCTCGTGACCAAGCCGCTCGTGTTTGCCGGGAAGAAGCTGGTAGTGAACTTCGCCGCGCGAGGGCAAGGGAGCGTGTGCGTCGAGCTGCAAGACGCCGACGGCAAGCCGATCCCCCATTTCGCGCTGGTCGACGCTGTCCCGCTCAGCGGCGACGAGATCGCCCAGACCGTGGCTTGGAAGTCCGGCGACGACGTGAGCTCGCTGGCCGGGAAGCCGATCCGCGTTCGGTTCGAGTTGAAGGACGCCGACGTATTCTCGTTCCGGTTTGGAGAGTGAGCGGCGGGAAGTGGTGTCGAGTTGGGAGGCTCGTCCGGGGCGAAGCCGCAAGCGGCTTTCGGTTGTGGGACCACAAACGGACTGCATTCGACTGACTTGCTTCAACGGATCATTTGCCGCGGAAGGAGACTCGCGCGTGCCTACGTTTTCTGCCGAGACGTTGACCGAGTTTGCGAGGAGCCTGTTGGCCGCCGCGGGGCTGGATGCCGACGAGGCCGCGATCGTGGCCCGCAGCCTGGTGGGAGCGAACCTGCGGGGTTACGACTCGCACGGCGTGATGCGGCTGCCGTTCTATCTCGGCCGGGCCGAGAAGGGCGAGGTGGTGCCGGGCGCCCAGTTCGAGGTGCTCGCCGAGACGGCGTCGCTGGTGACGGTCGACGCCCACTGGGGCTTCGGCCAGACCCAAGCCCGGCGACTCACCGAGCGGCTGATCGAGAAGGCCGCAAGCTCGGGCGTGGCCGTGGGGACGATGATGCACTGCTCGCACATCGGCCGGCTCGGCGAGTACTGCGAGGCGGCGGCCGAGGCGGGGCTCGTGTCGATGCTGATGGTCAACAATCACGGGGCGGTGCAACGCGTCGCGCCGCCCGGCGGCAAGGTGCCGCGTCTGCCGACCAACCCGATCGCCGTGGGCATTCCCAACGCCGACGAGCCGATCGTGATCGACTTCTGCACCAGCGTGACGGCCGAAGGCAAAGTCCGCGTCAAACAGATCGCCGGCGAGCTCTGCCCGGACGGTTGGCTCCTCGACAGCGAAGGCCGCCCCACCAACGACCCCCATTCGCTCTACGCCGACCCGCCCGGCTCGATCCTCCCGATGGGCGGCAGCCAGCCGTACAAGGGGTTTGCGCTCGGCCTGATGGTCGAGGTGCTCACCGGGGCGCTTTCCGGGGGCCTGTGTGCCCGGCCCGTGCCGGCCAACCCGGTCGGAAACTGCGTGTTCATGCTGGTGCTCGACCCGGCGCATTTCGGCGGCGCGGATCACTTCCGCCGGGAGGTGTCGGATCTGATCGCGTTTGTCCGCGGCTGCCCTCGCGTCGATGGCGTCGACGAGATCATCCTGCCCGGCGACCCGGAGCGCCGCACGCTCAGCAAGAAGCTCGCCGAAGGGATCACGTTCGACGAGAAGAACTGGGGCGAGCTGGTCAAGCTGGCTGCGAAGCTGGGCGTCGAGGTGCCGGAATAGCAGCGTTTCCCGGCTTGCGCCGTCACGGCGTCGCCTACAGCTTGTGGAGGTGCGCGTACACCCTTGAGTAGATCGGCAGGTGCCGGTAGTAGACCTCGAGCATGTAGATCGACAGGCAGGTGACGTAGAGGCGGCCGCCGTGGGGGGTGTACGTGGTGTGCCACCGGTAGCCGTTCGGTACGCTCCGGTCGCGCGTGCCGGGGTCCCAACTGCCGGCTTCGCGGCCCGACTTCACCTGATGCTCCGGCACCTCCTGGCGCATCACGGAGTTCCATTTCTCCCAGTATTGGCCCTCCATGTGATGGCACACCTGCGTGGCGTAGTACCAGTAGTAGACGTTGGGCTCCCGCTCGTAGTCAACCAGGTTCTCCGGTTGCGTGATGTACCGGACGCCGTCGATCAACCGCTCGTCGTTGCGGGACCACCCGAGGTACTGCCGGCAGAGCAGCGCTTCGGCGGTCATCACCTTCGTGGGCTCCTTGCCTCGCTGATACGGGTAGCGCGTGCCGCCCTCCAGGGCGACCTTGTCCAGGAATCGCTCCGCCCGACGAAAGGTGTCGTCGGGCACCGGCAGGTAGGCCATTCGCGCGCTCTGCAAGGCCATCAGGACCCAGCCCGTCACCGAGACGTCGCTATCGGCCTGGGGACTGTATCGCCAGCCTCCCTCGCTGCCTTGTGACTTGAGCAGATAGTCGATCACCCGCTCGGCCGGCTCTTTGAACTGCTCGTCCCTGGTCATGGCGTACAGCTCACAGAGGGCGATGGCGCACTGACCGTTCGTGTAGAAGCGGTGGTTGAAGCCTCCTTCGTGGAAGAAGTTCCCGTCGGCGTCCTGCTCTTGGAGGAGCCACTTCCAGCCCCTGGCCACGTTTCCCTTGAAGGCGCCCTTCTTGTGCGTGTTGCCGGCGCCTTGGAAAGCCAACAAGGCCATGGCGGTTGCCGTCGCCTCGTTCTCGTTGATGCCACCCTCCCGGTAAGGTCCCTGAAGGCTCCAGGAGCCGTTCTTGCGCTGGTTCTTGGCCAGCCACTGCAAGCCGCTGGCGACGGCCGCCTCCGTGGTAGCATTGCCCCCGTACGCGGCGAGCAGTGCCCGCTTCGATCCCTCCTCGCGCCCGCTCAGCGCCACTCCGATCTGCGTGGCGTCGATGGCGCTGGTCGAGGTGGATCCGTCGGGCACCAGCACGTTCACTTCAGGCGGCGCCGCGAACGGATTCTCGACCGGCGGCAAGTCTTCCGGCGTGTAGACCGGCTCCTGGACCATGTCGTCGTCCGTCCCGGCCATGAACGAGTCGAACTCCAACTGGTCCCCGAGGCTCTCGGCCCATACCGTCTCCAGCTCGATCTGGTTCTTGACCAGCTTGGGCAGGAAGATCAAGCCGAGGATGATCATCACGACCATATGGAACACGGCGCTGACGAGCCACGGCGGCGAGTTCTTCAGCGCAATGGTCGTCAGCTCCTCGTCCGGCTCCTCCTCTCGCTCGTGAAGCGTCACCGCCGCCGTCCGATCACTCACCGGCACGGGGCGTGCCTGCGGGATAGGTTGCGGGATGGGCTGTGCCCTCGGAAGGGGGGGCCGGCTCGCAGCCGGAGGAGTCTGTGGAACCCCCTGTCCTTGCCCAGGTGGGGGTTCCGGGTTCCCCAACGCATTGAAAGGGGACGGAGCCTGATCGGGCGGCTGCCCGGGTTCCAAAGGCTCGGCCCGGGGTAGCGGCTTGTTGGGAGCGGCCCCGGAATGTCCCGGCTTCGCGCCTTGATGATCCTGGGGGTCCGGAGCCGCCATGGATGCGCTTCCCCTTTGTCTGCCCGATCAACGGATCGTCATCCGACCCCCCGCTTGGAGGGCACCCGAATAGACGACTGGCAACCAGCACGACCAGAAGTCAATTATAGCTGTCCCATCGCGAAGCTGCCAGCTTCTGGGGGAAGCGGGAACTCCTTACCGTAAGGGAACTTGTGGAGACTGCACTCCCCACAGCCGCGAGCCCGCCGCCCGAGCCGCCCTGCCGTGCTCCCCCGACCCGGATCATTCACACGCCGCTTGGTGAGCGCGTTGATGCCGTCTGAAGCCGCTTCGGGCTGTCTGGACCCGATGAATCGGGTCACTGCAAGCCCTGACGAGTCATCCGGGCCAACGAACCCCACCTTCCCGGCCTCGGACTATGCCCTTCGTCTGTCGGAGTTCCAGGCGTGGTCAGATCGCGCGTGGCGGTTCGACGTGGTCGATCCTCGGCGTGGTTGCGAGGTCGGAATGCGTTCCGGGAAACGCACCGCAAGAAACCTCCGCGTGGCCCTCGACCCGAGACGGAAGGCCGGGTACAATACCACGCAAGCCACGAGGGGATGTATAACCTGTTTCCCATCCCCTTCTGCAACGCGGGGTGGAGCAGTCCGGTAGCTCGCGAGGCTCATAACCTCGAGGTCACAGGTTCGAATCCTGTCCCCGCCACTTCGACCCGCCGGTTTCAAAACCCGGCGACCCACGGGTTAACGACCAAGGCCGAGGCGTGTCGCCCCGGCCTTTTGCGTTCAAACGCGAGTCTGCGCAACGACTTGCGTCTTGTCTCTTGTCTCGTCGCCAAACAGACACATCGCCCGACGGCCAGAAAGGCGCCCCGAATCGGGCTTCGGTCGGCAGGGTCTCGAAGTCTCTCTTCCGCCAGGCAGTTCGGGTTAAGAGGAGGTTGCGGGCGCCATCGCGGTCCAAAACGTCATGGTTCGGCTCGTGAGCGGGGCGAACCCTCTTCAAACTGCGATCACGGGTCACCTGCGAAGCGGCGGCGGGCGGAAGTCACTGGCCGTGTCGTCTACCGCCGCCGTGACGGGGAAATGGCTTTTTGAATTCGCAGATGGGAAGATGGGGCCCAGACGCCGAAGTCGTTGCTGCATTTGGGGAAACGACGACCGCGGCGTAACCATTCGTCCAACCCGTCAGAGCGAACTCCCCTGGTTCCCAAGCTGGAGCTTGGGA
>CAZDHR010000305.1:0-8858 GCA_964505295.1 uncultured Planctomycetaceae bacterium
TCCGGCAGCGTGTCGTTCTTCTCCAATGCATCGAGAACGGGCGCGACCGCCCCCGGTCCGTTTTGGACGCCTATCTCCAGCCCGTCGAGTTGGCCGGGAAGCTGACGCGACAGATTACCATCCCGCTGGACGGCCCGTGATCCATCCCGTTGGATGGACCTTCGCCCGTCGTCGCGACGGAGCCGCACCAGAGCCAAGAGAGATCGGGGGACTCAGCGCCTCATGGGGGGCGGCAGGCGGAGTCGATAGGGCGGCGGTCGGTGCGGCCGAAACGGAGGGCCGGGGCGACGGTGGCCCAACGGGCGCACCGTGCCTTCTTCCGGTTCCAGGCCGTAGTCCAAAAGCTCCAGCGAGCTTTGTGCGATCAGCCGGCCCTTCTTGTCGAACTGCTTGGAGTCGTGGCGGATGACGCCGCCGGGCACGCGCGTGGAAGTGAAAGCGATTGTGGTCGCTGTGCCCTTGCCGTTCGTGTGAACCGCCTTGACGTGGAACGTGTTCCGGATGCTCGCCAGGATGCGGCAGGGCACGTCGACGTCCATCACTTCGACCGTCGTTGCGCCGAGCTGCGCGTTGCCCTCGAGTTCCGTGGTCACGCTTTCCCGTTTGAGGATGAACGGCTCGACCGTGTCGGAGTAGTAGATCTTGGTGGTCGTTTTGTCTGACGGGCCGACCACCACGAGCTGTTGGATCTTGCAGGGAACTCGCCGGTTGCGGATCACGACCTCCCCGCTCCCCAGGTGCGAGACCTTCACGTCCCGGCCGGCCAGCTGGCCGTGCCAGCCCTGCTTGACCGTCTTTGGCTCGTTTTGAAGCTGCTTCCCGCCCACCTCAACCACGGACTCGACGAGGAGCGTTACGCCGTCGTCGGAAAGCTCTTTGAGCGTCGTCTTCCTCTCGGTGATGCTGATAAGCGTTTCGTTCTCCTCGAACGTCTGGGTCACCACCCGAACGCGCGTCCACGCCCCCACTTCAAAACAGCCCCAGGGATGGTGCCTCCGTGAGATCCCGGTCTGCTGTGCCGGGCCCGGGCCCTGCAACAGGCCCACCAGGAGCAAGGCCATCAGGCTGTACGTTGCCAGTGATCGCACGTTCACTCGCTTTCGTGTCTTCTGCGAAGGCAACCCAGACGGCGGCCTCGAAGAGGGGATTGTCACAATGTACCTTGCCTACCGAAGGCATGACGCAAAGAGAATCGGTCTGTTCCGTGACTGCGGGATACACCTCGTGCAGACTTTCAATATAACAAGCAGGATCGCTCGGTTCACCCCACTGCCCCCCCGGGTCGCGCTCTGCCGACGTTACGAACCCCCCATCAGTGTCATTCCGGGCGGCGCAGACCCATGTCCTCCGAGCCACGCCACAGCAGGCCCTGTGGCGAATGGCCGGCAGGACCGGATCTTCTTGTCGCAGCCGGGCGTGTGAGTGTGGCGTGGGGCGGCTCAGTACAGCACCATCGTCAGCTTGCGACGGTACTGGCCCGCCAACTCGCTCTGGGGGCCGAGAAGGTGGAAGATGCGGACCATCAGTTGGCGGGCCTGTTCGCCGATGCCCGCGCGGTCCTTGGGGATCAGGCGGAGACAGACGTCCATCGCCTCCTGGTGCTCGCCACGAGCGGCCAACGACCTGGCCAGCCTGAGTTGCACCTCCGGGTCGTCGGGCGATGCATCGGCCGCGGCGCGGCACGCGTCGACGCTACCGACCTCCCTGCCCTCCAGCGCGACGGTCAATTCCGCCTCAACCGCCTCCCCTTCCGTGTCCAAGGCACCGACGGCCGCCAGCTCCTCGATTGCCTGACGGGCCTCCTCCACCCGGTCCTGGGCCAAGAGCAGGCGTGCCAGGCCCACGCGGGCAGACGTGTCGTTCGGGCTCAGCTCGACGGCTTCCCGGTATCTTGCCTCGGCCGCCTCCGGGTCGGTTGTTTCCAACGATTGGGCCTCGTCCGCCAGATTCTCGGCCTCGCTGGGGAGGATCGCTTCCAGCCACGCCCTGATCTGCGGCTCGGGCAAGAGGCCAACGAACTGGTCGACGACCGCTCCGTCGCGAAGCGCGAAGACCGTGGGAATCGCCGAAACGCCGAACGCGCCCGCCACGTCGGGCATCTGGTCGGTGTTCGCCTTGACGAGCACGAACTTCCCCCGACTCTCCTCAGCCAGCCTTTCCAGCAGCGGACCCAACAGCAGGCAGGGCTGGCACCGCTCGGACCAGAAGTCAAGCACCACCGGCACTTCCCGAGATCGGTCGATCACGTCCTGCTGGAAACCGGCGTGGCTGGTTTCCACGACCCACTTGTGTGTGTTAGACATGCGATGTCGTCTCCTCGCTTCGCCCAAGGCGCCCCTCTTCTGAATCAGTGTACGAGGTCGCCCGAGCACGACAAGGCAGCGCCCTCCGCGCCCCGGGCGTCGGGCGGACCGAGATCGAAGGCATCGACGCACGGCCCGTCTCACACTCGATTCCCCCTCCTATGTCACTAACATTATGACAGACAAGGACTTACAGTGGGGCATCGGTAAACATTGCCGAACCCGTCTGTTCCCGCACCCTGGTTCCCAAGCTCCAGCTTGGGAACTGACGTTTGCCCGTTAGTCGCCCCGAATCGCGAGGTTCCCAAGCTGGAGCTTGGGAACCAGAGGAGTTCGCTCTGACGGATTGGACGAATGTTTATGGGCATCGAGGCCGGGGACGCGACCCGAACCGTCACTCCCCTTCTCTGCCCCCCCATTCCGGGTAGCAAACACGACGCTTATCGGCCGTGGCGCAATCGATTACAGTGGACATGGGGCTTGATCCGTGGTGGGATGGTATCGATGACCAAGAGCCAAGGCACGTCTCGGAAGACCAAGAAGATCGTGCGCACGCCCGCCACCCGGCTCGCGCACCTGGAGAAACGAATCCGACGACGCAAGGTCCGGCAAACGCCGAAGCCGAAACCGGGATGAAGCGGACCCAGAAGAGACACCTGGACGGTCGTTGACCGTCGCATCGGGCCAGGTTCGACGCGTTCTCCGGCGAGCTCCGCCAGCCGGGTCGCCGTCGAGCCGTCGGAAGGGCATTCCCTTCAGCCAGTGCTCCTTGCACTCCGACCCCATGGGATATCGAACTCTGCGACAGTGTATCGAGGACCTGGCGTCCATCGGCCAATTGGTCCGAATCGAGCAGCCCGTCGATCCGAATCTCGAAGCGGCCCAAATCCAGCGCCGCGTGTACGAGGCGGGCGGACCGGCCGTCTATTTCAGCAGCGTGAAGGGCTGTCGGTTTCCGATGGTCAGCAACCTGTTCGGGACGATGGACCGCGTGCGTCACCTGTTTCGCGATTCGCTGGAGACGGTGGCCCGGCTCGTCGAGTTGAGCGTCGACCCCGCCGACATGCTGCGCCGCCCGAAACTCTATCTGAACGTCCCTTGGCTGGCGCGGTGTGCCCGGCCGCGCACCGTGCGCAGCGGGCCGGTGCTGGCCAACGAGACGACCATCGATCAGTTGCCGCAATTGAAGTGTTGGCCGGCCGACGGCGGGGCCTACGTCACGTTGCCCCAGGTCTACACCGAGGATCCGGACCGGCCCGGAGTCGCCCACTCCAACCTGGGGATGTACCGCGTTCAGCTCTCCGGCGGAGAGTACACGCCGAATCGAGAAGTCGGCCTCCACTACCAGATCCACCGCGGAATCGCCGCCCATCACGCTGCCGCCATTCGTCGGGAGGAGATCCTTCGGGTGAATGTTTTCGTGGGCGGGCCGCCGGCGATGATGGTCGCCGCCGTGATGCCCTTGCCGGAAGGGATCAGCGAGCTTGCTTTCGCCGGGCTGTTGGGCCGGCGCCGCGTGCCGATGATCGGCCGAGACGGCTCGTTGCCGATCCACGCCGAGGCCGACTTCTGCATCACCGGCTACCTCGATCCGAAACGTCTCCTGCCCGAGGGGCCCTTTGGCGACCACCTGGGCTACTACAGCCTCCGGCACGACTTCCCCGTGATTCGCGTCGAGCACGTCTACCATCGCGAGCGCCCCGTCTGGCCGTTCACCGTGGTAGGACGTCCGCCCCAGGAAGACTCGATGTTCGGCAAGCTGGTCCACGAGCTGGTCGGGCCCGCCATTCCCAAGACGATTCCCGGGGTCCGGGCCGTGCACGCGGTCGACGCCGCCGGCGTGCACCCGCTCTTGCTGGCCGTCGGCTCCGAGCGCTACGTTCCCTATGAGGACCCCCGCCGGCCGCGCGAGCTGGTGACGCTGGCCAACGCGCTATTGGGCCACGGGCAGTTGTCGCTGGCCAAGTACCTGTTGATCGTGGCCGGCGAGGACAATCCGGAGCTGGACGTCCGGGACGTCGACGAGGTGCTCCGCCACGTGTTGGAGCGGGCCGATTGGCGCCGCAACCTGCACTTCCAGACGTGCACCACGATCGACACGCTGGACTACACGGGCGACGGTCTCCATCAGGGCTCGAAACTGGTGATCGCCGTGGCCGGCCCGCCGCGGCGGACCCTGCCCGTGGCCATCGACAGCCGGATCAAGATCCCCGAAGACTTGGGGTTCGGCGGTCCGCGTGTGCTTCTGCCGGGCATTCTCGTGGTCCAAGGGCCGGCCTATCGCGCCGAGCCGCCCGAGCGCGACACGGCCGTCCAACGCTTCTGTGACGTGTACACCCGGGCCGACGCGATCAACGGCTTCCCCTTGATCGTCATCGTCGACGACAGCCGGGTTGCCGCCCAAACGCTCGGCGACTTCCTCTGGACCACCTTCACGCGAAGCAACCCGGCCACCGACGTGTACGGCATCGAGCCGTTCTTCGTCGACAAGCACTGGGGTTGTTTCGGCTCCCTGATGATCGACGCTCGCAGTAAGCCTCACCATGCCCCGCCGCTCGAGGAAGACCCGGACGTCACCCGCCGGGTCAACGAGTTGGCTGCTCCCGGCAGGCCGCTGCACGGGATCATCTAACGGGTCTCCCGGGACGGGCCTACGATTTCACTCCTCGGCCAAGTGCTTGAGGATCTCGAGCGCCAGCACGCGGTTGCCCAGGTTGCTGACGTGGACCCCGTCGCGGGTGAAGAGGCTCGGCTTGTTCGGGTGCCGGCGGGTCGGCTCGTAGACGTCGAGGTACGCGGCCCCGCACTCATTGGCGACCTTCCTGGCGATCGCGTTGAACTGCTCGAGGGCCTCGGGCTTGCCGAAAAGGTTGTGCGCTTTGCCCGCGGCCCGTCGCTTGGCGGCCGTCGCTTCAGTGATCTCGTACACCGAAGAGGTCGCCGAGATCACGGTGATCTTCGCCCCGGTCTCGTCCTGCACTTTCCGGATGGCCAGCCGGTACTTTTCCTCGAACTCGCCGGGGAGCACGACGGGCGTCGCGTAATCCGAACGGCTCGTGAGCTTGCTGTCGTTGTGCCCCAGGAAGAAGAACACCCGGGTCGGCATGGGCTCGGAGAGGCCATCGTACATCGAGAGCCGGTAGGTGCTTTGGTCCCCGTTGAGACGACCCCACACGCGCAGGATGTAGTCCCCGCCCACGCCCACGTTCTTGACCGTCGCCTGGTGGCCGTACCGCTTCCCAAGCCAAAACCGGACCTTGTCGACGTAGTTCTGCCCACGGAACATGTCGGTCAGGCTGTCGCCGATGAACAGCAAGTGCGCGGGCAGCGGCTCCAGGTCGATCTTGGCGGCGATCTTGTCGAAGGCGTCATACGTCGCCCGATCGAGCAGGTCGACGTAGAAGCCGTGGACGGCCCCGGAGGGAGCATGCCGGAACTTGACCGCGCAAATCCCCGTTTCCATCTCATGCGGCGCGTGGAACGCGTAGGTTGCCGCGCCGGAGTGGTCGAGGTTGAGGTCGGTGGTGACGTCGCGGGCGTCCGCGCCGCCCGTCTGCACGGTCAGCTTGCCCGACGCCGGCCGCCCCTCCCCATCCAACACCTGCACGCGCACGTCGATCCGCCCGCCTACCGGCACCATCGCATGCCCCGGCTCCGTGCGGATCGTGAAGCCCGATTGGCCGGCTAACTCCGGCGACGAGGCCGTGGACGCTTCCGCAGCAAGGGCCCCGGAACACGCGGCCGCCAGGCACCCCAAGCGTAAGATCGCGAGTGACTTGTTGCGCATCGGAATGTCCTGCCTTTCGTTGAACCCGCGACCGACTTCTGATACGCTCCGCACGGTAGGAAGTCGCTACGCTGATCCTCTTCCCGAGAAAGAGAGCCCCGGTCGAGGACTCTAAGGACGCACTGAACTCAAGTCGAACCCAAAGTAGTTGGCCGCGTTGTGGTAGCAGACGTCTTGGACCATCCGGCCGATCATCTCGACGTCGCTGGGCAGAAGACCCTGCTCGATCTCCGTGCCCAGCAGGTTGCAAAGGATACGGCGAAAATACTCGTGGCGGGTGTAGGAGAGGAAGGAGCGGCTGTCGGTGAGCATGCCGACGAATTGGCTCAGCAGGCCCTGGTTAGAGAGGGTCTCGAGCTGGCGCTCCATGCCGTCCTTCTGATCGAGGAACCACCAGGCGCTACCGAACTGCATCTTGCCGGGCATGCTCCCGTCCTGGAAGTTGCCCAGCATGGTGGCGATCAAGTCGTTGTGGACCGGGTTGATGTTGTAGAGGATCGTCTTGGCGAGGCGCTCCTGGCGATCGAGGCGGTCGAGGAATCGGGCAAGCGGCCGGGCCAGGTGGCCGTCGCCCATCGAGTCGAAGCCGGTGTCGGGGCCGAGGGTCTGGAACCTCCGCGTGTTGTTGTTCCGCAAGGCCCCCACGTGGAACTGTTGCGTCCAGCCCTTCTCGTGGTCCATCAGGGCGAGCTCATAGAGCAGGCACGACTTGAGCTTCAGCGCCTCGTCTTCGCGGAGGGCGTTTCCGCGGCGGATTCTTCGGAACGCGCCGGTGATTTCCACTTGGGTGTAGTCGTCGGCGTAGAACCTGTCCAACCCGTGGTCGGAGAGCCGGCACCCCATCGCGTGGAAGAAGTCGTGCCGCTTGCGGATCGCCTCCAAGAAGGTCTCGAAGTCCTTGATCTCGACGTCGGCGGCCTCCTCCAGCCGGTGCACCCAATCGTTGAACGCTTCGGGCGGGTCGAAGGCCATGGCCTTGTCGGGCCGGAAGCAGGGCAGCACTCGGATTGGGAACGAGCCGTCGGCGGCGATCACCGCGTGGTGTTCGAGGCCGTCGACGGGATCATCGGTGGTGCAGACCAGGACCACGTTCATCCTCCGCATGATGCCCCGCGCGGAGAAGCCGTCCCGGGCCAGCATGGCGTTGCACTCGTCCCAGATGCCTCGCGCCGTCTTCGGGCCCAACAGCCGGTCGCTAATGCCGAACGGCCGCTTCAGCTCGAGGTGGGTCCAGTGATAGAGCGGATTGCGGAGCGTCTTGGGGACCGTTTCGGCCCACTTCTCGAACTTCTCCCAGTCGGAGGCGTCGCCCGTGCAATAGCGCTCCGCCACGCCACCGGCCCGCATCGCCCGCCACTTGTAGTGGTCGCCGGAGAGCCAGATTTGGGTGAGGTTGCCGAACTGGTGATCCTCGTCGATCTCGCCCGGCGGCAGGTGGCAGTGGTAGTCGATGATGGGCATGTCACGGGCATACTCGTGGTAAAGCCTGACGGCCCAATCGTTTTGGAGCAGGAAGTCCTCGGTAATCAAAACGTCCTTCACGATGTCCCTCTCGATCAGAGGCGTGCAAGAAACACAAATCGGACAAGCGGTTATTGCCCGGTAGTGTACCAACACGGGGGGGCGGCTGCCAGCGAGGTTGCCGCGAATGGGGGGCACCGGATACCGGCGCCCCGAGGTGGGCAGACGGGCTACGCGCCCAACGGGGGCTCTGCCGCAGCGAAGCGGGCGTAGCATTCGGCGGCGATCCGGGCATCGCCATCCCGCGGGAGAAGCACCCCACAAACGCGAGCGCGCAGAATGACGCCCTTCTCCAGCGAACCGCCGAATAAGCGGTGACGCAAGCGGACCGCCGGACGGGGGCCTGTGCCACCTTGCAGCCGGCTCTCGAGGAAATCGAGCGGGTGGACCATTTCGGCGTAGCTCAGGTCCGATTGCGAAAGGCGAAAGAGAAGGCATCCGGGGCCACCGCTCGGCTCGATCACCCAGGGGAACTCGCCGCCGACGGATTCGAAGCGAGGCGATGGGGCGTCGACCAGCCTGGATACGTTGGTCGTGGGAAGAACACTTGCCACGGCCAACTCGGGCCGGGCTTCGAGCACCTGGGTCTCGACGGAGACCACTAAGGTGAGCGTCAACAGCGGGGCGTTCGACGCCGATGGACTCTCGGCACGCCAGGTCGCCTCGACTCCGATCGGCCAATCTTCCGATCCTCGGTAGGCCGCCGTCAGAAGCGACCCACGCACACGGCGCTCACGAAGCGACTTGCCATCGCCCGCGGCTGAAGAAGGAGCCTCCACGCCCAACAAGGCCGCATTCTCAAGGCGATCGTTCCCCGCGCGGAGACCGACCAGCCCGCCAGCGGGCGCGGCGAGGTCAATCGTTGCCGCCAGACGGGCAACCTGGAGTCGGGCGCCCTGTCGATCGATTTTCCAGGCAGTCATGGGAATCTCAATCGAATTCTCTCGAAGCGTTTCGGCGAGTGTTCTCGGCCCGGGGGTTCTCAGGGCTCAACTCGAGACCCACCTGTGGCCACAAAGGGCGGTAACCGCGAAAGCACACTGCACTACTAACCTCAAACATCGTCAAGTTCTTCACAAAGATTACTGGTCAATCAATCGCAACACGTTGCTTGCAAGTGGTTTAGGGTTCAGGGTTCAGGGTTCAGGGTTCAGGATTTCGGGGTAAACGTGTCCTCAGAGTCCTGAACCCCGAACCCTGAACCCTGAACCCTGAACCCTCCTCCTTTGGCTGCGGCTCCGCCGCGC
>CAZDHR010000306.1:0-8849 GCA_964505295.1 uncultured Planctomycetaceae bacterium
CTTTTGCCGGAACGGCCCGAAGGGTGCTTCGCACAAAAGGTGCCTGTCACCTTTTTCCCGCCCCCCGTGTTCAAGCCGGGCGTGCCGATCGGCGGCGGACTCTCCAACGTGCAGGTGTCGCAGGTCGGCGGCAAACCCCGCCTGCTTGTGCCGGGCTGTGAGTACGTCGGCGTGCCGGGCCGCGGCCTGGTCGAGCGCGTGAAGCTGCCCGTCGGAGCGAAGGTCCACGAGCCGGGGCGCAAGCTCCGCGCCAACCAGTGGAAATACGCCGACTACGACGGCGACGGCGCGCTGGACCTCATCGTCGGCGTCGGCGACTGGACCGACTACGGCTGGGACAACGCCTTCAACGACCGAGGCGAATGGACCAACGGCCCGCTGCACGGCTACGTCTACTTGCTCCGCAACCAGGGCACGACCGGCGAGCCGGACTACGAGGAGCCCGTCAAGATCGAAGCGGGCGCAGGGCCGATCGACGTCTACGGCATGCCTTCGCCGTGCCTGGAAGACTTCGACGGCGACGGCGATCTGGACATCCTCTGTGGTGAGTTCGTCGACAAGCTCACCTGGTTCGAGAACGTCGGCACTCGCAAGGAGCCGAAGTACGCGGCGGGCAGATACCTCGTCGACCGCGACGACACACCAACCCGAAGCGCAAGCGAGGCGGAGCCGCCGCTGACCATGCCCCTCTGCATGATCACCCCCACGGCGGTCGACTGGGACGGCGACGGCGACTGCGACCTGGTCGTCGGCCAGGAGGACGGGCGCGTGGCCCTGGTGGAAAACACGGGCCGGGTGGTGGACCGCATGCCGGTGTTCGCCCCGCCGCGTTTCTTCCGGCAGGAGGCCCACGAGGTAAAGTTCGGCGCCCTGGCCACGCCGGTCGGTTTCGACTGGGACGGCGACGGCGACGACGACATCGTCTCCGGCAACACGGCCGGCGAGATCGGCTTCATCGAAAACCTCGGCGGCTGCCCGCCCAAATGGGCCGCGCCGGTCCTCATCGAGGCCGACGGGGCGCCGATCCGCATCGAGGCCGGCCCGAACGGCTCGATCCAGGGCCCCTGCGAGACGAAGTGGGGTTATACGACCATCAGCGTCGCCGACTGGGACCACGACGGTCTGGCGGACGTCGTCGCCAACACGATCTGGGGCAAAGTCTACTGGTATCGGAACGTGGGCACGCGGACCAAGCCCAAGCTCGCCGCCGCCGAGCCGATCCGCGTCGAGTGGTCGGGCACGCCGCCCAAGCCCGAGTGGAACTGGTGGAACCCCGAGGATAATGAGCTGGCCACCCAGTGGCGCACGACGCCCTGCGTCGTCGACCTGACCGGCGACGGGCTCGTGGACTTGGTGATGCTCGACCACGAAGGTTACCTCGCCCTCTACGAGCGCAAGAAGGTCGACGGCAAGCTCGTCCTCCTGCCGCCCGAGCGGGTCTTCTGGAGCGAAGGCCCGTCGGTGTTCAACAGCGGCCACGGCGTGGGGGAGAAGGGGCCCGGGCTGGTGCGCCTGAACGACGGCGCCGCCGGCCGCAGCGGCCGGCGCAAGCTCTCGTTCGTCGACTGGGACCGGGACGGGCGCGTGGATCTGTTGGTCAACAGCCGCAGCATCGACTGGCTCCGCAACGAGGGCACGCGCGACGGCCGGTTCGTGCTCAAGCCGATGGGCCCGCTGGCCACCCGTCGACTGGCCGGCCACACGACCAGCCCGACCACCGTCGACTGGGACCAAAACGGTGTCCCCGACCTGCTGGTCGGCGCGGAGGACGGATACTTTTACTACTTGAAGAACCCGCACGCACCCGGCTCGCCGTGAACGCACGGCCAAGGAGATGAAACCATGCTGCGATCGTCGAAACTCCGATTCCCGTTCCTGGTTGGATCGCTGGCGATCCTCTGCGCTTGCGCGTCGCTCGCCCGGCCGGCGGAACACGTCGCCATTGAGTGGCGGTTCGACACCGAGGGCGACCTGCGCGGCTGGGCCGCGGGGGGGCACATTCGCGACGCCGGGGTCACCGGCGGGGCGCTGGTGGGCGAGGCCACCGATTGGGACCCGATCCTCCTGGGCCCGGTGTTCGAGATCCCGGCAACGCCCACCCAGCGGATCGACATCAAAATGAAAGCCGGCCGGGACGGTGAAGTCCAGCTCTTCTGGACCGAGACGCTCGAAGGCAAGTACGGCGGCTTCAGCGACAAGAAGTCGAACCGGTTTGCCGTGCGCGGCGACGACCGGTTCCACGTCCACCGCATTCACCCCTTCTGGCACGCCGCCGGCAAGATCATCCGCCTGCGATTCGACCCGCCCAGCGACGGCCAGTTCGCCATCGAGTCGATCCGCATCGTCGACGACGGGGCCCCGTCCCCTTCGGCGGCCAAGGCGTGGACGTTCGACGCCGAAACCCAAGGCTGGCGTGCCTGGCGCGATCTGGCCGAGCCGGTCGTGCGCGACGGCCTGCTCCATGCGACCGCCCAGGGCAAAGCGCCCATCCTGATGAGCCCGACCCTTGCCGTCTCCGCCGACGAGCACCCCTACGTGGCGATCCGCATGGCCGCCGACCGGGGCACGACGGGCCGCGTCTACTGCGTCTCCAGCACGCAGTTCGGCTGGGAGGACGTCTCATTCCCGCTCCGGGCGGACGGCGAGATGCACACCTACAACGTCGACGTCGGCCACCTCGGGCACTGGCGCGACGAGATCATCCTCCTCGGCGTGCAGCCCACCGACGCCGACGGCGCCCGGGCGACGATCGACTCGATCGAGATCGCCGACGCCCCGCGCGGCCCCGCGGAGCTGGAGATCGCCTACTTCGGCCCGGCCGACGCGGTGAACCGGGCCGGTCGGCCCGCGGGCGTGTCGCTTTCGGTCCGCAACCTGGGCGGAGACGTGCCCAAAGGCGTTGTGGCCACGCTTACGGCGCCCGACGGCGTCCGCATCCTCGGCCCGCCGCAGCAATCGATCGACAAGCTCACGCACTACCTTCCCAAGCGGATCGCGTGGCAGATCGAAGCCCCGCGGCCGGGCAAGGTGGACGTGGGCGTGAAGCTGGAAGCGCCGGGCATCGGCCCGGCTCGCGCCACGGCGACCATCGAGCTCACGCCCGCCCCGCAGGTGCCCCCCACCTCCTACATCCCCGAGCCGCAGCCGGTCGAAAGCCCCTACGACGTCGGCGCGTTCTACTTCCCCGGCTGGCACTCGATGTCGCGCTGGCAGCCGATCCTCGACTACCCCCTGCGCAAGCCGGTCCTTGGCTGGTACGACGAATCGAACCCCGAGTGCGCCGACTGGCAGATCAAGTGGGCCGTCGAGCACGGGATCACCTTCTTCATGGTCGATTGGTACTGGTGCAAGGGAAACCGCCACCTCGAGCACTGGCTCCACGACGCCTACATGAAATCCAAGTTCCGCAAGCACCTGAAGTGGACGATCATGTGGGCGAACCACAACCCGGCCAACACCCACTCGCTCGAAGACTGGCGCGAGGTCACCCAATACTGGATCGACCACTACCTGGGCATGGAGGAATACTATCGGATCGACGGGCGCCCGGCCGTGTTCATCTGGTCACCGGCCGGCATCCGCCGCGACCTGGGCGGAACCGAAAAGGCCGCCGAGCTCTACGCCCTCTCGCAGAAGATGGCCCGCGACGCCGGCCTGCCGGGCATCTACTTCGTGGCCATGAGCTCCCACGAAAGCGAGGCGAAGTGCCGCGAGTTGAAGGCCGAAGGCTACGAGGCGTTCACCTCCTATCACGGCTTCCAGCTCGCGCAGCAGCGGGCCGGAACCAGGCGGTTCCCCTTCGCCGACGTGGTCGAGACGAGCCCCGAGGTGTGGGCGCAGGCCGACGCGAGGGCGTCGGGCCTCCTGTACATCCCGATCGCCGACAGCGGCTGGTCCTCCGAGCCGTGGCACGGGAGCAAGTCGCTGGTGATCCACGACCGCACACCCGAGCTTTTTGGCAAGCTCTGCCGGGAAGCCCGGGAATATGCCGACAAGACCCAGAAGAAGATCGTCGCCATCGGCCCGGTCAACGAATGGGGCGAAGGGAGCTACATCGAGCCGTACGCCGAGTACGGATTCCAGGACCTCGACCAGCTCCGCACGGCCTTCTGCCCGCCCGGCGACTACCCGCCCAACCTGATCCCCTCCGACGTCGGCCGCGGCCCGTACGACCTGCCTCCGGCCGAGCTGAAGACCGTCTGGGAATTCAACACGGGGGGCGACTTCGAGGGCTGGACGCCCAACGGCTTCCTCAGAGCCGAGGTGAAAGACGGCCTGTTGGTCGCCGAGTCGACGGGCCACGACCCCATCCTCCAAGGCCCCGGCGTCCAGGTCGAGGCCGCCGCGACCGGGCGCCTCACGATCCGCATGCGGGCCGACGCCGACACGTCGGCCCAGTTCTTCTGGGCGACCACCGTCTCCAGCCAGAGCGAGCCGAACAGCGTCCACTTCGCCGTCCCCGGCGACGGCCAGTTCCACGACTACGACCTCGATCTCAGCCAGTCGCCCCGCTGGCGGGGGCTGGTCACCTCCCTCCGCTTCGACCCGACCAGCAAGCCGGGGGTGAAGATCGCGGTGGATTACATCCGGTTTCGGTAGCGTGCGATCGGACAAGTCGAGCTCGCGTAGGGTGCGTGAAACGCACCATTTGACGGCGTGGTAGAGGAATTGGTGCGTTTCACGCACCCTCCAGTCTCTCGGCGAGTCTGCGTCGCGGGATTTCTTGGACGCCGTCAATCTCCGCTCCGCCCTCGTTTCTACAACGCATGAGGGGTACTACCCCCTTCAGATACCGTGAGCGCACGTGCGCGCGGGCCCGAGGGGGAGTGCGCTGGGGTTCCATGGTGAATGCGCTGGGGTTCCATGGGAGCTGCTACCGGGTCACAGGCCACCTGCGCGCATGCCAGGTACTGGGGAAAACGGCCTTTTTGGGCGAGGTCACTCGCGCAAACCCTGAGGCCGAAAGCACTTGGGCGTTTCAGGCGAACCAAGAAAAACCGTCCAACAAGTGGTTCCGGCGCAAGACGTGGCGAGGCATGGGTTTAGGGTTTGTCATGGGCGGCCTTGTTGGACACTTGGGCGCGCTTTTTCCGGGGATTTCGGGAGTACGGCTTTCCACTTAACACGGTCGAGCATACCACGTTAGCGCCGAGCCGCAAGACGGTTTCTGGCCGCCGCGGGGTGCTTCCAGCTTCTCGTGCGCCCCGGGCGCTCGGGCCGCGTGATTGGGTCGCCGACGGCGAACCGAAGGCCCCGCGCGTGACGGGGCGTCTGCCAACAACCGCGAGGTCCCGCTTACGGCGACCGATGGCGGATCGACCGCCCGTAGAGGGCTTCGCCGAGCTTGCCGTCCTCGAGGGCCAACTGTCCGGCGACGAACAGGTGCTTCACGCCCGAGGCGTACTGCTGCGAGTCCTCGAAGGTGGCGCGATCGATGAGCGTTTCGGGGTCGAACACGACCACGTCGGCGTAGGCGCCGGCGCGGAGGTAGCCGCGGTCGTCGACGCCGAGGACGTCGGCCGGCAAGCCGGTGGCGCTTCGGATGGCCCGGGCCATGGAGAGGACCTTCTCGTCGCGTGCGTAGTGGCCGATTTTGCGGGGGAAGGTGCCGAAGCTGCGCGGGTGCGGCGAGGCTTTGGGGTTCGGAAAGATGGCGGCGCCGTCCGAGGCGGTGGCGACCCAGGGCACGGTCATGACGTAACGCACGTCTTCTTCGCAGAGGGAGAAGTTGACCACCGACGCCCCGCCGTCGCGTTGGATGCGGAGCACCTGATCGATCACGTCGACGCCCTCTTCGTCCGCGATCTGCTTGACGCTCATGCCGGCCCAGCCCGGGTGCTTCTTGCAGGAGACGAGGACCACCTTTCGGGTCTTCTTCAGGCCGGCGTCGATCACTTTGCGGACCGCTTGTTCCAGGGCCGGGTCGGCGTCCATTCGCTTGAACAGGTCGTTGCGTCCGCCGGGGATGTCGGTCGTCCGCATCAGCGTGTCGACCAGCGAAGTGGAGGTGGCCACGTAGGGGTACTGGTCGGCGGTGACGGTGACACCGTCGCGCCGGGCCTGGTCGATCATGCGTACGGCCTCGCGGACTTTGCCCCAGTTGGGCACGCCGCACGTCTTGAAGTGGGAGATGTGGACGGGCACCTTGGCCTGGCGGCCGATCTGGATAGCCTCGGCGACGGCTTCGAGGAGCTTGTCCCCTTCGTCGCGGATGTGGCTGGCGTAGAGCCCGCCGTGCGAGGCCACGACCTTGGCCAGCTCGACGAGCTCGTCGGTTTGGGCGAAGATGCCGGGGACGTAGATCAGTCCGGTCGACATGCCCCAGGCGCCGTCGCGCATGCCCTGGTCGACCAGTTGCTTCATCCGCTCCAGTTCGTCGGGCGTGGGGGCGCGGTTCTCGCTTTTCATCACTCGGGCCCGCACCGCCCCGTGGGGGACGAGATGGATGACGTTGGTGCCGGCGCCCTTCTCGTCGACTTTGTCGAGCAGGTCGCCGACGTCGAGGGGCCCGCCGCCGCAGTTGCCGGTCACCACGGTCGTGCAGCCTTGCATCAGGTAGTTCAGGTTGTTGCGGGTCTTCTCCTTGCGGATGCCCCCGTCGCAATGGGTGT
Source organism: uncultured Planctomycetaceae bacterium (assembly GCA_964505295.1). Taxonomy (GTDB): domain Bacteria; phylum Planctomycetota; class Planctomycetia; order Pirellulales; family Thermoguttaceae; genus DATKZH01. The sequence goes on from CAZDHR010000306.1 coordinate 6,612, forward strand.
GCAGATCGATGAATCCCGGCGCGATCACCAGGCCCTTGCAGTCGATCGTGCGTCCGACGTCGCCCACCTCGAACCGGCCGACGGCCACGATCCGGTCGCCCCGGAGGGCGACATCGCCGAGGGCGCCCTCCGAGCCGGTGCCGTCGAAGATCGTCCCGCCCGCAAGCAGCACGTCGGCGCGGGTGGCCTGGGCGAAGGCGATCGAGCGGGTCGTCGAGATCGATACGGACAGGAGGAGCAGCGCTAGTGCGCAGGCGACGGCCGGCCGGAACGTGTCCGTGCGGTGCCGACTGGCGTGGCCTTCGGACTTACCGGCGGTCGTGTGCTTGGCTTGTGGCGACATGGGTTCCTCTCGATCTACGGGTGCCGCATGCGTTGGTGGGACGACCGGTTCGGCGACCGGGGGCTGGCCGGTCGACGTGTGCCATTATGGTCTTGGGGCACCCCGATGGGGATGGGAAAAAGGGGACGCAGCTCTTTTTCGCAGAAAAAGAGCTGCGTCCCCTTTTTCCTTCTCTGCCGGTGCCGTCAATCGCGAGGGCAGCAATCGGGTGGGCAGACGTCGTGGCTGGGGCCGTGGGTTCCCAGGGCGAGGCGGGTCGGTTCGTCCTCCATCCGTTCGAGGATCAGCTCCCGGATCATGCGGACGAACCGCGGATGCGTGCCCACGACCGCGGAGCGGACCATGCTCAGGCCAAGCCCCGCGCACAGGTCGGCGGCCTCGACGTCGAGATCGTAGACGATCTCCATGTTCTCGTAGAGGAACCCGATCGGCACGACCACCACGTCGCGAGCCTCGCCCCGTTCGGCCAGCCCGCGCAAACCGTCGTCCAGGGCCGGCTCGAGCCACGGCTGGGAGGGCGGCCCGCTGCGGTTCTGGTAGACCAACTGCCACTCCGGGCGCTTGAGGCGCTCGGAGACCAGCCGGCACGCCTCGCGCAACTGCGACTGGTACGCGCACTTCGCGGCCGTGGCCACGGGGATGCTGTGCGCGGTGTAGAGCAGACGGGCGTCGTCGCGGCGCTCGGCGGGAACCTCCGCCAGCGCGGCCGCCACCCGTTCGCCCATCGGCTCGATGAATCCCGGGTGGTTGTAGAAGAGGCGGAGCTTATCGACTTCCGGCGCACCGGCCCCCACGCTACGGCGGGCCTCCTCAATCTCTTCGAGGTACTGGCGGCAGCCGTAGTAGGAGCCGAACGCCGAGGTGACGAAGGCCAACGCGCGGCGGACACGATCGTCGGCCATCTGCCGAATCGCGTCGGCCAGCAGCGGGTGCCAGTTGCGGTTTCCCCAGTAGACGGGCAGCGGTGGGCCGTGCGCGTTCAGCTCGGTCAGCAGCGCCGCCAGGAGGGCACGGTTCTGCGCGTTGGCCGGGCTGGCGCCGTCGAACAGGTCGTAGTGCTTGGCGACCTCGAGCAACCGGGCGCGGGGGACGCGCGTGCCGCGCAGTAAGTTCTCCAGGAAAGGGATGACGTCGTCGGGCTTCTCCGGCGCTCCGAAAGAGACGAGAAGGACGGCGTCGTACGGCTCGTTCACCGGTGGTACCCCCATCGCACGCGGAGCGGACTGACGGGCAGTCGCCAGCCCAGACGATCCACGACGCCCGTCGCCCAGCTTCCAGGCGGCGGGACCGGGAACACGGGCAAGGTGCCTGTGGGAAGAGGTGAATGGTCCGGGCCGGCCAATAAGAGCGAAACGGACGGTGGGGAGCGGTTCTCCCGTCCTCGCAGAGTGACCCCGACGGGATTTGAACCCGTGCTGCAGGCTTGAAAGGCCTGTGTCCTAACCTGGCTAGACGACGGGGCCCGGTAGCCGATTTAGAAATCGACGCGAATCGTCCTATATATCCCGGCGAGCGAGGATTCGTCAAGGGGCCCTGCGGCAGATTGGCGCGGGCGTGGCGCACCGGGAGAGACGGCGAGGCAGCAGAGACTTTCGCGACCAGGCGGGGGGGAGGCGGGGTCCGGGAAGGATCGGGAAGCGCAAGGAGGGAGGTTACGACTCGTCGGAGGTCGTCGCTGGGTCGGCCTTGCCGGCCTTTTTGCCGCCGCCGGCGGCTTCGTTGCGGCGGATCGCATCGAAGACCTCGCGCCGGTGGACGGGCACTTCCTTCGGGGCCTCGACCCCGAGACGCACCTTGTCGCCCCGGATCTCCACCACGACGATCGTAATGTCATCGTTGATGACAATACTTTCGTTCTTCTTTCGGGAGAGCACCAACATCCTAATTTCCTTCGC
>CAZDHR010000307.1:0-8845 GCA_964505295.1 uncultured Planctomycetaceae bacterium
CCATAATCACATCAGCTTGCCTTTCCCATTTTCCCCCTTTTCCCTCTTTCCTTATTGCACATCGAGTCACTTCATTTGGCTGAACTGTTACAATTTTCGTAACTTCTGACAATTGCCGTAACTGCCGCGGCGAAAATTAGACCTGTCCCGTTTAACTGCCCCGGCTCCCGACCTTGCCGCCGCGTCGAAATCGATCACAATAAAAGGTTTGCGTCCTTATGCTCCTTTCGCAGGCTACCCAGTCCAACAGGCCATCATGCACATCGTCCTTTGCTACCCGGTGGAGCCGCATCACGTGCGGCAGATCGCGGAGGCCGCCCCTGGGGCCGAGATCTTCGATGCCGGCCAGGAGCGGATCGCCGAGGGGCTCTTCTCGGCCGACGTCTACTGCGGCCACGCCAAGGTCCCGGTCGACTGGGACGGCGTGGTCCGGCAGGGCCGGCTCCGCTGGATCCAGTCGTCCGCGGCCGGCATGGACCATTGCCTCGTCCCGTCGGTGATCGATTCCGACGTCGTGGTCACCAGCGCGTCGGGCGTTCTGGCCGATCAGGTAGCCGAGCACACGATCGCGCTGGTCACCGCTTGGTGCCGGAGCCTGCCGGTCTTCTTCGAGGCGCAGAAGAAGCGGGAGTTCATCCGTCGCCCCACGCGCGATTTGACCCATCGCACGGTGGGCATCGTCGGCCTGGGCGGCGTGGGAAGGCGACTGGCCCAGCTCCTGCGGCCCTTCAAGACCCGCATCGTGGCGACCGACATGTTCCCCGTCGACAAGCCCGACTGCGTGGACACCCTTTGGACGGCGGACCGCCTTGACGAGTTGCTCTCCGAGTCGGACTTCGTCGTGCTCTCGTTGCCGCTGAACGAGACGACCCGGTCGATGATCGACGCCCAAGCCCTGGGCAAGATGAAGCCCGAGGCCGTGTTGGTCAACGTGGCTCGCGGGCCGTTGGTCGTCGAGGAGGACTTGGTCGCGGCGCTCGTGGCCGGGCGTCTGGCGGGGGCCGTGATGGACGTGACCGACCCGGAGCCGCTTCCGCCGCAGAGCAAGCTGTGGGAGATGCCGCAAGTGATCATTACGCCCCACGTGGCCGGCCAATGCGCCCGACGGATCGACAACATGACGCGGCTCTTCTGCGAGAACCTGCGGCGGTGGCAAGAGGGCCGGCCGCTCGTGAACCGGTTGACCGACAAGCGGCTCGGTTTCCCGATCCGGGGCTCGGGCATCCCCATCTGGGGGGGGGACGAATCCTCGGCCTGAAGACCGAGTCGCGCCCGGCGGGCGGGCTTCGACGACCCGGCGCCGAGGAAGGCGGATTTCCCGCGCCGTTCCGCGCGTCGAGGCAACTGCTTGCGGCGTAACGGGTTCCAGTCGTATCGGGGGTCGAGACTCCTGGGTTTCCAAGACGATCCGGACTGGACGTGTTGGCCCGTTCGCGTTTAGAATACCGCTCCTATATATTTTTGCCATCATCCCTACTACGGCATGGACCGCCATTCATATCGAGGCATACCCATGTCCACGACCACCACGTTTCACGAGGGGAGTGTAACCCGAACCTGGAGCGGTCAGCCGGCCGGTCCCTGTTCGGATGAGCTGTTCGGCCAATACCGGAAGATCATTGAAGAGCAGCGTCTCAGTTGGACGGAGCACCATCGCCTGATTCGCGCGTTGGGTTCGGGCGGGCAAGGGATCGTCTATCTGAGCGAGCGGCGGGGGGCCGACGGTTTCACGTTGCCCGTCGCGCTGAAGATCTTTTCTCCCGAGCGATACGAAGACGAGCGCTCGTACGACGACGCCATGGGGCGAATTGCCCATGTGGCGGCTCACGTCGCCCAGATCCAGCAGGACAACCTGCTCGACGTGCACAACTGGGTCGATCGCCATCGCATCCGGCTGATGGAGATGGAATGGATCGACGGCTACGACCTGGCCCGGCTGCTGACGCGCGACATGCTCGAACGGGTGCGGGAGCGGGTAAGCAACCGCCGCTGGCGGTACATCAACTCGGTGGTCGCCACGGCCGGCCCGGTCCAGCCGCGGCTGAAGCCGGGGATCGCCATCGCCATCATCCGCGACTGCCTGGCCGCCCTGGCCGCGCTGCACCGCGAGGGAATCGTTCACGGCGACCTGAAGCCGTCGAACATCATGCTCAAGCGGACGGGCAACGCCAAGATCATTGACATCGGGTCGGCCTGCGAGCTGAACGACATTCCCCCGCGGCGGACGTGCACGCCCGCCTACGCGGCGCCGGAAGTGCTCGATCGGGGTGAATGCACTCCGCGCTCCGATTTGGCCAGCCTGGGGTACGTGCTCATCGAGATGCTCGCCGGCGCGCCTCCCTTCGAGGGGCACACCAACTTCGGCGACCTGCTGGAGGCCAAGCGGTTTCTGGCTCAGCGCCTGCCGCACCTGCTGCCCGTCGAAGTCGTCTCCAGCGAGCTTCTGATGAGCTTCTGCAAGGGCCTGATCGCCCCCGATCCGATGCGCCGGTTTCCCAGCGCCGAGGCCGCCGACCTGGTCAAGGAGGGCGCAGCCAGCTTCCACCGCCAACTGGTCAAAGGCGATCTGTCCAGCGAATACGACAACGAGATCCGCCTCTGGCTTGAAGAGCTGGAAGACATGCGCCGGGAGCGCGCTTGAACGGCGCGCTTCATCGTGCCTCCCCGCTGGTTCCCTGAGTCAGCCCCTCGAATCCCGCTTCGCCGAATCATCGTCGCCGGGGTCCACCGCTTCGTCCGAATCGCTTTTCGCCCCGGAGTCGGCCGCTTGCTCCAATCCCGACAAGTCCGGTGTGCCCTCGGCGTCAAGCCCGAGGGCATCGAGCGATACGCCGGAAGCGGGAGCATACTTTCGGGCAATCGTCCGGTCGTGGAACCGCCGGTCGCCCCGGCCGTACCGCCATAGGGCCAGCCACACGCCGAACAGCACCAGCACGAAAAGTCCCCCCGCGATAGCGCCGAGGTACGGATTTGAGGCGGGCTTCTTCGGCGCGTGCCAGACGAGATCGCGACCGATCAACAGCGGGGCTAGTTGCCACTCCTCGCGAGCCGTGACGGCCTCGCCCGACCGGCGATTCCGGTACGCCCACCGGTTGAAAAAGAACCCGGCCACGGTGACGTGCTCGCCGAACCCGGGCCCCTCGCCGCGGGGCATGCCCTCGGGCAACTCGCGCACGCAGAACACCAGCGGATTGCGGCCCGGCTCGCCGCGCGCAGACCGGGAGTCCTCGGTGAACAGGAAGACCTGGTAGTAGCGGTCGATGCCGAAGCGGGCGACGACGTCGGCGTCGCTGACGCGCACGGGAATCACCTCGCGGGCCGTGCCCGATAGCACCACCAATTGCCCGTGCTGCTTGCCCGGCTGGTTGAAAAGCGGCGCCACGGAAAACCGCTCCTTGCCCGCCCGCTCGAGCCGCTCGGCGGCCGCGGCGCGCAGCTCCCCCGGCCGAGTGCGTCCCACGGCCGCGAGCATCTGATAGAAACACTCCCGGTTGCGGCCGGTGAGGCGATAATCTTCGAGGTTGCCGGGCTTCGGGCCCTCGGCCCCCGCACGGTCGCCACGGGCCGCCTCCCGGGGTCGCAGATCGTCGAACAACCCGCAGTCGAACCCGAGGTCGCCCAGGCGGGTGGGCGCATACCACGCCACGCGCGAGGCGACGAAGACCGGCACGGGCCGGCCGGGGTCGTCGCCGGACAGCTTGAGGAACACGCCGAACGCGCCCGCCCGGGCGTCGGTCGGGGGTTCTGCCTTCCATGCCTCGGGGACGGTATGGGAGAAAAGCACTACCGGGTGCTTCTCCTCGCCGAGGAGAAACCCGCAGCGGTAGTACTCGTCCAGCTCGAACCGCCGCGCCACTTCCAGCGCCGGACGGCGGACCTCGAGCGACACCACGCGCCCGGCTAGGCGAAAGATCTCGCCGCGATAGGCGTCCGGGTCCCGGGCCAGCACGGCGGGCCGGGGGTCGCCGAGGCACCACGACTCCACGTCCATCGGTTGGAAACTGCGGTGGAGCCGGTACATGATCTTCAGAAGCGTCTCGTTCTCGCCTTCCTGCCAGGACATCCCGTCGGTCAGCAAGTCGAAGTGGCTCTGGTCGATCCCCTGCAAGTCGAACAGGTCCCGCGGACCGGAAATCTCCGGCGGCACTGCCGATTCGACGCTCGGAGGCTCTCCTTCCGGCGTCGCCGCCGCGGCCTGCCACCAGACCCCGCCGACAAGAACCAGGACGACCAACGCGGCACCAGCAATCGGCCAGCCGCCCATCTTTCCAGCGCGCGTCATTCTTCGGACGGCGAACATGCGGTCTGCCATGTCCTTTCCGCTCTGCGCGCCCTAATATGACAGCGCCATTTAGCGAAAATCATACAACATGTTGTGCCGACAGCACCGCCAGCAATACAAGATCTACTACCTTTCAGGCCAAGTGGCGCTGGCATGCTAAGGGCCTTGAGGCCGCGCTGCCCAACGCAGGCAGGTATCCTAAACCCAGGATTTGGCGAGGTTTACGTCAAGTGGAAACGAGCGGGCTCGAACCGCCAACCGCCGGCTTGCAAAGCCTGCGAGTCTTACCACTAACCTCTTGCCAGGACACAAGTTACGGGAAACCAAAATGCACCAATGCACCAGACAGTATAGTCCGCGCCGTCTTTAATGCAACCCCCCACCTGTGAGGCCAGGGGGGCGTAGGAACGGGTTTGCAGTGGTCGCGGGGGACTGTTTTGCGCCAGGACGACGTTGAGCTTTGGCTATGTGCTAGAGTTTAGGGCAACGCAGAGGTGCGACCCGAGCGCCGATCCAGGTCCGGAAGCAAGGGCCGGCGGCGTCCCAATCAGCGCCGTCGGCCTCTTCCCGCTTGCTTTTGGCACAAAGCGATAAACCTCAGGGGGTCTGGGGGACTGGTCCCCCAGTCCAGAAAACACTGCCTTCAGTCCACTCTCAACTCGCTAACTCCAGCACGGCCAAACTCAACGTTACGCTGAACCAATACACCTTGGGGGCCCGGTTCAACCGGGGGCACGAGGTGATCGCCGAGATGGAGGCCCACTTCGACCGGGTCTGGACGCTGACGCAGAACGTCGACGGCTTCCATCGCCAGGCCGGGTCGAAGAACGTGATCGACGTCCACGGCGATATGCACGAGCTCCACTGCACCGCCTGCGAGTTCCGCCGGACGGTCCGTGGGTTTACCGAGCTGTCGATCCCGCCGCGATGCCCGGATTGCGAGGCGATCTTGCGGCCCGACGTGGTCCTGTTCGGAGAGATGCTGCCCACGGAAAAGGTCGAGCGGCTGTACCGCGAGCTCGCCGCCGGGTTCGACGTGGTCTTTACCGTGGGCACGAGCAGTGTTTTTCCCTACATCGCCGAGCCCGCTCTTCGAGCGAGTCACCTCGGCGTGCCGACCGTGGAAATCAACCCCGGCTCGAGCGACGTATCCAGTCTGGTCGACGTGAAGCTGGCGATGGGCGCGGCCAAGGCCCTGGACGTGATCTGGCGGCGGTATCAGGAGACGGTCGAATAGCCCGGCGGGCTCGTCCTCAATCGATCAACCGCTCCCGGATCACGCGGAAGACGTCCTTGGCGACTTGCGGCTTGCCGCCGGAGAACGAGCCGATGACGGCCCCTTGGGGATCGATGACCTCGACTTCCGTGTCCGAGGAGTCGAGGGCCTTCGGGCCGTTCGCGACGATCAGGTCGCAGCTCTTGCGTTCCAGCTTCTGGAGGGCCCGCATGCGTTGGTCTTCCGTCTCCAGCGCGAAGGCCACGATCCATTGCGACTCCTTGACGGCGCCGAGCGTGGCCACCACGTCGGGAGTCTCCACGAAGTGGACCTTGAGCGGCTCGCCGGTCTTGCGGATCTTGCTGTCGGCCACCTTCACCGGGCGATAGTCGCAGGCCGCCGCGACGCCGATCAGCCCATCGCACGTGGGGAAGAGGTCCAGACAAGTCTCGAGCATCTCCTCGGTGGAGATGACGGGAATGACCTGAGCCTGCCCGGGGTAGTCGAGCTCCACCGGCCCGGTGACGACGACCACCTCATGCCCGGCCTCGAGCGCCGCGGCGGCCAGCGCGCTTCCCATCCGGCCGCTGGAGGCGTTGGTCAGGTACCGGATCGGGTCGAGGTACTGTCGGGTCGGGCCGGAGGTGATGAGGATTCGCGACATCTTCAAGGGTCAAGTCAAGGGTTGTCGTGCGGGGCCGAGCAAGCGTGGAGGATGCGCCGTGGCGTGGGCGAAGCCGCGAGCGGCTTTTCGGGAATGGCCATGGATTCCCGACCGTCTACGGCCCGCTTCCTGCTCTTTCCAACGTGTCGGCGATCACCTGGAAGATCGTGTCCGGCGAGGCCATTCGCCCCATGCCGACGGCGCCGCAACTGAGGTATCCCTCCTCCGGATCGACGAGCAGGAACCCGTCGGCACGGAGCTGCTCGACGTTTCGCTGGACCGCCGGTTTCTCCCACATGCGGCTGTTCATGGCCGGGGCGAGGACGATCGGTCCGGAAAACGCCAACAGAAGCGTGCTCAGCAGGTCATCGGCCAGTCCGCACGCCGCCTTGGCGAGCACATTGGCCGTGGCGGGGGCGACACAGAGCAGCTCGGCCTCCTCGGCCAGCTCGATGTGTGGGTGAGCGCCCGGGCCCCACATGTCGGTTCGCACGGGGCGGCCGGTCAGGGCCTCGAAGGTCTTGGGGCCCACGAGCCGGGTGGCCGCTTGGGTCATCACGACGGTGACCGTCGCGCCGGCCTGGACCAGCCGGCTCACCAAGGCGGCCGTCTTGTAAGCGGCGATTCCGCCGGTTACCCCGATGACCAGCCGGCGACCGTTCATAGCTGGCGATAGTCCATTTCAGGCGGACCGCCGGCATCCGGCCCCCCGCCGGCGATACGGAGGTTCGCGTCGGTGTCGAGGTAGATCTTGTCTTCCAAGATCTCCCGAATGACGATCTTCAGCTTGTCTTCCGTGGCCAGGTCCACCAGCGCCGGGGAGCCCTGGTTCAGGGCAACCAGACGCTTCTGGATCAGGGTGGACAGCTTGAATCGGCCGCCCACCTTCCTGACGATTTCTTCTTCTCGGAGCTCGTCGAGCATCTAGTTGAGCCTCCGCTCGGTGTTCAGAATATCGCAGATTTCCCGGACCGCGCGGTCCACGTCGTCATTGACGACCTGATAACGGTACTGGTCGGCCGAGGCCATTTCCTGCCGGGCTCGCCCGAGCCGCGCTTGGATGGCTTCTTCCGTCTCGGTTTGCCGCTGACGGAGGCGCTCTTCGAGCACCTCCAGGGAGGGGGGCCGAAGGAAGATGGTGATCGCGTCGCCGTATTGCTCGATCACGGAGCGCGCGCCCTGGACGTCAATTTCTAAGATTACCCAGTTCCCCGCTTCAAGGCTAGGGGCAACTTCCGTGAGCAACGTCCCGTACCAGTGTCCCCGCCCAAACACCTCGAAGCACTCGAGGAACTCCCCCCGCCGGCGGCGTCGGGCAAAATCTTCCTCAGCGAGGAAATGGTAGTCGGTGCCGTCGACCTCCCCCGGCCGCGGTGGTCGGGTGGTCGCCGACACGCTGGACACCAACGGCACCGGCGCCCTCTGAAACAGCCGTTTAAGGACCGTGCTCTTCCCCGCCCCGGAAGGCCCGGACAGGACGACCAGTCTGCCGCTCGCCGATCCTGACATGCTCACTCAACATTCTGGACCATCTCGCGGATCCGCTCCGCAGCCGCTTTCATCTCCACCACCTGCCGGGAGATCTCGACGTCGCCGGCCTTCGAGCCGATCGTGTTGATCTCGCGGACCATCTCCTGCGTGAGAAACTCGAGCTTCCGGCCCGAACTCTCCGACGACTCCATCGTCGTCCGGAACTGGTCCAGGTGACTTCGCAGCCGGGTGATCTCCTCAGAAATATCGCTCCGGTCGGCGAACAAGCCGACCTCCTTGAGCACGTCCGCCGGATCGAGGGTCACGTCGATCTCGGCCAGCACCTTGTTGAGCCGTTCCTCCAATCGCGCTCGGTAGGCCTCGACGACCAAGGGCGCTTGCTCCTGGATTGCGTCGAGACTGGCCGCGATCATGCCGCAATTCGACGCCAGATCGGCCGCCATCGCCTGACCTTCTTCGACCCGCATCTGCTGGAGGCCGTCCAGGGCCGTTCGCAGCGTCTCGTCGATCACCGGCCAATCGTCGGCGGGGTCGAGCGAGCCGCTCGGGTGGTCGCCGACCACGCCGGGCAGCAGAAGGAGGCTCTCCAAGGGGACAGGCTGGGGCGACGGCCAATCGCGCCCGATCGCCTCCATCTGCCGTCGATACCCGTCGAGCACCTCGGCGTTGATCCGGTAGTCCTCGGCCGACGCGGCTCGGTCGACGCGGGCGTTCACCTGGATCGTCCCCCGGCGAATCCGCTTGCGAACGATGGACTCAATGCGGGGTTCCAGCCAGCCGTACCCGTCGGGTGTGCGAACGTAGAGCTTCAGGTAACGGCTATTGACCGTGCGCACCTCAATGGAGACCGCGACGCCGCCCTGCTGGCGACTCGCCTCCCCGAAACCGGTCATGCTCAGCAGCAAGGCAGATTAACTCCTGTCGAGGGGATGAAATCGAGATCTGAGGGTGCCCGGCCGGCTGCTGCTCCCATCCGACGACACGGCCGGGCGCCGTGTGTGCAAGCCGCATCCTCTCGTCCCAATCGCTTGGCAATCGCTGGCCCTGCCTCGCAGTCGGTCTTGCGGGTGGGAGCTTGGCAAATCGGTAACAGTTCATCCAAATGAAGTGACTCGATGTGTAATAAAAAAAGAGGGAAAAGGGGGAAAATGGGAAAGGCAAGCTGATGTGATTATGGCCTCCTCCAGCTTTG
>CAZDHR010000308.1:0-8748 GCA_964505295.1 uncultured Planctomycetaceae bacterium
CTACGTGGCTCACCTCCTTTCCCGCTATCAGCTGCCGACGATTCAGGTGGAGCGCGGGTGGATGAACGCCAACGCGATGACCGTCATCGACGTAGCCACCAAGAAGGTCGTGAATACGATGCTGTTGGACGAGCTGGAACGGGGAGCGGCCAATCCCTGGGACGTGGCCTGCACGGCCGACGGCAAGTGGATCTCGATCAGCCACGCCGGGACCGGTGAGCTGACCGTGATCGACGCGGCGGGCCTGTCGGCAAGACTGAAGGCGATGCCCTTGGAGGGATACTCCAACGCCTATCTCTTCGGCGAGCCTTTTTACTACGGGATCACCCGGTCCTACGACGCTGCCGACGTGGCCAACAACCCCGCGTTCCTGGAGGACTTGCGGCGGCGGATCAAGCTCGAGGGCAACGGGCCTCGTGGGCTGGCCGTGGTCGGTTCCACCGCCTACGTGGTCGAGTACTTCAGCGACACGTTGGCGGCAGTGGACCTCCGTCCCGAAAGCGACCGCCCGGTCACTTCCTTCGCCCTGGGACCCGCGCCCGTGCTCAGCTTGGAGCGAAAGGGCCAGAGGTGGTTCTGCGACGGCACGTTGTGCTTCGAGCACTGGCAGAGTTGCGAGAGCTGCCACCCGGACGCGCGCGTGGACGGGCTGAACTGGGACCTGTTGAACGACGGGTCCGGCAACCCGAAAAACACGAAGACCATGCTCCTGGCCCACGAAACCCCGCCCGCGATGGCCACGGCCGTTCGACCCACGGCCGAGGCGGCGGTTCGCTCGGGCATCGCGCACATCGAGTTTGGGTCGATCGACGAAGACGTGGCCGCGGCCATCGACGCCTATCTTCGGGCGCTTCAGCCGGTGCCGAGCCCGCACCTGGTCGGTGGCAAACTGAGCGAACCGGCGCGCCGCGGCCGGGAGCTTTTCTTTTCCGATCGGATCGGCTGCGCCGAGTGCCATCCGGCCCCGTGGTACACCGACTTGCGGATGCACGACGTGGGCTCGCAGGGCCCCCGCGACCGCCGCTCGGAGTTCGACACCCCCGCCCTGATCGAAGCTTGGCGGACCGCCCCCTATCTGCACGACGGCCGCTACACGACGATCCGGGAACTCATCGTGAGGGGCAAGCATGGCGTCGGTGAGGGACAGATCGATCAGCTCAGCGAGCGTCAGATCGACGATCTTGTCGAATTCGTCCTGTCGCTCTGAGAGGTATCTGGAAACTAACCTATTTGCACGTAAGCATTTACGGCAGGGGCTGGGGCGAGCCGGGTGCTCGGCCCACCCGCAAACTCGCGGAAAACGCCATTGTAAAAGTGGGCAAAATCGCCGTAAGTCGTTTACTGACAAGATGTTGACAGTGCCATTCAGTAACCATTCGTCGGGACTTTCTCAGGCGTAACCTGTTGGCCGGACAATTGTTGCGGCGACCATGAATCGGCTAGCGCGGGACTAACCCGGCTGATATGGCGACGCCCGGCATGCTGTCAATACGCGACGCGTTGCTCTATTTGTCCGCATGCTAGCATCGCTATTCGCCCTCGGTGGGAAAGTCCCCCATTCGTCCAACCCGTCAGAGCGAACTCCCCTGGTTCCCAAGCTCCAGCTTGGGAACCTCGCGATTCGGGGCGACCAACGGGCAAACGCTAGTTCCCAAGCTGGAGCTTGGGAACCAGGGCGCGGGAACAGGCGGGTTGGGCGAATGCTTACGCCATTCACTTCCGACGAGGAGTTGTCTCGAATTGGTTGACACGTTCCGATGTGCCTTCTGGGCGACCGCTCTCAGCCCGTCCAGCCCGTGAGGAGAAACCCACGATGACGAAACTTGCCATCATCGTCCTGTCCGTCGGCTTTGTGCTGCCGACCACTGCGCACTCGGAGGATGCCGAGCAGATTCTTTCGGCCACCGGCGTTCAAGGCGGCCTGATCGTGCATCTTGGCTGCGGCGACGGCAAACTGACGGCGGCGTTGCGGGCAGGCGACGGCTACCTGGTGCACGGCCTCGACGCCGACCGTGCCAACGTGGCCAGGGCACGAGCGTATGTCGAATCCCTTGGCCTGTACGGCGACGTGGCGATCGACGAGTGGGTCGGGCCCGCCTTGCCCTATGCCGACAACCTGGTGAATCTGTTGGTTGCCGAGGACTTGGGCGAGGTCTCGATGGAGGAATGCCTTCGAGTGCTGGCACCCAACGGCGTCGCCTACGTGAAGGTCGACGGCCGATGGAAGAAGACGGTCAAGCCCTGGCCTGCCGAGATGGACGAGTGGACGCATTGCCTGCACGGCCCCGACAACAACGCCGTGGCCCGGGATTCGGTCGTCGGTCCGCCTCGCCGGTTCCAGTGGATCGGCAAGCCGCGCTTCCTGCGAAGCCACGACCACCTAGCGAGCGTGAGCGCCGTGGTGTCGTCGGGCGGCCGGCTGTTCTACATCGTCGACGAGGGCTCGATCGCCTTCGCCGGAGCCAGCCCAAGGTGGCGTCTGGTCGCGAGAGACGCATTCAACGGCGTCCGGTTATGGGAGCGCGAGATCTCGACCTGGGAATACCACCTGAGGGACTTCCGGAGCGGACCGGCGGACCTTGCCCGGCGCCTGGTGGCCGTCGGCGATCGTGTCTACGTCACGCTCGGTTATGGGGAGCCCATCACCGCTCTGGATGCTGCTACGGGCGAGACCGTGCGAACCTACGCCGGCACGGAAGGGACCCGGGAGATTCTGCACGACGAGGGGATGCTTCTCGTGGTGCTCGGCGACCCTGACGAGGACTGGCCGGCGCAGAAGGCGAAAGAAATCGTCAGCCAGAAGGACTACAGTCCGCCGTTCGAGAGATACACCCCGCCCGCCCACGAAAAGCGAATTATGGCGGTAGCCGCCGACACCGGCCGGTTGCTGTGGAGAAACTCCCAGCCATACACGCGAGACCTGATGCCCTCGACGCTCGCGGCCAGCGCGGGACGCGTCTATTTCCAGAATGCCGACGCCGTCATCTGCCTCGACGCGACCACCGGGGAACTCCGGTGGAAGGCGCCACGTCCGGTGCACCGGCAGCGGCTTGGCTGGTCCACGCCGACCCTGGTCGTCCACGACGGGGTGGTGTTCTCCGCGGATCGTGGGGCGGCGGAAACGGAGGGTGAGCTCTTGTGGATGCCCAGCGGCGGCTACCACGAGTATCTACGGGGCGAGGACGTCGAGGGCGAGTTGATCGCCTTCAGCGCCGAGACGGGCAAGCGCCTCTGGAGCTGCCCCGCCTACGAAGGATTCAACGTACCGGTCGACGTGATGATCGCCGGTGGTCTGCTGTGGACCGGCCGTTTCGCGTGGGGCAACGACCCGGGCATTACCGAAGCCCGCGATCCGAAGACCGGAGAAGTGCGCCGGCGTCGGCCGCCCGATCAGGAGTTCTTGCCCCGCATCGGCCACGCCCGGTGCCACCGAGCCAAGGCCACGGCGAAGTACCTCCTTCTGGGGCGCCGGGGCGTGGAGTTCGTCGACCTCGAGACGGGCGGCATGGTGGCCAACTTCTGGGTGCGCGGCACCTGCCAGTGCGGCGTGATGCCGGCCAACGGCTTGCTGTACGTCCCGCCGCACTCCTGCGCCTGCAATGTGAACGACATGCTCAAATGCGGCTTTGCGGCGCTGGCACCGGCCGGCAAGCAAGACACAAACACTCAGCCAGCCCCGGCCCCGGCGCTCGAACAGGGGCCGGCTTACGGAACGGCTCCCGCGGCCCGCGCTGCGCCCGCCAACGACACCTGGCCCACGTATCGTCACGATCAGAGCCGAAGCGGGGCGACACCGACCGACGTCTCGCACAGCCTCCACGTTGCCTGGGAGACGGACCTTGGCGGGAAGCTCACCAGCCCGGTCATTGCCGACGGGGGCCTCCTGGTGGCGGAAACGGACACGCACCAGGTCCACGCCTTGGATGCCGCGACGGGCCGAAGGCTCTGGAGCTACGTGGCCGGCGCTCGCATCGACTCGCCGCCGACGATCGACCGGGGCCGAGTGCTGTTCGGCTCGGCCGACGGCCGGGTCTATTGTCTGCGGCTGGACGACGGAAAGCTGATCTGGAGATTCCGCGCAGCCCCGCGCGATCGCCGGATCGTGGTGGACGGGCAGCTTGAATCGGCCTGCCCCGTCTCCGGAAACGTGCTCGTGGTCGACGGCGCGGCCTATTTCGCGGCGGGGCGCACCAGCTACCTCGACGGCGGAATGTCCCTCTACAAGCTGGACGCGGCAACCGGACGAACGCTGAACGTCGTGCGGCTCGATGTCGACGAGGAGAAGAGGAACGCGGGCATTGCCGCCGGCGGTTACCTGCCCGACGTTCTCTCCGCCGCCGGCGACTCGGTCTTCCTGCGCAGCGCGCGCTTCGACCGGGATCTCGTCAGGCAGAAGGACGACGTCGCCCACCTCTGGAGCTCGGTCGGATTCCTGGACGGCAGTTGGTGGCATCGCACCTATTGGCAGATCGGCACGTCGATGGGGAGCGGCTGGGGACGCTGGCCCAAGGCCGGCCAGCAGGTTCCTGCGGGGCGACTGCTGGTTACGGATGGCTCCCGTGCGTTCGGGTTCGGACGCAACCAGTACGACATCCCCGGCGCCCACGTGGGGGTCGACGCAAGTGGCGTTTGGGGTCCGATTGGAGAGCAACAGGGCCGCTGGACGTTCTACCGGCTGTTCGGACGTACGCTGGACACGAAGGCGGGCAAGCAGTCGCGTCGCGAGGCCCGGGGAGAAGCCGCAGGCAAATCGGATTGGACGCGCAGGGTCCCGGTGCTGGCCCAGGGCATGGTCCTGGCGGGCGAGACGCTGTTCGTTGCCGGCCCGCCCGATGAGGTCGAGAAGATCCCCCACGAGCCCGCCGAGACCGATCCGCTGGCTGAGGCGTTGGAAGCCGGACGGGGCGGACGTCTGCTTGCCGTGTCTACCACGGATGGAAAGCCCCTGGCCGACTATGAGCTGAAGAGCCCCCCCGTCTTCGACGGCATGGCTGCGGCGCAGGGCCGCTTGTACCTCGCGACGAAGATCGGCGAAGTCGTGTGCATGGGCCCTGTCCGGTAGGTGACGTCCGAGTAAAACCCCGCGTGGCTCGGCGGGCTGCTGCTGATTGTCTTGGTGGCCTTTCAGCGCTGTTCGCCATCGGCGTTGCGTATGCCGTGGTGTTCCAGACCCTGGCGTCGATCTCTCCCGGCGTCGAGCGCCCCCCCGAAACGCCGGCCGCCGAGACGTTCAGCCTTCCTGCAAGCTTGGTGTCGCTCACCCTTCTCTGGCTGGTGATCGGTTTCCTCGTCTTCTACCTCCGGCAATTGCTAAAGGAAAACACCCGGGTAAGGAAACTCCGCGCGTCAGGCGCAGCAGATTAGAATCGCCCGAAGAATGGCTTCCGCATTTGCGTAGTAGCAACCCACACGCCGTGTGCCGTGCGCTGGCTACGGCTGGCTTGCCCAGCAGTGCCGGAAGCACGGTTGGACAAGCCAACCGTGGCACCCGTGAACTCAACTTGTACAAACCACCAGGGTTCTCAGTCAGGGAGCACGTGATGATTTGGCGCTTGCTTACAGGGTTGTATTGGGTCGCAATCGCCGTGGGGTTTGGCTTGCATGGCCTCGATGCAGTGGCAGACGATTCGGTCGATACGTCCGCGCAGCAGACCGGTTTCAACCATCTGTGCAATGTCCGCAGGACGGGTTTCACTCCGGCGGAACTCAAGCCCCCGTATCGTCTGGCCTGGACGTACAGGTCCGTGCACAAGCCGCGTCCGGCTTGGCGCGAACCCGTTTGGGAAACACAGCGAATCGATATGGATTGGTTGCAACCCCTGGATCGCGTCAAGCTGCGTGGTTTAGGAAGCTGGCGAGATGGTGGCGATAGGGGTAGAGCGTTTGCTGTTCCCTCTCGATGCGTACGGCGTGAAAGGAGGTCCAGTCTTCGTTGACGTAGATCGCTCGGAGGCTCAACACGGCCTGCGCTCCTTCGACCTCCCAACGCATCCCCGTCTGCTCCATGCGGTCCTTCACCAGATGACGGCACGCTCCCTCCACCACCCCGCTGCCGATCGGGTAGCCGCGGGCCAGGTACTCCTGATACTTCATGTACGGTCGCCTCACGTCGAAGTACCCCAGGTGCTTTTCCATCTCATGGCGTTTGTGCTTCGACAGACCCTGTTTGGTAGCCTTCTGCCGAAGCCCGCTGATGACGAGCGCTACCTTTCCTTCCAGGCTCTTCCGCAGGTAGACGCCGACCAACGCCTCGGCTTCGCCGCTCCCCTCGGCGTGGAAGCAGTACGCCAGCTTCCACAGACGCTCGGTGACGTGCCAGACGTCGAGGATGCCCACCGCGCCCGGAATCATCGCTTCCTGCAAGTCGCGGAGTTTGTTCTCGCCGTCCATGATCGCTACCACGGTCCGGTCCTCCTGCGGATCCCGCTGGCGCACCTCCTGGGCCAGCCACCCGAAGATCACGTCTTTGCCGTTGACCGCTTCCCCGTCCACCTCCCGGGTCAACACGGCCCGAAGCCGCTTGTTCTTCGGCCGGGGACGTTTGGCCCGGCGCTTCTTGCGGAGGATCTCGTCGAGCACGTCGTCGACCGAGCGGCGAAACGGAGCCACCGAATAGACGCCTCCCACGCATGCCATCCGTTTGCGTCCCCTCTTCTCGCCTTTCTTCAGACGCTTCCGCTTGGGAACCGTTTCGCCCGATGCCCGACGCATCGGCACTCCCTTGCAGTCGCTCGTGGCGACCACGATCGCCTCCTCGCTCTGCGGGTCCACCGGCTCCTGCTCGCCGAAATACGTCTCGGCGTACTCTGCCAATTGTCCCACCATCCCTTCCAGCCCGTGGACCGACGGTGCGAATCCAAAAATCCGCCGGAACGACTCGCTCGCCTCCTTGTACGACTCCCCCGTACAATCGGCACCCAGCCAGTTCTCCAACACGTACGACGTGTCACCCCTCGGCATGCCCAGTTTGGCGTCCAGCGGAATCACCTCTTGCCGCTGGGTTTCCCGGGCCGCGTAGACGTACCGCTCGTACGAGATCGAACCGAACGCCGACACGTACGTGCGCCGACGCTTCTCTTCCAGCCGCCGCAGCCGCTTCCCTTGCCACGCGATCTCGGGCGGGCAATCCTCCGTGTCCTGCATCTGGATGTAGGCGGCAATCTCCTCCCTCGCCGTCTCGAGCATGCCCTGCCAAGCGACCTGCTCGACATCATGCACCGGGGCGTCCCGTCCGGCCGCCTCATCGATCGTCTTCAGAACGCTCAGAAACCGTTGGGCCGCCTTGGCAAACCGATCTTCTACTTCGATAATCATCTTTGGGGCTCCGGGGATGCAACATGGGAACATGTGAAAACCGTTTCCATGTTCTACACCGGGCCCCTTTTCTTCGCACCCCACTCTACGCAAACACCTCGCAATCGCGTCAGCGCGGGTAGACTGGGTAATATGCAGGGGCGCGCGACGGGGGTTGCAACCAAATGCGAGCACACCCCAGGGACCGAAGGTGGCTTGGTCGGGAGACCAAGCCACAACTGTGTTGGGGAGGACCAAGCCACGATTGCCGTGGGTTTTATCAGACCAAACCTCGGGAGGCAACGGGGCCGCGCGGCGGGGGGAACGGCGCGATCCTTGCGCGGCGCCCGCAATCCGGCCTTGCCGGCGGGTCACTTGCCGGCCCGAACCGGGTTCTTCAGCACGCCGACGCCCTCCAGCTCGACCTCCAGCACGTCGCCCGGCTCGATCGCCGAGGTCTTGCCCGGCGTGCCCGTGAAGATCAGGTCGCCCGGCTCGAGGGTCACGTGCCGGCTGGCCCAACTGACGACCGCGGCGACGCCGTGCTCCATGTTGCTGGTTCGCTCCTTCTGCCGGACCTCGCCGTTTTGGCGCAACACGATGAGCAGATCGTCGTAGTTGATGCCCGAGACGATCCACGGGCCGCACGGGCCGAAGGTGTCAGAGCCCTTCGCACGCCACCACTGAACGTCGTTCTTCTGCCAGTCGCGGGCGCTGATGTCGTTGCCGCAGGTGACGCCCAGCACGTGGTCGAGCGCGCGGTCGATGGGCACGTCTTTGGCGCGCCGGCCGATGACGATCACCAACTCGGCCTCGTAGTGCACGTCCGCCGTGCCTTTCGGAATGACAACCGGCTCGCCGCAAGCGACCAGGCAGGACGGGACCTTGAAAAACATCTCGGGGTACGGATGCGCCGCGGCGTCGCCGAGGTGGCTCTTGTAGTTGCCCGCGCAGGCCAGAACCTTGGTGGGCACGGTGGGGACAAGCAGCTTCACGTCCGCCAGGGCATGGGTCTTGTCCGAGGGCTTCCAACGGCCGAACAGGTCGCCGTCGATCTGGCGCACCCGGTCTCCCTCCACAATCCCATAGGCCGCGGCGCCGTCGACCTCGAACCGGGCGAACCTGGTCCCCTTCTTCTCGGCAGCAAGCGCGGGGCTCCCCAGCAATGCGACCAGCAAGCCGGGAAGCAGGACTGTCGCGAGACTTCGGCAAGCGTTCATCTTCACCTCCTTCGGAACTCGTAGTGCGTCGAGACGGACCCTATCCTTTATAATCCGCTCAGAGTGCCGCTGCACCCCCCCCGAATGGCGGTTTCCTTCACGGGCTTCCGAATCCTGGGCGCCGAACCCTCGAGCCCGGGAATTGACCTCGCGGTGCAGATCGAGTCGACGTTAAAATGGGGGTAACAGTTCAGCCAAATGAAGTGACTCGATGTGTAATAAGGAAAGAGGGGAA
>CAZDHR010000309.1:0-8736 GCA_964505295.1 uncultured Planctomycetaceae bacterium
CTGAACGACTTGGCCAGGAACGCCAGCGACGAGTCCAACGCCGCCTTGATCGGCGCCATGTAGCCGTAGTTCTCGCTGGCCATCCGCGTGGTCGAGATGGAGATCGTGACCACCGAGGCGTCGGGGTCGAGCAGGTCCTGGAAGGCGCGGCAGAGGGCCACCAGCGAGTAGCACGAGATATCGACCGCCTGGAGGAAGGCCGGCTTGGGCGTCTCGTGGAACGGCTTCATGCCGTCGGAGTAGTCGGCGAACGCGATCGAGTGCACCAGCCCGTCGAAGCGATCGTGCGCTTTGGCCACGTCGTCGCGGAGCCGGGCGATCTGGTCTTCGTGCTCGACGTCGCAGACGTAGACCGGGGCGTCGCCGAGCAGTCTGGCGACGCTCCGGCGGATCTCGTCGTTCTGCACGACGTAGACGCAGCGGGCCCCGGCGTCGGTCAGCACGCGGCCGACGTGGTAGGCCACGCTCTTCCGGTTGGCCACGCCGAAGATGAGGATCTGCTTGTCGGTAAGCTGGAGGAAGTCCATGGGGCGCGTGAGTTGGGTTCTGTTGTGGTTTGAGCGGAACGCAGTTGGTGTAATGACGGGGTGACTGGGTGACAAGGTGACTGGGTGACAAGGTGACAATGAGCGTCACCCCTTTACCCCCTCACCCCGTCACCTTGTCATCCCCTCACCCTGCCGCCGCGGCCGTGCAGGCGAACTCGAAACGGACGGCGACCTTGCCGTCGACCGTGGCCTTGGCTTTGAGGAAGAAGGCGTCGGCGAGGCGCTCGACAAGATCGACCTCCATGCGGATCGTCTCGCCGGGCCGCACCATCCGCTTGAACTTGACGTCGTTCATGCGCGTGGCCACCGGCATTTTGCCGGGCGCTTCGGCCATCTGTCGCGAGAGCAGGATCGCCCCGCACTGCATGGAGGCCTCGCACAGGAGCACGCCGGGCACGAGCGGGGCGCCCGGGAAGTGCCCGGCGAAAAACTCCTCGTCGCCGGTGAAGACCTTCGTGCAGACGATGCGGGAGTCGGTCCACTCGACGATCTCGTCGACGAGCAGGAACGGCTCGCGGTGCGGGATGGCGTCGTAGATTTGTTGTCGGCTCATGGGCTCACCTCGGCACGGGAAGGGGTCTGCGAGGAGTTGTTCAGCAAGTGGGCGTCGACGTCGTTGGCCACGATCACGCCGTAGTTCACGGTCCCCAGCCAGCCGGACATGATGATCCCCACGCTCCCGGCGTGGTACAGCCCGGCGATCCGTTCGGGCAGAGCCCGGCTGACGGCCAGCCCTTCAAACTTGGTGCCGAAGCTTGCGCCGTCGACGTGCTTGGTGTAGCGCTCGAAGGTGAGCGGCGTGGCGCACTCCACGTGATCGAGCTTGCGGCGGACGTCGGGCACGTAGCGGGCGAGGGCGTCGAGCGTGTCCTCGACGAGGGCCCGTTTGGCTTCTTCGTACTCCGCCTTGGAAAGCTCGGCCCAGTCGCCATAATTGGCGTTGGTGCTGGCGACGATCATCGAGCGGTCGGTTCCCGGGCGGGTCTTGGGGTAATAGAAGGAGTAGGTGCGGCTGGTGACGTTGCGGCTGAGCAACAGCTCGGTGCGGAAAGCCGGGGCGGTCGAGCTGAACAACAGGTCGCCGCAAGCATCTTCGTCGATCGTCTCGCCCGGGCGTAGCGCCATGTAGACCTGCGTGCTGGAGTTGTTCAGGCGCACGGCCCGGGCCTGCTCGACGAAGTCGGCGTCGAACTGCTTCGGGCCGACCAGGTCGAAGATCGTCGCCTTGAGGTTCGCGTTGGAGACGATCGCCCGGGTCTTGATCACACGGCCGCTGACGCGGACGCCCTCGACGCGGCGGCCGGCCACGAGGATCCGGTCGACGTCGCAGCGGGTGCGCACGTCGACGCCGTTTCGGCTCATCTCGTCGCGCATCAGCCCGATCAGCCGGTCGGTCCCGCCCCGGAAGGTGAAGACACCCTTCGACATGAAGTTGGAGAAGACGATCCCGTACGTCAGCGCGGGGTCTTCCAGCGTCGAGCCGTTGGCGTAAGTGATCGGCTCCATCAACAGCCGCACCACGTCCTCCCGGCCGGGGAAGAACCGCTCGAAGAGCTGGCCGGTGGTCGCGGTTTGGTCGTCGTAGTGGTTCATCTTTCGGGCGGCGTCGAAGAACGCAGCGACGGTGGCGGGGGGCACTCGGAACCGGGTGGTCAAGAGCCGCGTGAAGTCGTCGCGCTCGTAGCTCGTGGAGAGCGAGAACATCGGGTTGTCGAAGCGGATGTTCTTGATCTGCACGATGCTGTCGGCGATTTGGCGGTTCCAGTAGCGGCGGCAGCTTTTCACCATGCCGAACGGGAAGCCGTGGAGCGAGACGTCGAAGATGTGCCCGCCGCGGCGCCGGAACCAGGTGGCCAGCCCGCCCAGCTTCGAGTGCTGTTCCAAGAGCAACACGGAGTGCCCGGCCCGGGCCAGCGTGTTGGCGGCGGTCAATCCGGCCAGCCCGGAGCCGATGACGGTCACGTCGTAGGAGTCACGAGCGTTTTTGAGGGGGTCGGTTGGCATGGGAAAGTGGCGGGGAGACTAGGGTTGCGAAGCCGCAAGCGGCTTCCTCCGAATTCACGACTCATCACTCACCACTCATCGCTCATCACTGCAACAAATGCCGATTCGCCATGGTAATGCCGCTAATCATCGAGCCGACGATGCCCACGAGTCCCTGGTCGGTGCCGCAGACGAACAGGTTGCTCAGGTGCGTGGTGCCGTTGTAGCGTTTCTCGGGGATGCCGTAGACCGCGCCGTTGTCGTGCCCCGTGTAGCGGCGGATGGTCGTGGGGGTGAACACGTCGGTATCGATCACCGAGGCGCGGAAGTCGGGCACGAACCGGACCGCGGACTCCACCACCGAATCGCACTCGCGGCGTTTGGCCTCTCGGTACGAGGGCCCGTCGAGGGCGGCCCAGCGGTCGTAGTTGGCCAGGGCGGTGATCCGCACGATCCCCTCGCCCAGCGGCTCGTCGTAGCGGAAGTTGTTGGGCGAGCAGATCACTCCGCTGCGCAGATCGACCAACTCGTCCGGCTTCTCGTAGTGGAACTCGTGGGAATCGTTGAAGAAGACGATCGTCCGATCGAGTCCCAGCTCTTGGGGCGGGGCGTCGAGGAAGGAGATCGACTCGACGAACGACAACTGCCCGGCCTTTTCCCCCGCGGCGCCGCGACGGTCGTCGCACAGGCGCATGGTCTCAATCCAGCCAGCCGAGGAGAGGACTTGCCGGGCGCGGAGCTCCGTGCCGTCGTCGAGCACCACGTTCTTCGCCGCGCCGTCATCGACCGCGATCCGGCTCACGCCCGAGCGCAGCCGCAACTCGCCGCCGAGCGATTGGTACCTTTCGACGAGCGTATCGAGGATCCGCCGCACTCCGGCAAAGGGCCGGGCGAAGCCCTCCAGGTAGATCGAGCGAAACATGATCGAGAACTGGGCGAACTCCATGTCGTGCTCCCGGGCGCCGCCGTAAAACAGCAGCGGACAGAAGAGCATCTCCACCAGAAGCGGATCGTCGATGAATCGGCTGACCGTCTCGCGGGCGAAGCGGCGGGACCCGCCCTGCCCAACCTGGTCGTAGTCGACCAGCTCGGCCACAAGCCGCTGGAGGTTCTCCTTCTGACGGGGAAAATGCCGGTTCACCTCCGACGCAAGCAACTCGAAGTCGTTGCTGAAATCGAGCGACACGCCGGGAAACCGGATCGTCGAGCCTACCTGGGGCGAAAGGTCGAAATCCTCCCAGCCGAGGCGCAACTGGCGGAGCAGCCGGGCCAGGGGGGTGCGCTTGGCCTCCCGGGAAACGTAGTTGGTCACGGCGTGGAGCCCAACGTCCAAGAGCCGCCCATTCTGCCGGTAGTAGGAGTTCAGCCCCCCAACGGCGCCGTGCCGCTCGAGGATGCAGACGCGCTTCTCGAAATGCGCCAATCGGATTCCGGCCGCCAGGCCCGACATGCCGGCGCCGATGATGATCGTGTCGTACATGGCCGTGCCGCGTTGCTGGTTGCGCATGACTCCCGGGGCGCCGCTTGTCGCCGAGCCGCGTATCGTCCCCAAGACGGCGGTCCCGCGGGGCAGCAACCCGCAAGCGTTTGAGGTGTTCCTCCGTCGGCGCGCGGCCTCCCGGGAAATCACCTCCGCCTCCCGGAGAGCTACCTCGGTTGAATATCGCGCATCCGCGGCTCGAGGTATTTCACCGTGCTCTGCATGCTGACCAGTTCGGGATAATCCTCTTCGGGGATTTGAACTCGATACCGCTTGCGGAGCTCCATCACGATGTCGAGGAAATCCATGCTGTCCAGCTCCAGTTGGTCGCGGAACGGAACCTCCTCTTTGAGGTCCGTGAGGTCTTCGTCGGGGGCGATGTCGGAGAGGATATCGACGACCGCTTCTTTAATCTCGGCACCAGTCATGCCTTACACTCCACCTCCTGCTCAGATCCTTCTGACGATCACTACGAAGTTGATGCCAAGCACGTTGGTCTCAGTGCCCATCGGCCGGCGTGGTGGTCAGATTCTTCTGACGATCACGACGGAGTTGATGCCAAGCATACCAAAGGAGTTGTTCAGGATCACGTCCACTTTGTCCGATTGGCGAGGCTCGTTCGCCACCAGCCCCGGCAGCTCGCACTCGGGATCGGTGCGGTCCAGGTTGATCGTGGGGTGGCAGACACGGTCGGTGAAGGCGGGCAGGTTGCCTGCCATCTCCAACGCCCCGGCCGCCCCCATGGCGTGACCGATGTAGCTCTTCGTGTTGTTGAACAGCGTGTTGCCGCCATTGTCCCAGACGGTCCGAAGCGCCAGGCTCTCCTGCACATCGCCCGTCGAGGTCCCCGTCGCGTGCGTGCTCACGATGTCGACGTCTTCCGGGTTGAGCCGGGCCCGCCGAAGCGCCTTGCGCACGCACTCGGCCTGCCGCTCCGGGTGGGGCACGACGAAATCGTGGGCATCGCTGTTCATAGCGTAGCCGATCACCTCGCCGTAGATTCGCGCATCCCGGGCGCGGGCGTCGGAAAGCCGCTCCAGCACGAACAGGCAGCCCCCTTCGGCCACGACGATGCCCGTGCGGTCTGCGTCGAACGGACGGGAGGCCTTCGTCGGGTCTTCATGCCGAGCCAGTGCGCCCTGGCTGTGAAAGCTGGCGAAGATCCCGAACGTGTGGATACTCTCCGACACGCCGCCGCACAGGGCCACGTCGCACTCCCCGAGCTGGAGCATCTGCACGCCCTGGACCAACCCCGCGTTCCCCGCCGCACAGGCGGCCCCCAGCGTGTAGTGCGGGCCGGTGGTTCCCAGGTTCAGCGTGATCTCACCGGGCGGGTTGTTGGCGACCGTTCGGGGGTTGTGGTGGTGCGACCAGAACTGGGTATCGTAATCGTAGCCCTTCAGAGAATAGATCTCGTTTTCGGTCTCCACGTTCCCGTGCTCGGTCACGCCGACGTAGACGCCCACGGTCGACTTGTCCACGTTCTCCCAATCGAGCCCCGAATCGGCGACCGCTTCGTGGGCACAGTAGATGCCGATGCTGCCGGCCCGGGTGCCCCGCCGGACCTCCTTGCGGCGCTGATATCGCAGATGGTCGAACCGGCAGATTCCGGCCAGGGTGGCGCCGAAGTAGCGGACGTCATACTCCGTCACGCCGCTGCGGCCCGCCAACAGACTCTGGCGGAACTCCGCCAGACTGTTGCCGTTCGGAGCCGTCAGCCCGATCCCCGTAATGACAACCCTATCGCGATTTCCCGGTTCAGCACTCATCTCGTGCAACGCGCCCGTTCAGCACTCGCTCACCCGGACTATTCCTCGACTCCGCCGCTTAGGCTTCCAGCCCGCACAATTGGCAAGCCTGGCAAGATGCCTGTGCTGCGAACCATGAGTAGTCCCGCCCAACACATCCCGAACCTATGACAGTACCCGTTTGTGACGCGGTTGGCAAGCGGCTCCCCAACTTGGCCACTGCACCAGGGGAAACGACGGCGGGACAAATCGGGGGCGTTGGGCATCCTGCCGTCGACATACCCTACTTCTGACGGGCCAGCTCCTCCGCCAGGCGCCGCATTCCTTCTTCCGTCGATACGGTGGGCCGGTATTCGAAATCGCGGCGGGCGCGGCGGATGTCGAAGTAGTGGGAGGTGGACAGTTGGGCCGCCAAGAAGCGGGTCATCGGCGGATCGCCTTCGAGACGCAGAAGCCCGTAGAGGCCCTCGAACATCGCGCCCAGGACCCAGGCGGCGGGGAAGGAAAGCGACTTGCGGATCGGGGGCAGATCGGCCTGGGCCAGGATCCGGTTGATCCAGTCCCAGCAGTTGACCGGCTCTCCCTGGCTGATGAAGTACGCTCTTCCGGCCACCGGAGATCCCGGTTCCAGGGCGTCGGCGGCCTGGAGGTGGGCGTCCGCCGCGTTTTCGACGCAGATCGTGTCGATCCGATTCGTCCCGCCCCCGACGCGGCGGAGCCTGCCTGAGCGAGCCTGGGCCAGCAGACGAGGGATCAGGTGGGGGTCCCGCACTCCCCAAATCAAGTGCGGACGCAGGGCACACGTCGACAGACCCCCGTTGCGGTTGGCCTCCAGCACGTGCCTCTCGGCCAAAGCCTTGCTCCGTGGATAAGGGGCCAGAAAGCGGCGGGCATACGGGACCGATTCGTCCACGCCTTCCTGGTCGGTCCCATCGAAGGTGACGCTCGGACTGCTCGTGAAGACCAACCGGCCTACGCCGTGGGCCCGGCAGCCCTCGACCACGTGGTAGGTCCCCCGCGTGTTGATCCCGTAGTAGCGTCTCCACGGGCCAACCATCCCGACCACCCCGCCGACGTGGAACACCGCGTCCATCCCGCGGCATGCCGCCACGGTTGCCTCACGGTCCCGAAGATCCCCGCAGACGGTCTCCACGCCCAGCGCGTCCAGCTCGCCATGCTTCCTGCGGCAAAACGCCCGAACTCGGTCGCCGCGGGCGACGAGCCTTTCGACGATGTAGAGTCCGAGGAATCCCCCGGCCCCGGTGACCAGTGCGTTCACGGAAGTGTGCTCAGGAGTGTCAAGTGGCGGCGGCTACCTTTTCGCCCGTTCCGAGACGCGACCGGCCCGGTTGCCCTTCTCTTGCCGTCGCAGGAGCTTCTCGCGGTCTTACGGGAGTTTCGGCTCGTCGCCGGAGCTGGCGTCATCCGCTGCTTCACGGCTCGGTTCGCCGGTTACGCCGGGGATGGGGATCGGGCCCCTATCATACACGGGTTGCGTCGCTTGGGCCGTACCCGGCTCGGGGGCCGCCCGCCCCTCGGCTGTCCCTTCCGCGGCCAAATCCGACGCTCCACCCAGTCCGGATTCCTGCGGTGCGTCCGCCACAGCGATCATAGAGATCGGGATTTCGAACTTCAAGGAGCCCTCGTCGCCCCAGGCGCTTGCCGGCAACTGAAGCCGCAAGCGCGCGGCACCTGTGGCGGGCCGCTCAAATACGAGCATCTCCTGGGTTACCTGGCCCGGCAAGAGGGACACCTTTCCCCCCTCGATCTGTCCGTCGATCTCCAGCCCTCGCGGGGCGAAGGACTTCATGGGATACCGCGTGCCCCGGTCGTCGACCAGCGTGACGCCTGCGCCCTCCACGCTCCAACTGCGGTACTCCAACTCCTTGTCCTGGTTGCGACTGCCCAACTCCAGCTTCACACACAAGTAGTCTTTGGTGGCTCGGGCCGCCATTCCGGAAGACCGGCTCGTCAATCGAGGACGATCGATTTCGGCCGACGTGATCTTCACGCTCACGTCGCCACACTCGGCCGACGACGTGGAGGCGTCGGTCCACGAACCGGCGGCGGAGCTTTCAGAGCGGGGGCGTCCGGAAGCGGCGCTGCCGAAGGGGCTGTCGGCGCCATCGAGCCCCACTTCGCCGAGGTATTCGGCGAGCCCCGGGATCACGATCTCCTCGTGTTCCGGCTCAACATCCCGGGAGACGTTGTCCGCGGGCTTGGGGCCCCTGGAGGTGCTCGTCGCGCCCTTACCCAAGAGCATGACCGCGGCCGACACGGCGGACAGAGCCATCAGCACCATCACGCCCGCGACAATCAATGCCTCCTGCTTCCGGCGTTTGTGGGAGCCGGCAGTCCACCCGTGGTGTCGCCCCGCGTAGCGGGAAACGAGCGTGTCCTCCCCAGCCTCGACCGCGAACAGGCCCGGCGACGACGCGTCGGAAGCCTGTGGCGTGAGCATTGCCGCGACCGGTCGCGCCACCGGTGGCGCCACCGGTCGCGCCACCGGTTGAGCCATCGGAATTCCTGGGAGCGCAGTGCCGGGGAGGGTCGCCGTGGGGGCGTCAGCCGGCTTCCCCCCGGTCGCGGGCTTCGGTTCCGTGCCAGGTTTCGGCTCCGCGTCGGGCTTGCCCCCCGACGCGGCCGGGGGCAACAACCCCCGCACGCTGCTCGCCGGGACCCAGTGCCCATCGATTCCCAGTCGTACCGGATCGTACGGCGAGATCTGGCCCCGGTCGGCCATCGACTTGAGCTGCCGGGGCGTCAAAGGTCCCACCTCTTTATCGGCGACTTTCAGGTACCACTCACTCTCCATCACGGCCCCCGCAACCGAAATCACCCCGCCCAAACGACATCGTGCGGGGTGTGACAACCTGCTATCTCAAGTGTAGCTCTTCTGAGCCGTCCGCACCAGCAAACGGGAAGAGGAGCGACGCTCGGCGGGGGGGTGTGCAGCTCCGCAGGCGCCGCGTGGGTC
>CAZDHR010000310.1:0-8722 GCA_964505295.1 uncultured Planctomycetaceae bacterium
CACACGGCGTGTGCCTACTACTCCGCCAACGCGGAAGTCGCTTTTCGTCCGCTGCCAAGACGAACGGGTTACGATGGATCCAGAAGAGCGAACGGACGGTTGCTGCTGTGGTCGCACGCCCGGCACGCGCCCCCTCTTCGGGGCCGCTGGTGATCCGACTCCCGCAGAACGTGACACGGAATCGTGCCAGGAGGCGCCGGACGACGGCCCCGAAAGCGCAACGGTCTCAGGCCGCGAGATCCCTTGCGTCGACACGGCGCTGACACGGGCGGATCGGCTGGGCGCTTGGAAGGCCCGGTGGGGCATCGGGCGGATGCATTACCGCGTCGAGCCGGGGCTTTACGCCGTGGGCCGGCCGACGCCCGACTCGCCCGTGCTCGTCTCGGCCAACTACAAGATGAGCTTCGACCGGCTGCGGTCGGCGCTTGAGGGGATCGACGCCTGGATCCTCGTGCTGGACACGAAAGGGATCAACGTCTGGTGCGCGGCGGGCAAGGGGACGTTCGGCACCGACGAGCTGGTGCGGCGGATCTGCGCCGTCAGCCTGGCCGACGCCGTTTCCCATCGCACGGTGATCGTGCCGCAGTTGGGCGCACCCGGGGTGTCCGCCCACGAGGTCCGAAAGCGAAGCGGCTTTCGCGTCGTCTACGGCCCGGTCCGCGCCCGGGACGTCCCGGCGTTCCTCGAAGCGGGCATGAAGGCGACGCCGTCGATGCGGCGCGTCGACTTCCCCCTCCGCGACCGGCTGGCGGTGGTGCCCGTCGAGCTGGTTCTGGGGGCGAAGTACGCTCTGGTGATCATGGTTGCCTTGTTCGTGCTCGCCGGGCTGGGCCCGGACGGCTATTCGTTGCGTCGCGCTACGGCGAGCGGGACGGCCTCGGCGCTGCTGTTTCTGGCAGTGTTCGTCGCCGGCACGGTGCTCACGCCCGCCTTGCTTCCCTGGCTTCCCGGCCGGGCCTTGTCGCTCAAAGGGACGTGGATCGGAATCGTGATGCTCTTCGCGTTGGGCGGCTGCGTGATGGGCGCGGAAGGAGCCGTCCCCGCTTGGTTTTCCGCGGCGGGCTGGTGCCTGCTGATCCCCGCGACGACGAGCTTCGCGGGGATGAACTTCACGGGCGCGACGACCTACACGTCGCTTTCCGGCGTCCGCCGGGAGATGCGGCTCGCCGTACCGATCCAGGCCGTCGCGGCCGCGCTCGGGGCGGCGCTGTGGCTGATCGGACGATTCGTCTGAGCTGCAGAGAGCGTTACGGCCAACCGGCAAAGGAGAACAACGTGGTTCGTCTGCGGTATCTGCCGAACGTCGTCACGTTGAAGTTGGACGCGACGAAGTGCACCGGCTGCGGGACGTGCGCGACCGTGTGTCCGCACGGCGTGTTTGCCGTGGAAGACAAGAAGGCCCGGATCGTCGATCGCGACGCCTGCATGGAGTGCGGCGCCTGCGTGAGGAACTGTCCGGCCGAGGCCGTCGCCGTCGAGTCGGGAGTGGGGTGCGCCGCCGCGATCATCATCGGGGCGCTCACCGGGACCGAGCCCAACTGCGACTGCTCGGGCGGCCCTTCGTGCTGTGAGTGACCGGCCACGAAAAAGGTCCCCCTCAGTGTCTGAGAGCGGCGAATCCCCTCCGCTCGCGTCGTTTCGTTCGAGCGCACCGGCCAACCCGCGGAAGCGACTCGCCGGTCCTTCCCGGTTCTCGGCCGGGCCTTGCACCTCGGCGGGCATTTCGTAGAATCGGTCGCCGGACCGAATCCGTTCTCCTCGAAGAGGGGAGGTGCGCATGTCCGTCACGCTCAGCGAGATTGCCCGAAACGACGGCGGGGACACCGCGGTCAACGTCCTGGCCAAGGCGAAGGAGTTGGCGGCCGGGGGCAAGGCGATCGTCGAGCTGGAGATCGGCGACAGCCCGTTTGCCACCACCGCGGCGGCCAAGGAGGCGGGGCTGGCGGCGATCGGGGGCGACCAGACGCACTACTGCCCGTCGGCCGGGCTGCCCGAGCTGCGCCGGGCGGCCTCCGAGTTTGTCAACGCGGAATACGGCCTGACGACGACCGCGGCGAACATCGTGGTGGGCCCCGGGGCCAAGGTCTTCGAGCTCTTGTTCTGCGAGACGTTCCTCGACCCGGGCGACGGCGTGCTGGTGTTCAGCCCCTACTTCCCCACGTACGTCCCCAACATCGCCCGGCGCGGTGCCCGGGTGTGGCTTTCCGACCTGAAGCAGGAGCGGGAGTTCCGCCCCAATCTGGACGACGTCGAGCGGTTCCTCGCCGACGACCCGCACCCCAAGGCAATCTTCCTCAACAGCCCCCACAACCCGACCGGCGGCGTGGCCGCGCAGGAGGACCTCGAAGGGCTGGCCGACCTGATCCGAGGCCGGGACGTGGCCCTGTTGAGCGACGAGCCGTACGACCGGATGGTCTGGCGGGGCAAGCACCACACGATCACCGCCCTGCCCGGCATGCTCGAGCAGTGCGTGGCCGCGTACACGTGCAGCAAGTCGTACAGCATGAGCGGCTGGCGATTGGGCTACGCGGTCACGAGCCCCGAGATCGCCGACATGCTGGCCAAGCTCATCAATACGTCGCTCTCCTGCACGCCCCCCCTGGTGCAGCTTGCCGGCATCGCCGCCCTCGAGAACGATAACGAGGAGAGCCGCAAGACCATGAGGCTCTTCCGCGAGAAGGTGGAGATCCTCGTGGAGGGCCTGAACCGGATCGACGGCGTCAAGTGCCTTGACCCGGGCGGCACGTTCTACGTGTTCCCGTCCGTGGCCGCGATCGCGAACCGGCTGGGGATCACCTCGCACGGGCTGGCCATGTATCTGCTGGAAGGGGCCGACGACCAGTTCGGCGTGGCCTGTCTGGGCGGCGAATGCTTCGGCGACGCGGGGCGCGGGTTCCTCCGGCTCAGTTGCGCCGAGCCGAACGACCGGCTCCGCCAGGCGGTCGACTTCCTGCCCGTGGCGTTCGCACGGGGAGATCGCGTCGCGAGGTACGTCGAGCAGCATCCCGAGTATCGGCTCGACGCGCTGTATGAGATTTGACCGAACCGCCCGGTGTTACAGCGTCTCGCCCGTGGCCGAAGGCACGGCATCACGTGTTGTGGCACGGTCTCCTGACCGTGCCGCCGCATGGACCGCAGGTCTCCGAGAGCCGCGTCCGGGGGAACTCGCGGTCGCGACAGTGGCGTGGTCCGGAGACCACGCCACAACGCAGTGTGCGGGCCCCGGTCCTACAGCGTCTCGCCCGTCGCCGAGGGCTGGGCCTCGGGCGGAAGGTCTTCCGGGGTAATCGACAGCCCGCCGGACGCCCGCAGGAGCACCTTGTAGCGCTTGCCGGGCATCATCTTCTGAAACGGGGCTTCGCCGTGCACCACACGGACGCCCAGTTTCTGGGCCTCGTCGGGATCGTTGGCCAGCTCCCAGAACCGGCCCCAGATCTCCTGTTCCAGCTCGGACGGTTCGGGCCCGGTGCGATAGGCGGCGGGCCGGGAGCCGTTCCGGTCGAGGCTGTGGCCGTCGACGGGTCGCTGCGCTTCGCCGAAAAGCCGCCGGAACAGGCACAGCGACGTGGATCGCAACGGGTCGCCCTGCTCGACGTACTCGTCGCTGAACTTCACCACCCAGGATTCGATGTAGACCACGTCGCCGGCCACCCGAAACTGCCGCGGCTGCTCCAGCGGCTCTCCTTCGCGATCGAGCTCGACGAAGGTGAAGTGGGTGGCCAGGTCGCCTTTCTCGGCCGATCCCTCCTGCGACAGAACGTCGATCTGGGCCACGCGGTGGTCGACCTTCAAGAGCCGCAGCGCGGTGCTCAATCGCTGGTTCTCCCGTTGCAGATCGTCGAGTTGTTGCTTCAGCTTGTCGATCTCCTGTCTTAACTCGACGTTCTCTTGCTCGGCTCGCTTCCCGCCCACCAGCTTGCCGTAGAAGACGAAGATACCCGCCAAGACTGCCGCCAGAACCGCCACGCCAAGGAGCTCTTTGACGACCATGCCCCTGGGCAGTTGTGCGCTTGTGCTCATCGCGACCCCTTTCGTAGCTTCGCGCAAGAAGACGCAGACGTGATACTACCTCCAGCATCGGGGCATCGTAGCATGTCGGGGCCGGGTTGTCACGGGCAGGGAGCAGGGGTCAGGAACCAGGGCCCGGGGATCAGGGGCCGGGGCCAGAGGTCCCCGTTCCAGGTCTGCCCAACAAAGCGAACGTCGCCCCCAAGCCGGGAATCGCCCTCCCTCCGCTTCACAGCGTCTTCGCCCACGACGGGATCGTGACGTCCGGCGGGAGGTCTTCGGGGATGAGCGACAGGCCGCCCGAGGCCCGGAGCACGAGCTTGTACCGTTTTCCGGGCAAGAGCTTGATGTAGGGGGCCTCGCCGTGGGCGGCGCGGACGCCGACCTTCTCGGCCTTGACCGGGTCGTTGGCGTACTCCCAGAACTTGCCCCAGATCTCCTGCTCCAGCTCCGACATCTTGCCCCCTTTGCGATAGGCGGCGGGCCGGGAGCCAACCGAGTCGAGCGCGAAGCCTTCCGATGGCCGTTGCGTCTCGCCAAACAGCCGCCGGAAGAAGCAGATCGACGTGGAGCGCAAGGGGTCGCCCATCTCGACGAACTCGTCGGTGAACTTGGCCACCCAGGCGTCGACGAAGAGGAAGTCGCCCGCCACCTGGAACACGCGAGGCTCGTCGAGCGGCTCCCCTCGGTCGTCGATCTCCACGAAGCTGAAGTGCGTGACTAGGTCGCCGGCTTCGGCCGCCCCCTCCTGGCCGAGCACGTCGATTTGGGCTACCCGGTGATCCACCTTCAAAAGCCGCACCGCCATGTCCAACCGGTCGATCTGGCGCTGCTTGGCCTCCAGGTCCAGCTCCAGGCGGTCGATCTGCTCGTGCGTCTCGGTCAGGGCGTCGCCCAACCGGTCGACCTCCTGCTGCCGAGTGGCCAGGTCCCGGGTGAGTCCGACGATCTTGGCTTCCCGCTCCTCGATCTCTCTCTGGGCCCTCAGCTTGTCGGCGAAGTACGTCTGGTAGGCGTACCACCCCCCGGTCCCGATCGCGGCGAGAACGGCCAACGAGACGATCGTTCCGGCCAGCTTATTCACGGCGTTGATGGTCTTCAGCACGGCAAACCTCCTCTATCGCTCGAAACGACTGCCTCCGGGGCGCGGTTTGGATCTCCAATCAACCCTACTTCTCTATCGGCCTGGCGCGTGAGGCCTCTCATTACGGATTTCGCAGACCACCGAGCCGAATTCCGCTTGGGATGCCGCTTGCCGCCAGTTCGGCGGGCGACGACGTGAGAGCGAGATCGAATGCGACGCCGAGAACAGTCATTTCGAGGGGGATGAGTCGCTGCTGTGGGCCGACCATGCCGACAAGTGCGTTCCCAAGCCGAAGCGTGGGAACGATTGTCACGATTGTCATAGGCGACTGGTGGCCTCGCAGCCTGGGAGCGATCGTCAAGCCCTCGGCTTGGATGACGCACTGTCGACGTCATTGCACTACGGGCGGCGGCACGGCCTCGCCGTTTCGCTGGGCGGTCTGCGACGCTTCGTCGTACGTGCCGAAAAACGGCGCGTTCCCGTCCAGCCAAACGTAGATCCGGCGGCGGTCCTTCTCGGGAAGGCTCACGTGCTTCGCATGCGTGGCGTCGTCCAGGATCTTCGCCAACGGGCTCTCGTCGGCGCCCATCTCGCCCGGCCTGGTCGTGATCGGATGGATCGTCTTTCCGCCCCACTCGTACCAACGGACGAAGGGCTTGAGGCCCTCGTACGATCGGATGAACGTGTTCGACGGCTCGCCGGTCAATGCGGGCGGGCTGTGCCGGAAAAAGGGGACAGGTCCAATTTGTGCGAAGCACCCTTCGGGCCGTTCCGGCAAATTGGACCTGTCCCCTTTTTTCTCGATGCCGTCGTGGCATCGCACGCAGTGCCGATCGAGCACCGGCTGCACGAGCCGCGGGTAGCTGAACGGCTTGGTGCCGTCCGGGCCCGGCGTGATCGGCGAGGGCGACCGGCTCAATGCCAACGGCGGCTTGCCCGCCGGCGTGGTTCCCGGCGGCTCGTGGCAGCCCACGCAGCCGCGTCGCTCGCCCCGCTGCAAGTAGGTGATGCTCCGCATCGATTGCACCGCGCGGCCGGTCTCATCCACGGCCTGGAAGTAGATCGGCTTGCAGGCAGGCACGCGGAAGTAGGCCGAGCCGTCGGCCTCGACCGGCACCGTGCCCAGGAGCATCCGGGCGCTTTCGGCGTTGGCGTATCCGATCCGCGGCTTGTTGGCCACGTGGGTCTCCGTCTTGGGCAATACCTGGAAGATGCGAAGCTCGCGGATCGGCCGCCGTTCGGGAAGCGGCTCGAGGCTCGTCGTCACGTCGTTGAGCACCAGCTCGCCCTCGTCGCCAAGCTTGTCGTCCAGCGAGCTCGGCACCACGGGCGGCACTTCGCGCGGGGCGAGCGGAATGGGATACATCGACGAGATCCCCTCCTCGCGGTACAGAAGCTCCATGTTGCCGAAGCGATCGAAGTAGTAGAGGCCCGTGGCCGTGTCGTCTTTCACCTTCGGCCCCATGCCCGGCAGCGGCTCGAAGCTGAACGACACCAGGTAGCAGTCCTCCGAAAGCGGCCACGGGCTGTGAAAGTAGCTGGCGGGCCAGCCGGAGGCCTCGGGAAAGCAGACCTCGGGCGTGAGGACCTCGATCGCGGCGAAGTCGTCCTCACCGTTTTCGCGATCCAGGCGCACGCGGCCCGGATCCACGACCACCAGCGACCCGCCCACCGCCGCGTGATGGGCCCCGGCCACGAACACGATCCGGTTGGAGCCGGGGATCGCCTTCGGCTGGTAGCAGGCGTTGATTTGCATCGTGTAGTTGCCGAAGAGGATCGCCGGGTTCGTGCCGTCCGGGTTGGTGACCCACAGCCCATGGAAGTTGGCCGCCGACCGGTCGACGTAGTCCCAGCGGATGTAGACGATCCGGCCGTCGGCCAATACCGAGGGATGCCATTCGTTGGTCTCGTGGAACGAGAGCGTGCGCACGTTCGCGCCGGATGCGTCCATGCGGTGCAGCGTGTACGCCGGCAGCGGCTCCCAGGGGTTGTGGCACCGGCCGAAGCCGCCGCGACGCGTGGACATGAAGGCCACGCCGCCGTCCGGGAGCGGGCAGGGATCGAAGTCGTCGTTCGGCCCGTCGGTAAGCCGGCGGAGGTTGCCGCCGTCCGCGTCCACCGCCCAGATGTGAAAGCATTGCCGCTCGGGCGAGTAGTAATCGGGCTTCTCGGACGCCCGCTCGCAGAAGGCGAAATAGACCGTGCGCGCGTCGTACGAGAGGGCCAATGTGGTATAGTTGCCGCGCGGCAGGCGGCCGCGGATCAGGTCCCGCACCGCGAGCGACCGGCCGGGCTCGTCGAGCACGTAGACGCCGCCCCCGGCAATGTCGTCGTAGTCGTAGTAGTAGCCCAGGTACTCGTGGAGCATTTGCGAGATGAAACGCCGCCGCTTCAAGAACACCAGCGGCTTGTCCGCGAACAGGGGGTTTTTGAGCGCAAGATTCCTGCCGACCGTGCGAATTCGGCGATAGAGGTCCAGCCGGTCGCGGTCATCGAGCGGCTCGACGTGCTTCACCTCGGCGCGCAAGCGTTTCAACAAGTCGGCCGCGGCCTGTAGATCCGGGCCACCGGGCATGTCCTGAAGATACCCCAGCAACCGCTCGGCCGCCGAGAGCACGTCGCGGATCGCCTCGGCATCTCGCGGCGTGCGCCCGCGTCGTTGCTCCTGGGCGGTCCAGTCGGCTTGGATCATCACGTGGAAGGCGTCCGGCTGGGGAGCGTCGCTTTCGGCTGCGGCGGGCGCCGCTTGCCACGCAATCCCGACGGCCGTGACGCCCACAAGCCAAACGCTCTGTTTGAAGCGTCCCGTCATGCATCGTCCCTTTTCGCGCCCCGATCGCGCTTCGGATCGGCGCGTCAACTACTGTCGCAATAGTCGCTTTTCGCTACGCGAAAAGACGCTTGTTCGCGGAGCGAACCACGACACGCAATGGAGTGTCGGTGCTCACCGTGTCCCGGGTTGAGCGCGGAGAAGTCGTAGCCGTACCCGGTCACCGCGCACTCGGGAAACAGGACCGCGTCGGGTCGCTTTTTCTTCGCCATGCGAGGTCCCGTGCGCTTCTTCTTCCCTACGCGGCAGCCTAACCGTAACCCCCGGGCGGGGCAAGCCCCTCGCTGCAAGCTGGCACTGACTGCGGGTTGCGGCTATCCTGATGGGTATCACGTGCGGGATAGTCCGCACCCAGAAGACGGGAGAGACAACATGGATTCGGGAAAGAAACTGAGGTGTGGCCTCGCGCTACTGGCGATCTCGATTCTCTCGACGTCGGCTGCACGCGTTGCAACCGCCGACTGGCCGACCTACCGGGGCGACGCCCATCGCGGCGGCGTCGCGCCGGACGAGCTGAAGCTGCCGCTTGCGGAGTCTTGGGTCCACAAGGCGACGCACCCGCCGCGGCCCGCGTGGCCCGAGATGCCGGCTCGGAAGGACGTGTATCGAGACGTCAAGCTGGGCCCGACGGTCGTCTTCGATCGCGCGTTCCACGTGGTCGCCCAAGGCGGGTCGCTCTACTACGGCTCCTCGGCCGACGATGCGATCTACTGCCTCGATGCCTCGACCGGCAGGGTCCGTTGGGCGTTCACCACGGAAGGGCCCGTGCGATTGGCGCCGACGATCGCCGTTGCGGAAAA
>CAZDHR010000311.1:0-8681 GCA_964505295.1 uncultured Planctomycetaceae bacterium
TGGTGCGGCAAACCCGGCACAACCAATCTCGCCAGTCGAGGCATCCCAACAGGCTGCTGAAGATTCCCCAGAATGTCAATATCGGTTCGTGTCCCCGGAATCCCGCCCCGGAATCCCTGTCCCCGGAATCCTATGGCACCGCCGCTGACGCCGAAGAGGGAGAAATCGATATCAGTGATGTCCCTTTTGCCGTCTCTTATGTATGGTGTCCCCGTCCCTGACGTGTTTCTACCGATGCCAGAAAGCGTCCAACACGCTCATGCTCAATCCGAGCGCGAGCACGCCTGCTATGATTCCTGAGACCGTTCCAAGCACCACAATTAGGATAGCGTTCGACTCGTACTCGTCGCGTCTGTCTTCCAACCAACAAGTAAGGCATGAAACGACGAGAGCGATAACCGCAGAAGGAATACCTCCAGCGGTTGCGAAGACGCAGAAGCAAACAACAGCGTTGTAAGGCAATCCGAAGCCGGTGTTCACAAAAGGAGCCGCGAGAGCGGTCAAACCGCCCGCAATGATGGCGAGACAAACCAACCATGTTCTTATGACAAGCATGGCCCCACCACGAAGCCAGCGGCGGCGCGTAAGCCAACTGAACCAGACGCCTAGCAGGAGGCCTGGCAATCCGACAAGCAGAGCACCCGCCAAGGGAAGCAGCATCTCAACTCTCACCGACACAGGCGTGTTCCATCCATCGCGCGACCCGTCCATTCTATTAGCACGGAGTCTTTGACGTCGCTATACATTCGATAGAGGGATAGAGGATAGAGGGTCAACTCTTGACACCTGACACTTGTTGCGCGAGGACAATACTGCGTTGGAGTGGGGACCGGGTGTCAAATGTCATGAGTTGCCCCCCGATGCCCGGCATTCACCGAACAGGCGTCTTTCCGGCACGCGTATTCCACTCCACCGGGTGCAGCTCGATTTTGCGGAAGAAGACCTCCGAGCCTTCGCATTGCAGCAGGATCTTGCCGGCGGCGGGGAAGAGGTCGCGGGCTTCGTTTACGGGCTTGCCGTTGACGGAGATCTTGACACGATCGCCGACGCATAGGCATTCGACGCGCGTCCACTGGCCGTGGGGGCTTTCGACGTCGTCTTTGCCCCGGAAACCCGGCACGTCCTGCCAGGCCGTGTCCTTCGCTCGCCAAG
This sequence comes from uncultured Planctomycetaceae bacterium, assembly GCA_964505295.1. Lineage (GTDB taxonomy): Bacteria > Planctomycetota > Planctomycetia > Pirellulales > Thermoguttaceae > DATKZH01. Next base: position 1,153 of record CAZDHR010000311.1, read on the forward strand.
CGATGGCCGCGCTGGTGAGGGTCCGCTCGTCGGCCTTCGGGTCAAACTGATACTTGGCGTAATCGCCGTCGACGCGACGCTCGACCGCGCGGACCGTGGCGCGGATCGGAACGTGGCGGCCGTCGGCGTACCGGCCGTGGATCAAGAGCAAGTCGCCGAACCCGCCCTCCATCACTTGGCACTCGATGGCCGCCTTGTAGGCTCCGCGGCTCACGTCGCTTCCGGTGTTCCGCTCTTGCGATCCCCAGCCGCAATCGTAGCTGTTCCCCTCGGGCCCGACGCTGTGCAGGAAGATACCCGAGTCGCGGGCCATGCCTTGGCGCGTGCGGAAGTTTTGCGTCCCCCACTTCACTTCCACGACCAGCCGGTAGTCCTTGTATGCCCGGGCGGTGCTCAAGTATCCGAAGCCGTCGCCGGAGATGCGGAGCACGCCGTCGCGCACCGAGTAGACGCCGCGCGGGTCCTCGCGCTGGGTGTCGACCAGCCACGTGGTCCATCCGCCCAGGTCCCTGCCGTTGAACAGCTCGATCACTTCGCGCGGCACGACGGCCGCGTCCGGCTCCGCCGCGCCGGTGACGGCAGATACGGTTAGCAGGAGGAAGGTGGCGTGGAGCACAGAGCGTGACGTTTTCATCGGTAACTCCTGGCACTGCACCTTCTGAGCATGGCAGACGACCGCCCTCCAAGCCCAGGGGTTGCAACCCCTGGGCTTCGAAGGTGTGTCATTCTCAACACAGGACCGCATGGAACCGAGAGTCGCATTTTCGTACGCGACGCGTGGGTCTCGTACCTCGACCCACCCTGCATGTTATCGAGCAATCTCCCTATGCGTTCTCCGGGGATCACGAAATCGCATTCAGCCCGCGCCGCCGACCAGCTCCTCGACGAACCGGCGGGCCTTCTTCGCCTCGGCGAGCGTGTGGGCCGGGTCGCCGGGGGCGAGGCATTCGATGGCGAGCGGGCCGTGGGTGAAGCCGCCTCGGCGTAGCCGCGCCATCAGCTTGGGGAAATCCACCTGGCCCGTGCCCGGCGTGAGCGCCACGTTCTTCGGGTGCTGGTAGTCCTTGACCGACATGCCGGTAATGAGGCCGTCGACCGCGGGGCAGTCTTCGACCGGATCGGTTTGGCCGTCGGAGTAGAAGTAGATGTTGCCCGGGTCGTACATCAGGGTGAAGTTCTCGCGGTCGACCAGCTCGGCGGCCCGGCGCAACTGCGGCCCGGTGCCGGTGGTGCCGCCGTGGGGCTTGAGCACGATGACCACCTGTTTTTCGGCGGCGTAGTCGCAGCCCTCGGCGATGGTCTTGCAGCACTCGCGGAAAGTGGCCTCGCTACCGACGTGGGCCAGCAGGACCGACCAGCCCCCGGCGGCGGCGCAGTTGTCGATCATCTTGCGCAGGCTTTCGCCGCCCTCGTGCAAGGGGACGCCGCCGCCGTAGACGTTGGTGATCGTCAGGCCGCGCTTCCGGGCCTCCTCGCCCACCTGCCGGGATTCCTCGAGCGTGGTGGCCGGCGCGATGACACGCCTCGTCTTCGTTTTGGCGCCGGTCAGCGCGAGGTACCGGAAGCCGGCCTCGGCGACCGCGTCCATGGCCACGCGATAGTCGAACTTGGCCCAGGGGCGGGTCCAGCAGCCGACGAGCCAGCCCCGGTCCTGCAAATAGGGTGGCTTCGCCGCGGCAGCCGGCGCGGCGGCAAGCGGCGACACGGCCAAGGCCCCGGCCCCGGCGGCGAGCGTGCGGCCGAGGAATTTTCTTCGCGTGAGTGGGTCCGACGTGGGCATGCCAACGTTCTCCTCTCGGATTGGGAGTTCTGCGAATGAGCGTCTTGTTGAACCCCGCGCGGTCAGTACCTCTCGTACCATACGCTCGAAGCCCAGGGGTTGCAACCCCTGGGCTTCGAAGGGGGGTCATTCACCGTGCGCGGCTCACCGGAGAACTCTGCGGGCTTCGAGACAGGTTCATTCGTCATGTGGGACTCACTCGGGCAGGCTCTTGAGGAACAGGTTGCGAAACTCGATCGGGTCGCGGTGGTTCTGCAGCGCGATCGGCCCCTTCTCGGCCACGTCGGGTAGCTCCGCGCTTTCGATCACGGTCTGCCCGTTGAGCACGACCGTGACGCGATCGCCCCGCATCGTGATCCGGAAGCGGTTCCACTCGCCGGGAGGATGGTCGGCATTGACCTTGGGCACGCAGGCGCGGCGAATCTCCACGGGCAGCTTGGCGTCCTTGTGATAGGAGTTGATGTCGCCGCTCCCCATCGGCTGCGACCAGATGTTGACCTGCGCCCGGGCGTCGCCGCGCACGTAGATTCCGCTGTCGCCGGCGTGGAGGACCTCGTGGGTGATCCGTTGGCCCTTCGCGTCGCGCTTGATGAGCCCGTCCTCGGTGAAGTCGTTCATCAGCTTGCGCTCCGGCTCGCCGGTCAGGCGCCAGTCGGCGATGAGCACGAAGTCGTCCAGCGATTCCTCGTGCCAGAGGTTCACGTCCTGACCGCGTTTGCGGGGCGGTTGGTCTTCGAGCAATCGGAACACGCCGTCGTCGATCTCCCAGCGGCCTTCCAGCCCCTCGTGGTGCTTCCAGCCGCGAAAGGTCAGGCCGTCGAAGATCGACGCGAAGCCTTCCTCCGCCGCGGCGACCTTCTCCGCGGGCGGCTGAGAGCCGGGCAGCTCCTGAATGCGGATGTTGCGGAAATGGACCTCGGACCGCTCCGACTTCAGCGAGACATGGCCTTTCACCCGAGTGGCGCCGGCGGCGCGCGCGACCACGCGCCCGTTGACGGCCAGCTCCAGCGTGCCGTCGCGGCTGGTCAGCCGGTAGTGGTTCCACTGCCCGGGCGGAAGCGCCCTCGCTTCGATCGGCTGGGCCCCGGGGCGCCGGGCGCCGGTTTTCGGGTTGGCGATTGGGCGGATCTCGCAGCCGCCGATGCCGAAGATCGTGCCGTGATCGCCGTCGCGAGCCTGCACCTCGACCGCCTTCGGATACGGCGCCCCGATCTGCGGGAGCGCGTCGGCGTGGACGAGGATCCCGGTGCCGGTTGCCTTGCCCACGCGGCGCCACTCCAGCTCCAACACGTAGTTCTCGAACATTCGCGTGGTGCGCAGGAAGCCTCGCGGTTGGCCGCTTGAGACGATCACGCCGTCGCGCACTTGCCACGTCTCCGGGGCGGTATTCACGTTGACCCAGCCGGCCAGGTCCTTGCCGTTAAACAGCGGCTGCCACGCCGGCTCGGCCGAGAAGGACACGGCGGAGAGCATCGAGAGCCAGAACGCCGCGACCCAGGGGATGTGTTTGCCGGAGAACATCGCGACCTCCTTCGCTAGGGCCCGTGCCGGAAAAACTGCAACGAATGCCCGTAGTCCACACTAACCCGAAGCGCAAGCGAGGACCGGCGTTTTCCCGTCCTTCTCCCTCGCTTGCGCTTCGGGTTAGTGTCGCAGTTCTTCCGGAACGGGCCATGCAGGGCCCCAACAACCGCCGCACCCAGGGTCCGGCTGTCAGCGGCCTTCGGCGAAGGATAGCATAACGACCGGCGACCGGGCAAACAACAGGTTCTGGAGGCCCGCCATCGGTCGACCGGAACCACCCTGTCCCGAAAAGGGAGAGAGCGCCGTCCGAATGGGGGCCGTCGACGAGCGATCCTCCGCGGCAACACCTTCCCGCATCGATCCTACCCCACCGCCGGGTCCGATTTCGAGCCCAAAGAAGCCGGCCAGCACCCCGGCAAGGGCCCCACACGAGAATGGGCCATCAAGGCTTGCCCTGGCTCGTCGAGAACGCTCGATGATTGACCCCTGGCGTGACCTTTGATAAATTGAAGGGGTTTCCGGAGGCATAAGGCCAGCGATGCCAGCGGCAAGATCCTCGAAAACCCGGATCTCTGCGATGGGATAGCCATGGAAACTCAATGCTATCTGATCGTTCTCGGTAGAAGAATGACGGCGGTGTTCCCGGAAGTTGATATACCACCGATGATTGAGGAGCCCGAACAGGAAGGCCAACAAGAGGGTGCAGACGACGTGGCCGGGCTGCGCGCCTGAGCCTCAGCGTTCGCACCCTAGTCAGTGGCCGGGAGTTAGAATATGTCTACGAAAGCAATCTCCATTGTTGTCGACGCCGACGCAGCTCAGTCGTTTTCCGAGGCATCCCCCGAAGAACGTCGCAAGCTGGAGGTCCTTCTCCGTCTGCGTTTGCGTGAACTGACCCTGGGGCGCGTCCGTCCGTTGAAGGAAATCATGGACGAAATCGGGACGGAAGCCGAGGCCCAGGGGCTTACGCCGGAGATGATGGAGTCGATCGTGCGTGATGAGTGAATTGCGGACCGTTATTGACACGGGCGTGGTCGTCAGCGCCCTATTGCTTCCACGCTCGGTGCCGCGGCAGGCATTCGACGTCGCCGCGGCACGGGGGCGACTGCTCGTGTCGTACGAGACGGTCGCCGAACTGGATGAAGTGCTTCGCCGACCGAGATTTGACAAGTATCTGTCACAAGCGCGACGCTTGGAGTTCCTTGCGGCATTGGTCCGAGAGGCTGAAGTGATCGACGTTGTCGACGTGGTGGCAGAGTGTCGTGACCCCAAGGACAACAAGTTCCTCGAATTGGCTTTGAGCGGGAACGGCAGCCACATCGTCACGGGAGATTCGGACCTGCTCGTGCTTCATCCGTTCCGGGGGATTCCTATTGTAAATCCACGATCGTTCCTCGCGATCCCAGGCGTTCAAGGTCCAAGGCCCGAGCCAAGCGATGATCCCGAGCAGAATCTGCCCGGCTGAATGGTGTGAGCCGAAATTCGTGTCTTCTCCGCCGGGCATGATCCCGCGATTCATCTCTGTCGTTGGCGCGCCTGGGCCTACGGCGAACGGACGCGATGGCGGTCATGCGCGGCCCCTGCGCCGCGACTCGACGCTTGCCTCGGCCCGGCCGGCGTGATACCGTAGTCGGTACTCGTTCTGCCCGCGGACCACGCCTTGAGGAGACACGCCATGACGCGCTACCGGTTCTTCGCGACGTCGATCCTGCTCGGACTGGCTTTGGCGGTGCCTCGGTCGCTTCCCGCCGCGGAGCCGTCCGACGTGCAGGCGCTTCTGGAGCACGAGATCGTCGGCTCCCAGCTTCCCTGGGCGGAGGTTCAGCAGTACTGCCACGCCCGGGTTCCGCCCATGCCGGAGGTGAAATCGGTGGCCGAATGGGAGAAAATCGCCAACCGGCTCCGCAGCGACGTGTTGGAGAAGATCGTCTATCGCGGCGAGGCGACCAAGTGGCGCGACGCGGAAACCCAAGTCGAGTGGCTCGACACGATCGAGGGCGGACCCGGCTATCGCATCAAGAAGCTCCGTTACGAGGCCCTGCCCGGCCTGTGGATCCCCGCCTTGCTCTACGAGCCGGAGGAGCTCTCGGGCAAGGTGCCCGCCGTGTTGAACGTGAACGGACACACGGCCCTGGGGAAGCAGTATCCGCCAAAGCAGATCCGCTGCATCAACCAGGCCAAGCGGGGCATGCTCGCCTTGAACCTCGAATGGCTGGGCATGGGGCAGCTCAAATCGCCCGGCTTCACCCACTACCGCATGAACCAGATCGACCTCTGCGGCACGAGCGGCCTGGCCCCGTTCTACCTGGCGATGAAGCGAGGGCTCGACGTCCTGTTGAGCCTGGAAAACGCCGACCCGGACCGCGTGGCTGTCACGGGGCTCTCGGGCGGGGGATGGCAGACGATCATCATCAGCTCGCTCGACACCCGGGTGAAGCTGACCGACCCGGTCGCCGGCTACTCCAGCTTCCGCACCAGGGCCTACCATACGAAGGACCTGGGCGATTCGGAGCAGACGCCCAACGACCTGGCCACCGTCTGCGACTACACGCATCTCACGGCGATGATGGCCCCGCGGCCGACGCTCCTGACGTACAACCTGCACGATAGTTGCTGCTTCGAGGGCGAATACGCCTTGCAGCCGCTCTTGGACGCGGCCCAGCCCATCTTCCGCCTCTACGGCCGGGAAGACGCACTGCGGTCCCACGTCAACGACGATCCGCCCGGCAAGCACAATTACGAGGTCGACAACCGCCAGCAGCTCTATCGCATGCTGGGCGACTTCTTCTATCCCGGCGACGAGCCGTTCGACGCCACCGAGATCCCGTCCGACGACGAGGTGAAGAGCAAAGAAGAGCTGCACGTCGAGTTGCCCGAGAAAAACGAGGATTTCAACACGCTCGCGCTCCGTCTGGCGAAGGACCTGCCGCGCGGGCCGGCACTGCCGGGCGAGAAGGGCGCGGCCGAGAAATGGCAGGCCTCGCGACGGGCGAAGCTATCGGAGCTGGTTCGGGCGAAGCCGTACGAGGTGCACGCGATCAAGTTCGGCGAGGAGGAGAAATCGGGCGTCAAGGCCACGTATTGGAAGCTCCAGATGGGCAGCGCCTGGACCGTGCCCGCCGTGGAGTTGGTCAAGGGCGACCCGCAGAAGACGGCGATCCTCGTGGCCGACGAAGGGCGCGCCAGCGCCGCGGCCGACGCCGCCCGGCTGTTGGACTCGGGCCATCGCGTGGTGGCCCTCGATCCGTTCTACTTCGGCGAATCGAAGATCGCCCAGCGCGACTTCCTTTACGCGCTGCTGGTCGCCGGGGTGGGCGACCGCCCGTTGGGGTTGCAGGCGAGCCAGGTGGCGGCCGTCGCCCACTGGTCCGTGGCGGAACACAAACGGCCGGTCACGCTCGTTGCCTGCGGGCCGCGGTCCGGCACGTTCGCCTTGGTGGCTGCGGCCCTGGAACCGAACGTGATCGGCGCGGTAGAATTGCACAATCCGCTCGGGAGCCTGAAAGAGGTGATCGAGCAGAGCTGGGCGGCGAACGAGAAGCCGGAGCTGTTCTGCTTCGGCCTGCTCGAGGCGTTCGACGTCAAGCACGTGGCGGCGATGGTCGCCCCGCGGCCGTTGGTGCTCGTCGACGCCGGCGAGCGGGCCAAGGCCGAGCTGGGTGACCTGGACGCCTGGTGCCGGATGCTCGACGGGCGGCTCGAGTTCACGTCGTCCGGCGGGAACGGAGACTGAGCGCCAACTGCCTGAATGCAGATCATCCACGATGAGCGACAAGAAGAAAGAGAAAGACAAACCGACGGAGCCGACCCGGCTTCGCATGCTGCTCGAAGGATTGGCCACGGCCGGCGGATCCGTCGTCGTCGGCGTTTCCCTGCTGGCCCTGATCGGCTGGGTGTTTCCGGGCCATCAGGAGTCCCGCACGCTGGAGCCGGTCCTCTGGGTCGTCTCGCTGGCCATGATCCTGGGGACCGTGCGGGGCCTTTGGATGATCGTCAAGGCGATTTTGGGAGCCAAGTGAGCTCTTCCCGACGGCACCGGTCAGCGCGGGGCGCCGTCCGGAGGGTGGGTGCTTGCACCCACGCGTCGCTGGCAGCGCTTGGCACAGCCAACGCGGCGCCGCCTTGCGGAATCTGGAGTGAGGAGGCGGAGCCGGGTTCGCGTGCTTGCAAGCACGCACCCTACGGCCTTCCCTCTCCCGCCTGCGGGAGAGGGGTTGGGGGTGAG
>CAZDHR010000312.1:0-8605 GCA_964505295.1 uncultured Planctomycetaceae bacterium
TCTTTCGGTTTGTGCTGGGGCTTTTGTGCGGTGGCCTTGGTGCCTTGCGGACCGAGCGGAACCGGCGGTGGTTGGATCGTTCCGGCGGCTCACGGCGGCGGGGAACCCGGCGGCCGTGTTGGCCCGACGTCGTTTGGATGAATGTTCGCCTCGGACCGAAGAGGTTTGGCATACCACCCGGCCGCTATCAAGTCGTCCCCGCCACGGAACCCGTCGGCGGCGGACGACGGCTCACTGGATATCGACTGCGTGCTGCCGACCCTTTTTGCCACGGCTAACCGGTACCGGTCCGTTCTGATCGGATCGCCGCGACCCGGGGTCCCCCGTCGGACTCCTTCTGTCCCACGCCCTCTTGGGCCGGCCGCCGACGAAGAGCCCGCCGCAACCGGCGGTGATCCGCTCGTCGGCCACTCGATTGGCAGGGCTGCCAGGCGCGCTTCCGGCTGATACCAGCGAGGGCAACCGCCGTGGATACGCTACTATCCGTTGTTCCCTACGTGGTAGTTTTCGGGGGCGCGGTCCTCCTGACCTTCGTAGGGATCAAATTCCTGGACCACCTCCGTCGCCGGGACGCCGAAAGCGAAGCACAGCAAATCATCAGCCAAGCCCAGCAGGAAGTGGAAACACTCCGCCGAGAGACCGAGCTGGAGTTGAAAGAGAAGGCGATCCAGTACAAGGCGGATGGCGAGAAGGAGTTGCGCAAACTCCGCGAGGAGCTCCACAATCGCGAACGCTTGGCCGACAAACGGCAAGATGCCTTGGAGCAGCAGGGCGAGCAGCTCCGCAAACAGGAGAAGATCGTCGAGAGCACGCAGCGGAAGCTCACCGAGCGCATCCAGGACGCCAACCGGCGCAAGGAAGAGCTATCCAAGCTCCTCGACCTCCAGCGACAGACCCTGCACGAGCTGAGCGGCCTGAGCCCGCAAGAGGCAACCAGCCGGCTTCTGGAGATGCTCGAAACCGAACTCCGGCATGAGAGCGGGGCGTTGATTCTCAGGCACGAAAAGCGGACCGCCGAGGCCTGCGAGGCCAAGACGCGGGAGCTGCTGTTGACCAGCTTGCAGCGCTATGCGGCCGCCCACACCGCGGAGACGACGACCAGCACGGTCGACATCCCGAACGACGAGATGAAAGGGCGGATCATCGGCCGTGAGGGCCGCAACATCCGTGCCTTCGAGAAGGCGACCGGCGTCGACGTGATCATCGACGACACGCCGGGTGTGGTGATCGTCAGCGCGTTCGACATGATCCGCCGCGAGGTGGCCCGGCTCGCCTTGAACAAGCTCATCGCCGACGGCCGCATCCACCCTTCCCGCATCGAGGAGATCGTCGCCGATACGCGGCAGGAGCTGGAACGGCACGTCCAGAAGGCCGGCGAGGAGGCTTGCCAGGAGGTCGACGTCCACGGCCTGCACGAGCGGATTGTCAATCTGCTCGGACGGCTCCAGTTCCGAACCAGCTACAGCCAGAACGTGCTGCGGCACTCGATCGAGGTCGCCTTCCTCACCGGGATGCTGGCCGATGAACTCGGGCTCGACGGATCGCTTGCGCGACGCTGCGGACTGTTGCACGACATCGGCAAGGCCGCCGACCACGAGGCCGAAGGGGGCCACCCCAAGATCGGCGCCGACCTCCTGAAACGCTATGCCGAGCGTCCCGAGGTCATCCACGCGGCGGCCGGACACCACGACGACGCCAAGGTGGAGTATCCCTACACCGTGCTCGTCTCCGCGGCCGACGCCTGTAGCGCTTCGCGGCCCGGGGCCCGGCGAGAAACCCTGGAACGCTACGTCAAACGGATGGAAGAGCTGGAGTCGATCGCCACCGAGTTCTCGGGCGTGGAGCAGGCGTTTGCCATCCAAGCCGGCCGCGAGATGCGCGTTATCGTCAGCTCCAAAGATACCAGCGACGAAACGGCGGCCAAAGTCTGCCGCGACATCGTCAAGGCCTTCGAAGAACGTCTCAATTACCCCGGCGAAATCAAGGTCACCGTGTTGCGAGAAACACGCTACACGGAAATCGCAAGGTAGAGGCGGCGGTGACGGGGTGACGGGGTGACGGGGTGACGGGGTGAAAGGGTGACGGGGTGAAAGGGTCGTATCGTTCCCACGCTTCGCGTCGCCGATCAGGACGCAAAGCGTCCGTCGAGTGCGTTCCGACGCAAAGCGTTGGAACGATGAGACCCCGGCAAAATCAAGGTCACCCCGTCACCCCCTCACCCCGTCACCTTGTCGCCCCCTCACCCTCACGCCTTATAGAAAGAACCGGCTTGTGCGACTACTACTGATCGGAGACATCGTTGGCAAACCGGGTCGGCAGATCGTCCTCAGGGCACTGCCCGGGCTGAAGATCGAGGAATCGCTCGACTTCGTGGTCGCCAACGCGGAGAACGCGGCGGGTGGATCGGGGCTCACGCCGGCTATCTACCACGAGCTGATCGCCGGCGGCGTCGACTGCATCACGATGGGCGACCACGTCTTCCGCCGCCGCGAAATCTACTCCGTGCTCCAAGACGAGCCGCGGATCGTCCGCCCGGCCAACTACCCCGACGAAGCCCCCGGACGCCGGTTCACCGTGCTCTCCACCAAGGATCACGTCGAAGTGGCCGTGTTCAACCTCCTCGGCCGTGTGTTCATGCCGCCGGTCGATTGCCCCTTTTGGGCGGCGGATCAGGTGCTGGCCGAGATCCCGTCCGACGTGAAGTGCATCCTGCTCGACTTCCACGCCGAGGCGACCAGCGACGAGCAGCTCATGGGTCGCCATCTCGACGGGCGCGTCTCGGCCGTGCTGGGCACCCACACGCACGTCCCCACCGCCGATGAGCAACTGCTGCCCGGTGGCACCGCCTTCCAGTGCGACGTGGGCATGGCCGGCCCGCACGACAGCATCCTCGGGCGCCGCGTCGACCGCGTGCTCGAAACCGCCCGAACCTTCCGACCCACCCACTTCGAAGTGGCCAAGGACGACGTGCGTCTCCACGGCAGCATCGTCGACGTCGACCCGGAAACGGGTCGGGCCACCGCCATCCGCCGCATCGCCGTCGACCAGCCGACCGCCGAGCGCCTGGCCTTTCTGGCCAAGAACCAGCGGAAGTCCCCTCACGATTCGGTGCCGCGCGCGTAGACGAAACGGCCCACGCGGGGTCTTCGTCCCGTCGGAGCCCAAGCTTCAGCTTGCCGTCGCAGCCTGAAGGCTCTACTCCAACAACCCGGAAAAACGCCGGAGAGCCGTAGGGTGCTATATTCGTATGGTATGTCCGGCAATGAACATGGCGTTGTCAGCCCAACGCTTGAGTCGCAAACGAAATCGGCGATCTGCGGCGAAGCCGTTTTCCAGAATTGCTGTACGTCCATCTGTCAAGGTCTATCTGTTTACCATCTTCGAGGGCCGTTCGGCCCCCACGAAAAAATGCAAGTAGCCACTCCGAGGCTAGATCACTCCTCCAACACCAACGCCCAAATCCGCTTCAGCGGTAGTTCCGCCTGCAACTGGTCAGGAAACTTGTCGTAGTTCTTGAAGAGTGCCCTCACAAGGTTGCCCGAGTCCCACAGCCGGATCGAGAAGAAACTCTGCCTGGCCTCCTGCCACACCGACGATTTGAAGCCTCCCCAGCAGACGAGCAAGCCTTGCTCTGCTCGGAAGTTCTGGAGGACGCCTTGAAGGCCACGAAGGACGGTCACATCCGCAGGTGACGGAGACGATTTCACCTGGACGCACATCCGGGGTTCCCCGAAGCCCATTGGACCCGACCCGGCCAGGATGTCAACGCCGCCATCGGGCCCCGGTGGCGAGACGCGAGTGAGGTATCCCTCTGCTTGGAGAACAGCGTCGACAAGCTCAGCCAGTCTGTGCCCGGCGAATTTCCGCTGCATGTAGTCGACAATCTGATCTCTCGCCGCTTGCTCGATGTCTAGGGAGCCGTCTCCGGCAGCCAAGGCTTCGTCGCTAGGCTTCAGCGGAGCGGATGGTTTGCCTACCAAAACGGCCTTGATCCGTTCTTCGGCGTTGTTCCGGCTGATTTGGCAGACCGTCATGTACGCCCCGAATGAGTAGAGAATGTCCTGGTCGAACGCCGTGCGCGGGATGTCCGTTCGCAACCATTCCACAGCGCGCGTGTGATGGACTTCGCTGCCGAGGTCGGTTCGATACTGGTAAGGACCCTTGATCTTGCCGATGGCAATGGCCGACTGGATGTGGAGCGGGAGGACGGCCAGGTCACCCTCCTGCATGCGTGCCCGAAACGCCCATAGTTGCCCCACATGATGGGAGACTCTTTTGGGCGAGGCGTCGGGGTTGACTTCGCGGTAAAGATCGGCCAGCGCGTCCCGGCTGTCGGTAGCCGACAGATCGCGCAGGTCGTTCCAACCGATAGTGAGGAGGTTGTTGTCGAGGGCGATTTGCTCCTGTTCGCCCCGACTGCCTGCACGCACCAGCCACACTGCCATCACATGCCCTCCAAGTCCCCACGGACGACCAGCTCGCCTCAGACCATTTCCGCAGGCCCCAACATACCACGAGCCCTGGACACCTCTGGTCCAGGCTGGGCAGAAAAACGGTCACAAAGGCAAGCATGTTCGTGGCCAATGTCGCCAATATAGCGTACTCGGTCTTGAGGCGGAAGGGGCGGCGTAAAGCCAGATATGCCAGAAGGTTAGGCCCGCACGCGTGATGCAAAGAAGCCAGTTGGATCGCCGAAGCCTGGACGAAGAGAGGGGGTCTTTCGGCGGAGTTTGGGCCGCTTCCTGTTGAACGCGGCCCACGCTTTTCGCCAGGTCGGCGATCCCGTCATAGTAAGACTGTCTTTGTTGCATCGTTGCCACGCTTCTGCGTGAAAACGTACGGCCGGACGCTTCGCGTCCTTACCCGCCCAACGCATCGCCAATCCGCGCACAGGGGGAAAGGCCCCGCTTGATGACCGGCGTAGTTCCGCGCCGCGGGTTGCACTTGCGGTCCGCCAGCGCTCAGCCGCAGTCGACCTGCATCCGAAAATATAGTAGACGTAGTTGGTGCGTTTCACGCACCCTACAGCGCTTCGACGCAACGTGTTTCCAGGGATGGACTTAGGGCGGTTCATGGGCGGCTTTGTTGGACACTTGGACGGGCTGTTTCAGGGGCTTCCGGGCGCGCGGTTTTCGGCCTAACACGGTCGAGCATACCATGTTAGCGCCGAGCCGCAAGACGTTTTTTGCGCACCCCCGGGTGCTTCCAGTTTTTCCGCGTCCTGCGGGGCGGCGGCGGGGATCGACGGCGGGACGGCCGGGTGCGACGACCCCACCTTTGGGCACCGCGGCTTGAGGAATCAGTGCCCAGCGCGGGGCGAGAGATTGCGTCGACCCCGCTTTTGGGCTCCGCCGCTCCAGGGCCGGGGCTTCTGCGTCTACGTCGACATCTACTACACCGACGGCACGCCGCTGTACGGCCAGACGATCGACTGGCAGACGGGCACGACCGGCTGGCAGCACGGCCAATTGACCATCGAGCCGGCCAAGCCGATCCGCAACGTCAACGTCTACCTCCTCCTTCGCGGCCACGCGGGCACGGCCTGGTTCGACGACCTGTTCGTGGCCGAATCTCCGCGGCCGTAGGGGAAGGGACTGATTGGGCGTGCGCGATTGAGGCACAGAAAAACCGAATTCGGGAAAAAACCGCCCCGGCACAAGGCCGGATGCGTGTTCCATCATCGCGCACGGTGATCTAGCGCGAACATGGCGAGGGGAGATTGACTACGGCGAAATCCTTCGAGGCGCTTCTTGCCGCGGCGTGCCAGTCTGCTTACAATACGGCGTTTCGTTCCCCCGGGGAAAACGTTCCCCGCACGGCCGAGGTCGTATCGGCCTCGCCCGTGCCAAAAGACCCCTTGCGGAGGAGGCTCTGGATGGCCACCCTCGTCGAAGCCGGAAGTGAGACCCCCAACGTGACCAGGCCACGGAAGCCCCATCGTGAAGATCTCAAGCCGGGCGAGGTCCTCTGCATGCACTGCTCGGCCAAGTGCTGCCGCTATTTCGCCCTGCCGATCGAGATGCCGACCTCGTGGAAGGATTTCGAGTATATCCGCTGGTATTTGCTCCACGAACGGGCGACGGTGTTCATCGAAGACGATGTCTGGTACCTGCTGGTCCACACCAAGTGCAAGCACCTCGGCGACGACAACCTCTGCCAACAATACGAGACCCGACCGCAGATCTGCCGCGACTACACGACCAAGAAGTGCGAGTACGAGGACGATTGGGTCTACGACCACTACTTCGAGACGCCTGAGCAGGTCGCAGAGTACGCCGAGGCCGTCCTTGGTCCCCGCAAGGGTCACGATATCCGGAGTCCTAAGCCGAAGTAGCCGTCTGCGCAGCCGCTTGCGGTTTCGCCGCCTGCTCCCTCAGTTCAGCAGCCCCCCGTCACCAACCGCCAGTCCCTCGATGAAGTCGTGAGCCGACCGAAACGCATTACCCCACGAACGCTGAAGGGATTCCGCGACTACGCGCCCGAGGCGATGATCCCCCGCGAGCGGCTGATCGACACGGCCCGCCGCGTCTACCGCTCGTACGGGTTTAGCCCGATCGACACGCCCGCGTTGGAGTACCTGGAGATCCTCTCCGGGAAAGGGGGCGAGGAGACCGACAAGCAGCTCTACAAGTTCCAAGACCACGGCGACCGCTGGGTCGGGCTGCGGTTCGACCTCACCGTCCCTTTCGCCCGATTCGCGGCCCAGCACATCGCCGAGCTGGGCACGCCGTTTAAGCGCTACCACATCGCGGCGGTGTGGCGGGGCGAAAGCCCTCAGCGGGGCCGCTACCGCGAGTTCATGCAGTGCGACTTCGACACGATCGGCACGCGCTCCCCCGCCGCCGACGCCGAGATCGCCCTGGTGATTCACGACCTCTTCCGCGAGATCGGCTTCCGGGAATTTACCATCCGGCTCAACAATCGCAAGGTGCTCACCGGGCTGCTCGAGCGGCTCGATCTGGCCGATCGGGCCACGCCGATCCTTCGGGCGCTGGACAAGCTGGCCAAGATCGGCCCGGACGGAGTGGCCGAGGAGATGAAAGCCACGGCCCAGACCACCGACGCCCAAGCCCGGGAGGTACTCCGCCTGGCGTCGCTGGAGGGCACCAACGACGAGATCCTCGGCCGGCTCGACCCGCTGGTGGCGGGGAGCGAGACGGGCGAGGCCGGCGTGGCCCTGCTCGGCGACATGCTGGCCGGCGTCCGGGCGGCCGGCGTGCCCGAGGCGTGCGTCGAGCTCGACGCGACAATCGCCCGGGGTCTCGACTACTACACCGGCACCGTCTTCGAGACCTTCCTCGACGCCCTGCCCGGCATCGGCAGCGTCTGCTCCGGCGGGCGGTACGACAACCTAGCGGGCCTTTACACCAGCCAGGAGCTTCCCGGCGTCGGGGCATCCCTGGGCCTCGACCGCCTGCTGGCGGCGATGGAAGAGCTGGGGATGATCGAGAAGGTTGCCACGCCCGCCCCCGTCTTCATCCCCTACTTCGACAAGACCCGCCTCGACGACTACCTCAAGCTGGCCGCCGCCCTGCGCGCGGCCGGGATCGGCGTCGAAGTCTACCCCGACCCCAAGAAGCTCGGCCAGCAGCTTAAATACGCCGACCGCCGCGGCCACCGCGTCGCCCTGATCGCCGGCGAAAACGAGTTCACCTCGCGCACCTGCCAGGTCAAAGACCTCCAGAAGGCCGAGCAGCGCGACGTGCCGCTCGAGCCGGATGCCCGGAGCGTCATCGCGGCGGTGCAAGAGATATTGGAGAAGTGAGCCATTACATGGCTTATCATTCATCATTCATCCTTCAGCATTAACTTTCCATGGCCAACCGCGACAATCACTACGAGGCGGCGTTCGAGGCTTATCTCCGTTCGCGGGGCGTCCCCTACGTGGCGGTCGACGAGGCCCGGCGGAGCGTGCTGGCCGACGGGCAGTCGATCAAGAACCTCGATTTCATCGTCTCGTCGCCGGGCGAGATCACCTGGCTGGTGGACGTGAAGGGCCGGCGGTTTCCGAGCGGGGATGAAACGAAACAGTACTGGAAGAACTGGTCGCCGCGCGAGGACTTGGGGAGCCTGGCCCGGTGGGAGGCGGTTTTTGGGGAGACCTTCCGCGGGCTGTTCGTGTTCGCCTACAACATCGTGGGCGACCGGGCGCCGCTCGCGCCGGACCAGTTGTTCGAGCATCGCGGCTCGCTCTACGGCTTCGTGGGGATCGAGTTGGCGGAGTACGCCCGGCTGGCGCACCCGATCTCGCCCAGTTGGGACACGGTCGCCATGCCCACGGCCGACTTCCGCCGCCTCGCCCGGCCGATGGAGGCGTTTCTGGGGAGCGGGCAGCCGGATAGCCGCGGTGAAACCGTCCCCTTCTGAGAGCGTGTCTTGAACGCACTCCCACCCTGTTTGGCAAGGGTTTCCCAACGCCGGCGACGGCTCGACCGAACGTTTCCCGGCGCAAGGCGTTACGCCGCCAAGGTCACGGTCGGGAGACCGTGCCCCAACAGGAGACGGCCGGTGGAACAAGATGCGACGGGAGGTTGCTTCTATTCGACGACCACCGCCGTCCCGTAGGCGACGATCTCGGCGGCTCCGCCCATGAGCATGGACGTGG
>CAZDHR010000313.1:0-8586 GCA_964505295.1 uncultured Planctomycetaceae bacterium
ATCGCCTCTTCTGCCCTCCCCAGCTCTGCCAGGGCGGGGGCGGCGTGCCGGCGCACCGAGGGCACACTCGACCGGAGGGCCTGAACGTACTCCCCTGCCGCCGGATCGGCCGCAGATACGCTGAGAAGCCAAGCCCAAGCCAGGGCGGAAGCGCACGTCGCAATTCGCATGACAGACCCCCACAACCGGTGACGCCGCGGACCATCGCGTGCTCAGGACCGGCGAGCGGTTTCCCAGGGCGGCGATCAACGCACCGCCCGCCGGAACCGTTCGTCGCGCCGGCCTTCGGGCACGCCTCCGATCAGCTTACACGGAGCGAAGGGGGCCGTCGAGCCACTTCTGCTGCTCGGGCGGATCCGGGTGTCTCGAAAGCGATGCTCACAGGTGGCACGGTCCTGAGCAATCGATGCGGACACGGTTGCCACCAACCGTTTTCTGGTCGCTCGCCGGGAGCTGACGAATTCAGCATGCCCACCGAGGTGGCCGCCAATCGGAGCGGCCGAGAGCCTCTAAAGGTTTGTGTAACAAACACTTACACCGCCTGCCGGACGCTCGCTCATCGAAGGTCGCCTGAGGATCGGCCGAAGAATAGTCGCCGCATCTGCGAAGTAGTAGGCACACGCCGTGTGACGTAACCAGCGGACGGCACACGCCGTGTGCCTGCTACTGAAGGCGGAGGGTGGCGGGTGTTGTAAGGCGCTGTTGCGGAGGGTATGCTGGGATCCAGTCTGCCCAGGACACGCTGCCGTGCAAGCGCGAGGACGCGCGGCGGCAGATTGCCGTCCCACCCGGAGGGTTGCCGGGGGCGGCGGACCGCTGACGACCTACCGCTTGAGCAACGGACCTTCTACGAATTCTTCGCCTTTGGACTAGACACCAATCATCACGAGGAGACTTTTCATGAGCGAAACCACAAAGGGTGGCTCGTCGCGTCGCGCGTTTCTGAAGAACACCGGCCGGATCGCCGCGGTCTCGGCCTTGGCCGGGGCGGTGCCGCGCGTCCACGCGGCGGAGAACAACACGATCCAGGTGGCCCTAGTCGGCTGCGGCGGGCGAGGCACGGGCGCGGCGGGCCAGGCGATGTCGGTCGAGAACGGCCCCGTCAAGCTCGTGGCCATGGCCGACGCGTTCGAAAGCCGGCTCACCGGCAGCCAGAGCCGCTTGCAGAAACGGTACGCCGACAATATGGACGTGCCCGAGGATCGGATGTTCGTCGGCCTGGGGGCCTACAAGAAGGCTATGGATTGCCTCAACCCGGGCGACGTGGTGATCTTGGCCACCCCGCCAGCCTTCCGCTGGGTCCACTTCACCTACGCCATCTCCAAGGGCCTCAACGTCTTCATGGAGAAGCCCGTCACCGTCGACGGCCCCACCACCCGCAGGATGTTCAAGCTCGCCGAAGAGGCAGACAAAAAGAACCTCAAGGTAGGCGTCGGGCTGATGGTTCGCCATTGCCGTGGCCGACAAGAGCTCTACGAGCGGGTCCGCGGGGGCGAGATCGGCGAGATCATCGCAATGCGAGCTTACCGGATGGCCGGCCCGATGGTCGGCTTCGCGGGCCCCAACCCGGGTGACTTGAGCGATCTGTTCTACCAGATCCAGAAGTTCCACAGCTTCCTCTGGGCCTCCGGCGGCACGTTCAACGACTTCTACATCCACCAGATCGACGAGTGCTCCTGGATGAAGGGCGGCTTTCCCGTCGAGGCGAAGGCATCCGGCGGCCGCCACTACCGCGGTGAGGCCATCGACCAGAACTTCGACAACTACTCCGTCGAATTCACCTACCCCGACGGAACCAAGCTGTTCTATTACGGGCGCAACATCGCCGGCTGCCACAACGAGTTCGCCAGCTACCTGCACGGCACCAAGGGCGGCGGCATCGTTTCCACCTCGTCGCACACGCCGGGCAAGGTCCGCACGTTCAAAGGGCAGAGGTTCGAGAAGGACGACCTCATCTGGGCATACCCCCAGCCCGAGCAGAATCCTTACCAACTCGAATGGGACGACCTGATCGAAGCCATCCGCGCCGACAAGCCCTACAACGAAGTCAAGCGGGGCGCTCAGGCGAGCCTGGTCTCGTCGATGGGCCGCATGGCCGCGCACACGGGCCGGATCGTCACCTACGATCAGATCCTCAACGGCGAGCACGAGTTCGCGCCCGAGTTGGACAAGCTGACCGACGATTCCGACCCGCCGCTCAAGAAGGGGGCCGACGGCAAATACCCCATTCCAATGCCCGGGATCATCACCGACCGGGAGTATTTGGGCTAGCCCCAACACGAATCCACCCGGCCCCGCGGCACCGGCATCGTCCGGGATAGGCGTTAGACTTCGCAGTTGCACGCGGGCGCGGCGGAGACGCCCACGGACGAAGCAAACGCGGATCTCGAAGCGGTCGTGGCTGAGCGAGACGAAGCGACGGAGGACTACGAGCGAGCGTACGCCGACTGGGCCCGGCGCATGGGCCAATTGCCTCGCGAGGGCGACGGCGTGAAGCCGGGCGAGCGGCGGTTCTCGGCGAGCCGGGGCGTCGTCACCCGGACGGGGCTCTCGGACAGCTCGGCGCCGGCCGGCAGCGCATGACAAGACCCACGCCGTTTGACGCAGGCGTGGGTCTTGCCGGGGGGGGGCAGAGGGTTGGGGATCGGGCGTTAGACTTTGTCGGGCTTCTTCTTCGGCTCGTCCTTCGGCCGGGGGGCTTTCTTGGAGTCGGGCCTGGGCGCGTCCTTGCGCCGGGGACGCTGCTCACGCATCTGGTCGAGCGACTTGCGAAGCTCCTCGATGCGCCGGCTCATCTCTTCCATCCGCTTCTCCAGCCCTCCCTCGGGCCAAACTTGCCAGCGAGGGCCGGGCCACTCGGGGACGAAGTCGAAGTTGCCGGACCGGCTCTTCGGGCCCCCGGGAGGCGGCGTGCGCCCGAGCATCCGCTCGACGTGAGGGCGGACGTCGTCGGGCAATTTGTCGAGATCGTCCTCGGTCACTTCCCACTTCTCATCGCCCCGCTGGGCCACGATCTTGGCCGGATCGTCGCCCGAGCGGGTGATGGTGACCTGCATGTTCCGCGGGATCGGGCGGTCGGGCTTGGCATCGGGCGGGAGAATCGTGCCGGGGCCCCAGAAGCGAAATCGCCACGGCTTGCCCTCTTCGCCCGGGACAAACTGATGGAAATACCTCTGCATCCAATCCCCGGGGAACTCCTCGACCTTTCCCGGGCCGGGCAACGGGAGCTGAGATTCGGGCCGCTTGGCCGGCTTAGCCTTGACCTTGGTGCTCTTGCCGCCGCGGACAAGCTCCAGGGCAAGCTCCTTGTCCTTGGCCGCGTCGACCGCGTCGATCAGGTCTTGAAGCTTCGCGATCGGCCTGCCGCCCGCCTTGACGAGCACGTCGTATGGCTCGATGCCGGCCGCGGCGGCCGGGCTCTCGGGCAAGACCTGCTCGACCACGAGCCCTTGATCCTCCGCCAGCTTCAACTGCGCCCGGAGCACCGGCGGGACCGGACGGCACTCCAGCCCGAGCCAGTAGTCGCTCAGCTTGATCGGCTCCGCGTCGCCGAAATGAAGGCGGAAGTGGCCGTCGCCGTCGTTCCGGTAAATCATCGGGGGCTTGGCCAAGGGCTTGGGGGGTCCGTCGGCCAGGGCCGCGCCCAACGGCATCAACACCACGGCGACGCCGAGCAGCAAGCCGGCGCGTCGCATCCAGGAGTCTCGGTCCATGGTGATCTCCTTTTCCAATAGTCAGGGGGGGAGTGGGGTAAATGTGCTACTGATACACCGGATTGCCTACGTAGTGCAGCTCCACCTGCTCCAGCGGCACCACGAGTTGCTGCCCGTCCTTCATCCGGAACGGCACCAATTGCCGGGACCACCGCAGCTCGCGGCCCTGCCGTTTCAGCGTTTCGAGCAACTCCGCGGGGATGGTCGGGGCAAACCGGTCCATCCACTGCTCGTCGACGCGATCCCCCTGCCTCGCCGGCACTTGGATCGACTCCGTGCCGTCCGGGCCCATCCCTACCGGCACCGAAACCAACCGCCAAGCGTCGTCGCGGGCAGCGGGAGCTATGGGCATCTCCGGCTCGACGGCCTTCGGGGCGGACGGCTCGGGCTGTTTTGGGCCGCTGGCGAGATCGATCGGCGATGGCCCCGCCTGAAACGCCGGTCGCCGATAATCCTGAAACGCCAGCCCGAGGCCGAGCGCGACGGTGAAGCTGGCCGCCATGGCCACCAGCGTGCCGAACAGCCCGCCCGGGAAGCCGCGCCGGCCGATCGGCCGCGCCCGCGCCGGTTGCGCCGTCTCGGCCGATTCCCGGCGAAGCGACTGCATCCCCTGTTTCCAGCTCTGGGCCTCGAGCAGCGCCAAGGCGCAGCGTCGCCAGCCGCCCGGCACGTGGTCGAGCTCGGAAAGGAGCCGGCGGCGTTCGGGCTCGGGCAGCTCTCCATCGGCCAACAGGTCGAATCGCTCGTCGTCCGGCGTGTGCAAGTTGTGGTCGATCGGGTTCATGCTGGTTCGATCACTTTCAGGGCGGCCAGCTCGCGTCGCATCCGTTCCCTCGCTCGATGCAGCCGTGACTGAACCGCGCTCTCGCTGATTCCCATGCGCTTGGCCAACTCCCGGTAGCTCCAGTCCTCGGTGTACTTCAACAACAGGATTTCCGCGTCGTGCTCGGGCAGCCGATCCAGGGCCGTCCGGATCAGGCCGCGTCGTTCCTCGGCCAACAGCCAGCCGAGCGGGTCCGGCTCGCGGTTGTCCGCTTCGGCGGGCCGATTCCGCCGGGCGTACTCGTCGGTCAGCTTGCGCCGGCGGCCTAGCTTGCGGCGATACAACAGCGACTGCCGGACGGCCAGCCGGTAGAGCCACGGGGCCACCTTGGCGGGGTCGGCCAGGGGCGAACGCTGCCGGACCGCGGCCAGCGACACCTCCTGCATCACCTCGTCGACTGCCTCGGCCTGGCCCAACCGCGCGTAGATCACCGTGCGGAGCCACCGGTCGTGCTCAGCCAACGCGGCCCGCCAGTCGATGGGGGGCGTGTTGGCCGGGCCACCGTGCCGGGAAGTGGATGCAGGTTGCGTCATGACCGTAGATACTGTTTCCGCGGGCGGAAGAATCTTGCCCGAAAACGGGTTGATGTCCGGACGGGGGCCGGCGTGTCGGCGTAAGTCGTTGCCTTGCAATAGGTTGCGGCCGGCAATCGGTAAACATTCGCCCAACCCGTCTGTTCCCGCACGCTGGTTCCCAAGCTCCAGCTTGAGAACCAGGGGAGTTCGCTCTGACGGGTTGGACGAATGTTTACGGCAATCGCGACGGACGCCCTTATCGCCGCCAAGGAGGATCTCGCCGGCGCCGGGACTTCCGCGCCGGGCCATCCTGCCTCGAGCAGACCCCGCCCGGCCATGACAAAGACTACGCTCTCGCCGCTGCAATGGATCGATCTGGAACGTGCGTCCAGCGATTCACCTCGTGCTGAAGTCCGGGGATGGGACCTTCGATAGGAACGGCAGACGGACGCAACGATACCGACTGCACGCGCCAGACATCGCTCGCCGGCCTTCAATTGACACGAATTTCGGCGCCCGGTAAGCTGGCCCTGTACGGCTTTTTCTGCCCTTTCCGGCGAGTCGCCCATGCCGATTCCAGTTCAGTGTCCGGGGTGTGGACGCTCGTTTCAGGCCGCCGATCGACTGGCGGGCAAACGGGCCAAGTGTCCCCACTGCCAAGGTCCGATTTCCGTGCCCGGCGGCGCGGCACCGAGCGGCCGGGACGAAGCGGTCTGGTACGTGCAAACCGGCGACGGCCATCAGCACGGACCGATGAGCCGGGCCCAGCTTGAGCGCCTGGTCTCCACCGGGCGCCTGAACTGCTTCTGCCAAGTGCGTCATCAGACGTGGTCGGATTGGAAGTGGGCCGAAGATCTCTTTCCCCAGTTGGCCCAGCCCGACGAGTCGGCTTCGGCCGGTGACGACGCCCGGCAGGACACCGCGGTCGAACCCCCGGCAGCCGCTCCGTCCGGTGGATCGGGCGCGCGTGGACCGCGCGTGGTGACGTGCCCCGATTGCGGCAAGACGGTGTCGACGCGGGCCAGCCAGTGTCCCCATTGCGGTTGCCCCGCGGCGACCGACGACCTGCTGGCCGATTCGGGGCTTGGTCCGGAGCCGGGGAGTCGGGGCGGCAAGTGGTTCGCCAGTTTGGTCGTCGGCTCCGCGGTCGCGCTGCTCGTGATCGGGGTGGTGGGGCTTGGCGTGGGTTGGTGGCTGTGGAAGAGCCACAGCCTGGCGGGCCCGCCCGAGATCGAGGTTCCGCCGCTGGTCGCGCCCCTTCCGGTAGCGCCCGCACCCCCCGCCGCGTCGCCCGAGGAGATCGAGGCCGCCATGCAGCGGGTAGCCGGCGAAGTGGCGAAGCGCCTCGACGGGGAGTTCCGCACCGCCCATTCGGCGAAGATGTTGATCGAACAAACCCGGGTGAGCGCCGACCTGATGCAAGCGCTGGCTCAAGGAGACCTGGACGCGATCCCCGACTCGCTCCCTGCGGAGGTTGCCTCGGAAGACTCGACCTCGTACCAGTCGCTCTACGATTCCTTGTACAACGAGTGCCTGGCGCACCTGCGGGCGAGCGTTCCTGCGGATGAGTTCACCCAGCAAGCCCTGCAGGACGCGGCGCGCCGTTGGGAGGAAGGGAAACGGGCGGTTCTGGAAACGCAGTTGATGGACGAGTTGCAGAAGCACATCGCGCCGGGCCTGCAACCTCGTTGACTTCTCGGCGACGCTTCCGCCCCTCGAAGGCCCTGCCCCCTCGCTTCGCTTGACGCAGCCCGCCCCGCGGGGTAGACCGAGCCGTAGAACGACTGACAATCGTTCCTTCTTGCGATCTCCGTTGCACAACAGGAGGCCCCAGATGTTCCATTGCCACGCTTGCGCTTCGTGTCATGGTTGCTGCCACGCCATCGATCGGCGGCGTTTTCTCCAGGGCTGCGGGGCGGCTGCGGCCGCCGGCTCGCTTGCGCCGCTTGCGGGCGCGGCCGCCGGGGAGCAAGGCGGCAAGGTTCGCGTCGCGGCGGTCTTCCTCGCCCGCATGGACACCCACGAAATCTGGCCTTACCCCAACTTCGACACCGAGGGCCGCCAGCGCGAGGTCCTCGCCCGATTGAGGCAGGGCTGCCCGGAGATCGAGTTCGTCCCGGTGACGGTCGAGACGGGGGCCGACGTGCAGAAGGCGCTGGCCTTGAAAGACGAAGTCGACGGCTATCTCCTCTACGCGATGACGCTCGTCTGGGGCCAGCGGGCCCAGCTCGTCGAGCTCGCCCGGCTGGGCAAGCCGACTGTGGTGGCCGACGAGTTCCTGGGTGGCTCGGGCGTGTTTCTGACCGGGTTCGGGCAGCTTCAGAGCGCCGGCGTCCCCGCGGCGGGGGTAAGCAGCACGCGGCTCGACGACCTGGTCGTCGTGGCCCGGCAGTTCGCCACGGTCCGCCGGCCCGGCACCACGCCCGCCTCCTTTGCCCGGCAGTGCGAGCGGGTGTATCGGGAAACGTTCCCCGCCGCAGGCGAGCTCGAGTGCGCCGACGATCCTCTCAAGCTGACCGACGTCGGCCGGTGCGTCGAGCGGTTCCGGCAGTCGCGATTTCTGATCGTCGGCCGGGGCCGGGGCGGCCAGGAGCACGACTTCCTCGGGGCCAAGGGACGCTTCATCGATTTCGACGAGCTCAATGCCTTCTACGAGAAGATCGACCGCGACGAGGCGGCCGAGTGGGCCGCCCGATGGTCCGAGCAGGCCGACCCGCTCCCGTCGGGTGACTACGTCGAGCCCAGCCGGCCCACGCCCGATGCGGTTCACAAGGCCGGCGGCGTCTACCTGGCCACGCTCAAGCTGCTCGAGAAATACGACACCGACAGCGTCACCATGAACTGCCTAGGGGGATTCAGCCAGGGCAAGCTGGCGTCCTATCCGTGCCTGGGGTTCATGCAGCTCCTCAATGACGGGGGCCAGGGCGTCTGCGAGGCGATGCCCGACGACACGCTCAGCATGCTGATGGCCCGAATCCTGACCGGCCGGCCCGGCTTCGTCTCCGACCCCGCGCTCGATACGTCGAAGAACCACATCATCTACGCCCATTGCGTGGGCACGACCAAGGTCTTCGGCCCGGAAGGCGAGTCGAACGGGTTCCGCATCCGCACGCTCCACAATCGCGACCCGCGGGGCGCGTG
Source organism: uncultured Planctomycetaceae bacterium (assembly GCA_964505295.1). GTDB lineage: Bacteria > Planctomycetota > Planctomycetia > Pirellulales > Thermoguttaceae > DATKZH01. Next base: position 8,193 of record CAZDHR010000313.1, read on the forward strand.
CGCCGAATCGATGATGCCCGCCGGCTACATGACCACCAGCTTTCGCACCAGCGTGGGGCGCAAGCAGATGGTCATCCACCAGGCCAAGGCATTGGGCCCGCTCGACACCGAGCGGGGCTGCCGGACCAAGCTGATCGGCGAGGTCTCGGGCGACATCGGCAAGCTGTTCGACCAGTGGGACCTGTTCGGCTGGCACCGGGTGACGGTCTACGGCGACGTCAAGGAGCCGCTGGCCGAGTTCGGCCGGGCACTCGGCCTGGAGGTGATCGACGAGGCCTGACCCGAGCCCGCGCCACGCATTTCTCGAACCGCCGGCCGAGTTGTCGTAGGGTGTGTGAAACGCACCAATTCAGTACCACGCCTTGATGTGGTGCGTTTCACGCACCCTACGAAA
>CAZDHR010000314.1:0-8519 GCA_964505295.1 uncultured Planctomycetaceae bacterium
ACTCACTTCAAGCCCCGCACCCGCTCTCCGTCTCGCAGAATTCGAGACTTAGCACATGATTCTGTCCTTTCTGCCGGCTGCTTCAGCCGGTCGAATAGGTCTGTGTGATTCCCAACGTCACGGCCGTCGGTCGACCGCAATGCCTTGGGATGGTGCGACTTATCGATCGACGGTGCTTGTGACGGTGGTTCACCATCGTCGTCACCGCCTTTCTGCCCGTCGAGCAGGACATACCGCTCTCCGCCAGGGCGGCGGCCGATCTCGACTTTCACGCCGGCTTTCTCCAAAAGACGCCTGAGTTCACCGATCCGACGGCTGAGTTGAGGCGATCCTTTGGGCCAAGCTCGGCTCTGGGTATCGACGCCGTATTTCCTCGCGGTCTTTCGGAGTTCCTGAAGAAACTTCGTTGATGTGCCTTCATACCGACGGTTGATACCCAACCAGATCAGGATCGCCTCCAGAACCGGTTCCTGGTCGACGGCGTCCTTTACTTCCAGGTTCAAACGTTGGTCCTGCCAGGCCTTTCCTTCGAGGACGGCGAGAAACCTGGTGATCTCCCGCTCGAAGAGCACCGTTTCGGTTTCCTTCCAGATGAATTCCGCGATCCAGGCCCGCACTCTTTCGGATCGGAGTGGCCAGACTCCTCCATCAGGCCCATCTCGCATGGGTGGCAGTCTGATGCAGGGTTCACCGACGATGTTGCAGTACAACTCAGGAATCGCCTCAATGATCAGCTTGAGAGCGGCCACATCCCGCCGTCCGACTTTGGCAGACTCTTGCTCTTGGCCGTTCGGCGATGGTGGTTCGTTGACGAGATACAAGTTGGACATCCTGGCCACCCTCCTCACCGGTCCTTGGCTCGATCGGCTTCCGCAACTCCCGCCCTTGCCCACGGCCGGAGGAGGAGTAGAATCGCCTGACGCACTCCGTCAGGAAGGCGAGGCCAAGCAGCGACAAGCAAAGCCAGCTGTTGCGTTTCGTCGGCGGAGAGATCGGCCCCCAGATCGGTGGTTACCACTGAGGGCACCGCGGGAAGTCCCGATTGACGTAAAGCGTCGTCTGGACAAGAGGTTACAGAACCGCAACAGGTGTCTACGGAACCGAAGGTTACAGGTTCGAGCCCTGTCGGGCGTGCTTGCTGGATCCACGTCGCAACTCGATACGCCGCAAGCCCTAAACTGAAGTTCTAACGCAGGATCGTACCTAACTCTTTGCGCGACAATGACTTAAGCGCGTTTCGTCCTGCAAAACGTAGTCATGTAGGGCAACGTAACTCCTTGTGACACAACGAGTTGCGATCTTGCCCATTCTAACAGTGGTCAGAACAAGGAATTCAGGATCGCTGCTAAGTCCTTTACTATCAATCACTTAGGTGCAATTCTCTTCCGGAACTTTAGCCTAAACGCTTGCGGCGTCTGCGTTTCCGGGGCCTATCTCTAGCCCGTGTCGCCACTTGCGTCGGTCAAGTAGACCGGTGCTCGGGCCAGTATCTCCGCCCGTTTCGCTACAGATCGGCGCAGTCTGTAACAATGCGCGGCGAGCCGTGTGGCACCCTAGTGCCGCAATTGTGATTTGCGGCACTAGATGGCACCTCGGGTTGGGAAGAGAGCACCGTGGGGAGCACCGCTTCGCCTGTCGATGTCCGCACGGCGGCGTTCGACACTCGTGCGGGCGGCAACGGCACTGGTTTGTATCAGCCCCCCTGGTCAGGCCTCTCCCGGTGGACAATAGTGCTGTTGTGTCCAGTCCCACTCTGAAGCCCGGCGGGTGGCAGAATAGGTTGACAGGACGGCTGTCGACGAATTCGGGCAAGATGATCCTGGAGCGGGGTGCAACGGCTTGCCCGTGTTGGGCAGAAGAGGAGTTGAGATGGGGTTCAGCCTGGCCTTCACGCCTGCCGGTCGCCTGACGGCCATCGAGTTGGAGCCGGAGGCTCCCTTCGTATTCGATGAGGTGGTGCCCAAAGGCGATGACGCGGCGAAAGAGGAGGGGGATGGCCGGCTGAAGAAGGTGGCCAGGGCGTTGGCGGCCCATCAAGGGAAGGGGCTTTTTGCGCTGGCGACCGAGCCATTCGACACGGCGCTGCCGCGGTCGTTTGCCTACTGGCGGGAGTTTGCTACGCGCTACTTGACGGCGCTCTGCCATACGCCCGAGAGCGCCGACACGGCGTTGGAGGCGATTCCGCCGCCCAGCCCGGCCGAGTTGACCACGTTGATCTTGAATGCTCCGCCCATGCAGGGCGCCGAGTATCTGAGCCCGGCGGCCCTGGTCGGCGTTTGGGAAGACCTCGACGCGTGGGTGCACCAGCAGGTGGCGGCGGAGGGGGAGGGGTTGTCGGGCTTCTTGAAGCGCCGGGCTCCGCTGTGGCACGAGGTGGGTCGGGTCTGTTTTCACCTAGCCGAGAACCGGCGCGATGAGGACTATCCGTTTGCGTTCCTGGCAACCTATGCGCCTGGCGTGGGCGCCGGTTCCCGGGTGCAGTACCAGCCGCTGAGCCGGGCCCTGCGCGAGCTGGCGGGAGCGAAGAACAAGAAGGCGTTGGTGCGATTGCTCTCGCCCGTGCATCGGGCGTCCGAGCGGAGTGCGTTCGTCAAGGAGCTGGTCGACTCGGGCGACCTTTACCAGCCGTTGGCGTGGACGCCCCGCAAGGCGTACCGGTTTCTTACGGAAGTGCCGCTTCTCGAGGAGAGCGGCATCTTGGTCCGCCTGCCCGACTGGTGGAAGAAACGCCCCCGCCCTCGCGTCGGCGTGACGATCGGCGACGCGCGCAAGAAGAAGTTCGACGCCAAGGGGATGCTCGATTTCAAGGTGCAACTGGCACTGGGCGACCAGCCGCTCACCGAAGCCGAGTGGCGCGATTTGCTCGCAGCCGAGGACGGATTGGTTCTGCTTCGCGGTCAGTGGGTCGAGGTCGACCGCGAGAAGCTCCAAGAAGCGCTCGATCACTGGAAACGGGTCGAGCGGCAGGCCGAGGGCGGGGTGTCGTTCATCGAAGGGATGCGGCTGCTGGCCGGTGTGCCCGCCGACCTGGCCGTGGGGGACGGCCCGTCCGACGACCGCTCGTGGTCGTTCGTCCGCGCCGGGGAGTGGCTCGGTGAGATCCTCGCCAAGGTGCGAAGCCCGGAAAACCTCGAGCCCGTGGCGACCGGCCGCGACCTCAAGGCCACGCTTCGGCCCTACCAGGAGACGGGCGTGGGTTGGCTGCGGTTTCTCTCGGGCCTGGGGTTGGGGGCCTGCCTGGCCGACGACATGGGTCTGGGGAAGACGGTCCAGGTGTTGGCGTTGCTCGTCGCCTTGAAGAGCCAGGGCGTCAACCAGCCTTCGCTCCTGGTGCTTCCGGCGTCGCTTCTGGGCAACTGGAAGGCGGAGATGGCCCGATTCACGCCGACGCTCCGCGCGGTGTTCGTCCACCCGGCCGAGACCTCGAAGGACGAGCTCGCCCGGATGGCGGCCGATCCGAGTCGGGCGCTTGGCGGCGTCGACCTGGCGGTAACCACCTACGGGATGCTCTTGCGTCAGGAGTGGCTGCTCGACGCACGCTGGCACCTGGTCGTGCTCGACGAAGCCCAGGCCATCAAGAACCCGTCGGCGCGGCAGACCAAAGCCGTCAAGCGGCTGAAGGCGACGGCCCGCATCGCCCTGACCGGCACCCCCGTGGAAAATCGCCTGTCGGACCTCTGGTCGCTGTTCGATTTTCTTTGCCCGGGCCTGCTCGGATCGCAGGCCAGGTTCAAGGGCTTTGTCAAGCGGCTGGGCGAGCGCGAGCAAAGCCGCTACGCGCCGCTGCGGAGCCTGGTGCAACCGTACATCCTGCGGCGGTTGAAGAGCGACCGCCGCATCATCGACGACCTGCCGGAGAAGGTCGAGGTGCAGGCGTTCTGCGGCCTGAGCAAGCGCCAGGCCGCGCTCTACGCCAAGCTGGTCCGGGAGCTGGCCGAGCTGCTGGAGGGCGTCGATGGCATGAAGCGGCGCGGCGCCGTGCTGGCCTACCTGATGCGCTTCAAGCAGCTCTGCAATCATCCCAGCCAACTGCTAGGCGACGGCCGCTTCGCGCCCGAGGAGAGCGGCAAGTTCACCCGGCTGGCCGAGATCTGCGAAGAGATCGCCTCGCGCCAGGAGCGGGCGCTGGTGTTCACGCAGTTCCGCGAGATGACCGGGCCTCTAGCAAGCTTCCTGGCCGGGGTGTTCGGGCGACCCGGGCTGGTGTTCCACGGCCAAACGGCGGTCAAGCGGCGCAAGACTCTGATCGACCAGTTCCAGCGAGACGACGGGCCCCCGTTCTTCGTGCTATCACTGAAAGCAGGTGGGACCGGGCTGAACCTGACGGCCGCCTCGCACGTGATCCATTTCGACCGCTGGTGGAACCCGGCCGTCGAGAATCAGGCCACCGACCGGGCCTTCCGCATCGGCCAGCGGCGAAATGTGCTGGTTCACAAATTCGTCTGCCGCGGTACAATCGAGGAGAGGATTGACGCCCTGATCGACGAAAAACGGCAGTTGGCTGCCGACCTGCTGGAAGGCGGGGCTGACAAACTGCTCACGGAGATGAGCGACGGGGAATTGATCCGCTTCGTGTCGTTGGATATCGCGCGTACCCGTGTCTGAGGACTGCCATGTCACGGAGGTATGGTTACGGAGATTACGGCGGCTGGGCGCCGTATGTGCCGGTTGCCGAGCGCCGCCGGCGGGCCAAGAAGAAAATGGAAGCGCTGCGCAAGAAGGGCCTCGACGTCCAGCCCGTCACGATCGACGGCCGCAAGATTGCCAAGAGCTTCTGGGGTGAGGCCTGGTGCGAGCACCTGGAGTCGTTCAGCGACTTCGAGAACCGCCTGCCGCGAGGCCGCACGTACGTCCGCAACGGATCGGTGTGCCACCTGGCCATTGCCCGGGGCGAGATCAACGCCAAGGTCTCCGGCTCCGAAATCTACGACGTCAAGGTGACGATCAAGACCCTGCCCAGGAAGAAATGGACAGCCTTGAAAAGCCGGTCGAGCGGGCAGATCGGCTCGCTGCTCGAATTGCTGGAGGGCCGGCTCTCGGACCGCGTCATGGAGGTCGTGACCGATCGGAAGCAAGGGCTGTTCCCCCTGCCCGGCGAGATGTCGTTCCGCTGCAGTTGCCCCGACTGGGCCGTTATGTGCAAGCACGTGGCCGCCGTGCTCTACGGCGTCGGGGCGCGCCTCGATGCCAGGCCCGAACTGCTCTTCACGCTGCGCGGGGTCAACCGCGAGGAGCTGATCGAAACCGACGCCGAGAAAGCCGTGGCGGCCGCGACGTCGCGAGGGAAGTCGAAGCGGCTGGCGGCGGCCGAGATCGGAGACGTTTTCGGCATCCAGATCGACGCCGACGGTGCGGACACCTCGTCGAGCGCCCCCCCCTCGAAACAGAAGAGCCAGAAGACGGCTCCGAAGAACTCTCGCACGAAAAAGGTGAGTCGCAAGACGAAAAAAAGAACGGTCTCCAAGGCACAAAAGAAGTCCAGGAAGCCGGCGGCGCGCAAGACGACCAAGAAGCGGGCTGCTTCTCGCAAAACGGCCAAGGGTCTTGCCCGGAAAAAGAAAACCTGACAACTGGAGACCGCCCGTTGCATCCAACGGTTCCAGGCCGCCGAACCCCTGGGGCGAACACGGCTGCCCCCATCGGCATTCCCGGGCGAACGAACTCGCGGCAGATGACGGAGCAGCAGCTTGGGCAACTGCGCGATGAGTTCTTGGCCTTACGGCCTCCTCGGGCCTCGGCCAGGCTTGCCGCAACACTTCTTGTACTTCTTGCCGCTGCCGCACGGACAAGGAGCGTTGCGGCCAACGTAGGACAGTCCGCCGGAGAGACCTGACCCGCGTGGGCCGGCCGCCCTGACCGATTTCGCGAAATCGTCGAACTGATCCAACGGAAGCCCCTCGTCGCCGAAATCGTATGTCTGTTTGATCTGCGCACGGTCAGCCCCGGACGTGGCCGTCGTGACTGCTTTCGGACATCGGAGTGGCTCGATCTCCCGGCGAACGGCTTCCGCCTGGTCGCTTCGGTCGGTTTCCTCGTAGAGCTGTGCCAACTGTTCCAAGAACGCTGGTTTGTCGTCGACGCCGGGCACTCCCAGGCCTTCTTTCAGGATTTCTTCCGCTCTCGTGGCGTCGTTCTGGCCATGCGGGCCAAACGGCCAGTAGCACTGTGACCAGCATCTCCAGCCCTGGCCCCACTGCGGCCTTTCTTCCAGCCAGCCGCGGAAGAGGCGGTCGCCCTCGTCGCGACTTTCTAGGTCGAAGTACGACTCGGCCAGCGCGATTCTGAATCCGTCGGTCAAGAGGCTGTCGGCCGAGAACCGACAAAGCATCGTCTCGCAAAGCGAGATCCGCTCGCGAAAGAACTGTGGCTCTTCAAGCCCCGCGTTGTGCAACTCCATCTCGAAGTCTTGGACCCAGTTGAAAACGCACTGCGTGCCCCCGAAGCGATCGTCGAATTCATCGAGCGAGCCCACACGGCCTCGGTCCATGATCTCCAGGATCGCACGCCAGGTATCGAGCCAGAGCCGGCAAGCTTGTTGGGACCCCTGTTCCTCGAGCGCGGCATACCCGGCCTGCATCTTGTCGTCCACCATTTCCATGTTTGGCAGTTGCGGGTGCCAACGCTCCCACAGGCAGGTTACGGCAATCCACACCCAGTCCACCTCAGAGTCGGGTATGTCGACTTTGGCCTGGCAGATCATCGTCTCCGCCATTTCTTGAGCGGAAAGGAAGCTCGTAAAGAGCCTCGAAAGCAGATCGGGTTCCGCGTCGAAACCGAGCGAGCGGAGTTTCGCCAGCAACGCCTCGTCGGGCATGCCTTGCCCGTGCGACAGGACCGGCCGGCCGCGTTTCTGGAGCGTCCTGCGATAGGCATCGTCCTCCGCGGCTCGTTTTTCCACAATCCGATTCAAGGCGATGTAGGACAGGTTCACGGTTCTCGCCCTCGGCATTCCCATTGCCGTCCGCGGCTGGTTTCCGGGATGGAAGCCTCGGCCTGCGTCAGCACTCCGACTGGCAGGCGAGGTATTCCCTTATCTTCGCCCGAAGTCGTGTGGATGACAAGAGCCGGTCCACGGTCGTCAGGCAGAAAATGTCGGCATCAACCTGCACTGAACGGACAGGTCCCGCTGTTCGCGAACGGACCGAAGAAGGTGGGGTACCACCGCATCACGGCAACGGGCAACCATGACGTCAACTGGACTCCGGCTTGTCGAGACGCGTTTTCACGCGGCATCCGACTGCTCGACGTCCGATGACGGCTCAGCGTCCTTCGATTCCGGTGGACCCGGCAACGACTCGATCGCCGCCGTCTGATCGGACAGCTCCACGTGCGTGTAGACGCCCATGGTCAGCCGGATGTCGCTGTGGCGAGCCAGGGTCTGGGCCATTTTCGGGGAGACACCCGCACGGGCCAGACCCGTAATGAACCAGTGACGCAAGCTGTGGAAATCGGCATACAGCCCGTCGTGGTTGCAGTGGCAGAGGAAGTCGGACTTCAGCCGGCGTTCCTTCTCGGCCTCGGTCTTCGCTTCTTGAAGCCACCGGTCCCGGACGGCCATCAGGTCCCGCTCGATCATCTTGCTGGTTTTGCGCTGTGTGCCGCCCGGCACACGCCCTGAAACCGGAAAGAGCGGCTGGTCGGGGTCGAGCCGCTTCTTGGTCGCCAGCCACGCCTTGAGTTGACGGACAACCTCGGGATGCAGAACCTGCGTGTCCTGGCGACGCCGCTTGCTGTAGCAGGCGGCCACGGTCGCCGTGGGCGGGTCGTCTTCCAGCCGGAGTGACCGGAGTGTCAGGCTCCCAATCTCGCCCTTCCGAAAGCCGGTCCAGGCAGCCAGGATGTACATCATGGCCCGGTCCGGGCCGGGAATGCTCTCGACTCGCTTTCTGTTCCTGGCAGCCTCCACCAGTCGGGCGAATTCCTCCTCGGAAAGCGCCCGTCGGTCGTGCCGGCGATCGGCGGAGACGTTGATTCGCGAGAGATGCGCCAGCAGGTTGACGTGATTGCGTTGGTCGCGAACCAACCACCGAGAAAAATGCTTGGCCGCGATCAGGTAGTTGTTGTAGGTTTGTGCACTCAATCCGTCGCGTCGAAGTTGGCCCAGGAACTCCAGTGCCCCGCTGGGCGAGATGTCGCCGATCATTTTCCATTGGGGTCTTCGCCAGAATCTGTGGGCGAATTGAGAACGTTTTGGTGATTGAGGGCTTGGGTTTTGGAGGGATGGCAGGGCAAATGAATGGTGTGGTGAAAAGGGCCCTGGCAGCGTGGATGTGAGCTGCCAGGGCACCAGCGGGGCCATTCACCCGCCCTGACCTGGCTTCCCTTGTCGGGTTGCTCCCCAGCAGAGCCCGACTCCGTTTCACCAGGCGGATGTCAGTATAGCCGATGGACGTGGCCGAGAAAGAGGTGCATCCTGTGGGATTTCCGGTAAAGATGGGTTTGCGCCAACTCATCGACGGAGTCCCCCAGCGCGGCCTCGCTGCGCTCGGCCGCAACCAAAAGAAGAAGGTATCCTCGCA
>CAZDHR010000315.1:0-8459 GCA_964505295.1 uncultured Planctomycetaceae bacterium
TGCGGCGAGATAGCTTGGGTGCGGGCTGGATTTCCTTGATCTCCAGCCCGGCGCGGGTGATGTAGTCCTCCAAGGTGAAGTTGGTCAGGTACCCGTTGAAGTACAAGGGCCCGCGGCCGATCTTCTTGAGCTCGACCACGTGCTCGCCGTCGGCGATCGCTTCACCCTCGAGCACGAGCTTGTTGTCGAACGTGAACAGGTTCGCGGGCGTGATCTCCACGGCCTTCTGAAGCTGGCCGTCCAGACGCACCTCGACCGTCAGCTCCGGCCGGGCCTCGCCGCTTGCGCGCAAGAAATCGGCCATCGCCTCGACGCAGAGGGCCGTGTCGCGGGTGGAGTTCCAGTAGGTGGCGTGCTTGCGGTTATTCAGCAGGTACTTGACCAGGCGCGGGGCCACCTCGCCCTGCGGATCGGTCGCCGCCAGAAGCTTCAGGTAGTAGGCGTGGGCCTCGTACTCGCTCCCGTACCAGTACCACCAGTATCCGCCGGGCAGGTTGAGCCAGGCGGTCTGGTTCTCGTTGTCCTGCTCGAGGTACTGCCCGATGTTGCGGAGGATCATGGCCAGCTTCTGCGCTTCGCCCTGCTTGTGGAGGGCCATGCCATACATGGCCATGCCGTAGACGGCCAGCTTGGTCCGGTCGCGGTAGAGGAAATCGCGCATCTCGGCGTTCGTCACGCCCGCGTCGACCAGCACCATGGTGACGAACGCGTCGAGGTTGTCGGCGTGGCTTTTCCACGGCTTCTTCTTCGGCTCGAAGAGCGCGTTTTGGAGCTTCCGGACCTGCTCGTTCTGATACTTCGTCAGCCAGGCGACACCCCGGTCGAGCACGCCGGGCACCAGGGCCACGTCGTTGTGCTGAGCGACTTGCAGCCCGTGTACGACGTAGGCGGTCGTGTGCGGCGTGGAATGCTCGCCCCAGCCGGAGAACCAGCCCCAGCCGCCGTCGGAAAGCTGCATCTCGGTCAGCCGCTCGACGCCGTCCTTGACCATGCGGCGGACCTCCTCCGCGTCGAAGACCGGATTGTGGTCGAACCGCTTCCACCCTTTGGCACGCTCCCGGTCGTCGCCGATCTCCTGGGCGTTGAGGTTCGTCCGCTTCTTCCCGATCTCCTCCAGGTCGAGCCCCATGTCGATGAGGATCTTTTGCGTGATGACCGTGGGGAGGAACCGGTTGAGCGTCTGCTCGGTGCAGCCGTAGGGATAGTCGACCAGGTAGGGCAGGGCGTCGACCATGGCCCCGGCCAGCGTCGGCGACCAGCGGACCTCCAGGCGCGACTGCGGCACGCGTCGCTCGGCCGGCACGCGCACGGTGAACCGGCCGCTCTGGTCGTCCGGCCGGATTGCGCCGGAGTACGAGTCCATCTTGAGCATGCCGTGTACGTACGCCGGGAACCGCATCTCCATGGCGTCCGACTCTTCGTCCGTGAGGGCCTTCATCCGGACCACCGCCTCGCCCTCTTCGAGCACCTTGACGCGCCAGTCGATCCGGGCTTCGCCTTCGGGCTCGATCCGGACGGTTTGCGCCAGGTCGCCCCCGGCCATCAACTCCAACACGTCGCCGTCGAGCTCCAGGGCGACCTGAACCGACTTGGCGGCGTCGAGGTAGTTGTGCACGTTGGCCGAGAGGACGACCTCGTCTTTCTGCACGAAGAACCGCGGGGCCTGCATGCGCAGGATGAGGTCCTTGCGCGTGACCACGTCGGTCTGGCCCTCACCCACCTTAGTGCCGTGGCCCATGCCCCAGACCTTGATCCGCCAGGTGGTCAGGTTCTCGGGCATGTCGAGCGCGACCTCGGCGTTGCCGTCCTTGTCGGTGGTGAGTGCCCCGACCCAGAGGGCCGTGTCGGCGAACTGGGTGCGGATTGTGGGCTGGACCAACTGCTCCTGGGGGGCTCCGCCGCCGGGCCCCATGGCACCTTCCATGTCGGCGCCCGCGGCCTCATCCATCGCCATCATCTCGGCTGATTTTCCCATCGGAGTCCCCGGGGCCATGGACGCCATCGGGGTCGCGAGCATCCTCGCGCCGTTGGCCATCTTCGCTCCCCCGTACATGGCCATGCCCGGCATACCGCCCATGCCACCCCTGCCCCACGTGACTCCGCCCGGAAACGCTCCAAGTGGCACGTCCGACATCGGCACTTCGTCGGCCACCGTCGCCCCGAACACCCCGAGGTTGGCCATCCCCTTCTTGCCCGGCGGAATCAGGTTGCCGAAGCGGCGCCCGAGGCTCGACTCGGTCTGAGGGTGGTGGCGCCGTTGCCACTTCCAGAAGAAGGCCTTGATCTCCGGCACGTTCGAGCCGCCCGCGATGTACTCGACCGACTTGTCGTAGACGGCCACGACCGTCGAGCCGACGAACGGCTCGCCGTGGAAGTCGGTCAGCTTGAGGTTCACCTTCGCCTTCTCGCCCGGGCGATACGCCTCTTTGGAGGGCTCCACCTCGACCGCGAGCACCCGCTTCTCCGGCGGGACCACGATCTCCTTGGCCACGCTGTGGACCTTGCCGTCGGCGATCGTGACCGCCTCGACGAAGAAGTTGGGCATGTCCTTCTTGACGACGCCGATCTCCCGGATCGTGCTCTTGCCCTCCAGGCGCACGACCTCCGGCGGCAGGTACACGCCGTTCGTCGGACGCACGAACAGGAGCACGGTGCCGCCGGTCCGGTCGGTGTTGATCTGGAGCTTGACCTTCTCGCCCGGCTGGTACTCCTGCTTGTCGGGCACCAGCTCCAGGCTGTTGAAGCGGAAGTCGGACCCGTCGAACCCCTCGCCGATGATCGTGAAGAGGTAGCCGCCCTCGATTGTGTGCTCCTTGGCGTCGGTCAGCTTGTACGAGAGGCGATACTGGCCCGAGCGCGTGGCCTTCACCCAGAGCTGAGCCTTGCCCTCGTCGTCGGTGTCGAGGTCCCACGTGCGCACGGGCGTCTCGACCGGCTGGCCGTCCTTGTACTTGATCTCCAGAAGCGTGAGCTTGCCGGAGCCCCGGACCGGCTTGCCGTCGAGCGTGCGGGCCGAGTAGCTCGTCTTGATCACGTCGCCGATGCGGTAGTAGCCGCGGTCGACCCAGGCGTACACCTTGAACGGCTTGCGCGCCACCAGCACCGTCCCGGTGCCGACGATCGTGCGCCGCGACTGGTCGACCACCTCGGCGGTGATCTCGTAGCGGTGGTCCTGGTCGGGGTGGATGGCCTTGGCCAGCTCCGTGTCGATCTCGACCTTCACCGTCCCGTCTTCGCCGATCTCGACCTCCTGCTCGGCGACCAGCTCCGGCGGCTCGTGCCGCTGCGGCCACCAGAACGGAACCGGCGCCGCGCAGCCCCAGTCACGCCAGCCCGGATACCACACGTAGTCGTACGCGTACCACCAGTAGCCCGGCCCGTAGAACCAGTCCCAGGGCCCCGGCGGATACCATCGCTCGGTGTGGCCGGTGCGCGTGACCTTGTATTTCACTTTCGCCTTGGTCACCGGCGAGCCGAAGTAGTACTTGGCCGTGATCGTGGCCTCGACCTTCTCGCCGAGCATGACCGGCTCGTCGGGGGCGTCGACGGTCACCTCGAACTCGGGCTTCTTGTACTCCTCGACGCGGAACGTGCCGCCGCCGAGGTAACGTTCCTCTTTCGGCGCGACCGCTCGCCCGATCGCGCGGAGCACGCCGCCGCTCGACATGGGGAGGCTCGCGCCCGGCGTGGCGTCCTCGCCGCGAACCCCCAATCGGTACACGCCCAGCATGGCGTCGGCCGCCAGCTCCAGCTCGCCCTCGATTCCTCCGAACTCGTCGGCCTTCACCGGTTTCTCCAGGATCGTCTCTCCCTTCGGGTTTTGGATCTCCACGGTGAACGGCCGGCCTGCGAAGTCCGACGTGTCGTCCCGGTCGTACATGGCGTGGCGGACCCAGAACTTGTACTTCACCGTCTGCGCCGGCCGGTACACGGGCCGGTCGGTGATCGTGTAGACCTTGGTCTGGCGATACTCGGCGTCGTGGTAGTCGGGGAACCACGCGCGGGTGAAGCCGAGATAGGCGAAGCGGCCCTCGTCGGTTCGGGCAATGGCGATCCACTGGTAATTCTGCGGCTGCTCGTCGGGGCCAAGGATCACCTGCCCGTCAGCGTCAGTGAACTCGGCGAATTGCTTGGTGAGGATTTCGAAGCGGACCGCGCCGCGTCGCCGTCCGTCGGGCCGCTTCTCTTGACGCCGCTCCTGGCGCCAGCCGAAGAACTCGACGTTGGCCTTGGGGATCGGGTGCCCGGTGACGGCGTCGGCCACGAAATAGAGCGTCTTCTTCTCCAGCGGCTTCTTGGCGATGGCCGTGTCGCTGAGCCAGAGGATCACGTGGCTGGTGTTGCCGCCGGCCATCTTGGCGGTGACCAAGTACGCGCCCGGCTTCTGGAGCGGCGTGGAGACGGTCACGCGCCTGTCGAAGTGCCTCTTGCGAGGTGTCAATTCCAGCTTCCAGGAGGCGACCTCGCGCCCGAGGTACTGCTTCTGGTTCTGGGTCACCAGCAGGTGCCCGATGTTGCCGATGTTCATTTTGCCGTGATCGAGTCGCGGCGGGCGCGACTTAATGTAGGCCTTGACGTCGTCCAAGAGCTTCTCGACCTTGACATCATGGGCGGTGAGCTCGACTTCGGTCCCGTTGCGGAAGCGGTACTCGACCGTCGCCCCCTTGCCGGCCGGCTGGCTGGTGACCGGCTCGAAGCGGCCCCAGTTGCCCACGATCTGGTCGAGCCGGTCTTGCCAGGCTTGCTGGGTGCGCTGGTTGCCGGCGTCGGCGTACGCCCGAACGACCTTGCGGCAATACTCGGCCGCCTTGGGATACTGGCGCCGGTTCTCGAAGACCTGCACCAGACGCTCCAGCCCCTGAAGCGGGTGGCTGCCCGCGGCCAGATCCTGCCAGATCTTAACGAAGTTAAACTCGTCGGGCAGCGTGAACCGCCTCACGCCGGACGCGAGCCGGGCGATCGTCTCGTCTTCGCCGAGCGTGTGCAGGGCATACGTGCCGCTTTCGTCCTCCTTCGTGTCGTCGGTCTCGATGCGCCCGAACCGCCATCCGTAGTGGGCCATCGTCTGCACGCCGAACTGGTTCCAGAGGAAATCGGCGAATTGCAGGCGCACGCTGTCTCGGTTGGCCGGGTTGAACTCGACCGCCTGCTCCAGGCACCATCGCCAGCGCTGGCCGTCGGTCTCGGCCGTCTCCCAGCGCTTCGGAACGTGGTGAAACACGGGCTTGCCCTCCTCGTCGACCGGGGCGCCGGACGTCGGGCTGTAATACCCCCAGCCGGGCTCGTAGTCGGGGAGCGTGCCGAGGTCGCTCAGGACCTGGAGACGCCATGCCTCGGCGTGCCCGCGGTTGTTCAGGAGCATCTGGGCAAGCTCCAACAGGAAGTTGGAGGTCGAATGGTGGTCGTCGTCCTTCTTGGCCAGCGGCAGCGCCTCGACCATCAGTTGCAGCGCCCGGATGCGGTCGCGCTGGGCCGCGTTCATCACCTCGCCCCCGCCCCGATGATGCCCGCGCTGGAACTCTCCGGCGATCATGAAGCCCTGGTGCTGGACGTTCATGTAGTTCCGGGCTGCCGCCCACAACAGGCGCCAGTTCTGCCCGTGCACGTCGATCACCGCTTCGCGGAACGCGTCGATCTCGTTCACGCGATTCAGCCGCTGGAGGCACTGTGTGGCCATCTCGAGGTCTTCGCCGACCTTGAGCGGATCGTCGGCCGGGTCCAGGGCCAGACGGCGGAAGCCCTCGTAGGCGTCCTTGAAGTTGCCGTCACGCATGGTCTTCTGCATTCGGTCGCGCTGCGTCTGGTTGCCGGCGGGTCGCGGATCCAATGCCATCGCCAGCGCCCCCGTGATTCCGACCAACAGAACCAGCCAACCCAGCCGTCGAGCGAACGTCATGATCACGTCTCCTCAATCGTAGGGTGCGTGAAACGCACCAATTCGAGCTATGCGTTGAGACTCTGCCGGCGAAGCCGCAAGCGGCGGTTGCGTGCGGGAGCCGCAGGTCTATTTCTTCCCCTGCTTCGATGGTCGAGCGATCACCGTTACCTCCATCGCGTCGCGCTTCGCCCAGGGAAGCTCCAGGTCGAACCACTCGGTCTTGCTCCGGTACTTCGAGCGGACGAGCCTCAGGTAGTCGTCCATACCGTGGGCGCCGATGCCCACGTTGTCGGCCACCACCACCGCCCCGGGCCGGAGCTTCTTCTCGACCTTCACCAGGATGGGATGGTAGTTCGCGTAGCCGCAGTCGACGAACAGGAAGTCGATCGGCCCGTCGATCTCGTCGACGACCTTCCGGGCATCGCCGACCTTGACGGTCACGTATTCCTCCAGACCCGCACGGCGGAAGTTGGCCTCCGCCTCCTTGGCCCGATCCGGGCTGATCTCGATCGTGACCAGCCGACCCCGGCCCGTGGCCTTCAGCTCCCGGGCGATCCAGAGGCCCGAGTAGCCGATCGCCGTGCCGCACTCGACGACCAGGCGGGGCTTGGCCTCGCGCACCAGCTCGGCCAGGCGCTCGGCCTTCTTGCGCCCGATCATGCAGACGGTGCGGTCGACGCACGCTTTTTCCACCTCGTCGATCACGGCCTGGGCCCGCGCGCCGGCCGCCTGCCCGCCCGGCTTCTCCGAATCCGCTCCCATGGCCGCGCCGGTAATCATCAAGCATGCGATGCAGAATGTCGTGCTCATCAGAGACTCCCTGGGTTTAGACGGTAACGGCTTGGGCGAAGTTCCCCGCCGAAAGCATACCGGTCGAGGGCGGCCGATTCGACCCCCCGGGTAGGCTAGTACCGAGGCAAGTCCCAGGCGGCCGTCGCGCTCTGCCGGCCGATCGCCGCTCAGGGGCCGAAGTGGCCCCCCACCAGGTCATAGCCGACCACGAAGATGGCCACGTCCACGAGCAGGTGGCTCAACCAGGGGCCGTACAGCGAGCCGGTGCGGTGATAGATCCAGGCCCACACGCCCCCGCCGACCGCTACTGCCAGCGAGAAGAGGCCGGTCGGCACGGGGGACCAGTGGAAGTACGTGCCCAGCACGACGATGTGGTGCAGCATGAACCCCACGCTGGAGATCACGATCGCCGGCCAGACCGGCACCAGACGCCGCAACTGGCCGAACACGAACCACCGCCAGTAGTACTCCTCGAGGAACGAGTGTACCAGCGAAATGAACAGCCCAAACAGAACGTACATCGGTAGGCTTTCCAGCCCGTAGCCGCCCAGGCGCTGGCGTACCGGATCCCGGGCGACGTCGAGATACCCGGCCGGGTTGAGCCAGGCATGGTACAAGACGAGCATCGCCGCGGCGGTCGCCACGCCGAACCCCAGCCCTTCGGCCAGCCCCCCGAGCCCCGGCTTCTTCCAGGCGAACCGCGAGCGCCGGACGGCGAACACCCAGACCACCGGCAGGCCGAACTGGACGATCTTGCCCAACGCATAGGCGGTCTGCTGGAGTGCGGGCGGATAGGGGACCAGGATCACGAAGTAGACCAGCACCAACATCAACGGCAACACGAGGGCAACCAGCACCGCCATGGCGTCGGCTCGGCGGCTCGTTCGGGGCGGGCGGTCAGTCATCGGCAGGCTCGTGGGCGGTTCGGTGGGCGGCTTCGGTCGCGGATCGCGCCGGGGCTGGGGATCATGGCGTACAAATCCGCAACATATAACACCTCACGCCCGAGCCGCCCACTCCACCCCTCGCGTGTGGGGGACAAACAAATGGCGCGCCGGCGCCGACGACAAGTCCCCTCTCCCTCAGACTACCTCATTCCCAATCTCCGCCTGGGAACGCAACGCCCGGTGGCTCCGCCTCCTTCAACCGTAGCCGGCCATTGCGCGATCAGTCACGGTCACTCCGGCAGGCAAAGGCTCCGTGCTGTGCGTCACGTGACGAGGCAGAGCCTCGTCACGAGGTTTGAGGGCTTTGTCACCACCAACCGCTCTCTCACCCCCCGCCGACCTCCTCCAACCCGTGCCGAATCTTCTCTTCCGCCAGCCGGTTGGTGGCCGATAGCGTCGCGCCGGTAGTCCGTCGGCTCAGTGGTCCGCCGAGATCCGGCCCGTAAAGCGGCACCCAACCAAATAGCCCTCCTCGCCCTCCTCGGTCAGGGGCCGGACACGCATGACTTGCGCGGCGAGCCGGCTCGCGCTCTCCCCCGAGCCGAGCTCTACCACGAGGGATTCGAACTCGGGCGGCCGATCGAACACGAAAGCGAAGCCTCCGGCCGAGATGTCTCGGCATGCTACGTCGTAGAAGTCGTCCGGCGTCGGGAGTTGACCGTCGAATATGGGCGCGATCCTTTGCCGGTAGTTGTAGACGCGGCGAGGACTGGTCCGACGCTCAGGGCCACTCTTGCCGACGAGCGGTTGGAAAGGACGGAGCGGGGCGACACCCTCGGTCGACAACTGCTCAATCTGCTCCCCGGCGGGGCCTCGAACGAGAGCGTCCTCCGCTTCATCAC
>CAZDHR010000316.1:0-8420 GCA_964505295.1 uncultured Planctomycetaceae bacterium
AACTTGCCGGCCGATCTTGCGGCCAGACCCACCTGGACCATGTGGTTCGAGGGCAGGAAACGGAATTGCAGGTAGGAGCCCCCGGTTGAAGCGCCCTCCACCGCCCGAACCTTCACCGTGGCCTGATACGTCTCGTCGCCGCTCAGTGCGAACGTCTGCGACACGCCGATCTCCGTCGCCGGGTCGCCGTCGGCGATGAGGAGTGCCTTCCCGCCGTCGGGGCCGTCCACGATCGTCAGCGATTGCTCCTTGCCGGCGCCGCCGTATTTCGACCAGCCCAGGGGCGTGCCGTGGTCGTCCACACCCTCTGCGAACGACGAATTCTCAATCGCTACCGGGAACACTTCCCCCGCCCTGGCCGGCGTCATCGCCAGCAGCACGATTGCCGCGGCCAGCGGGCCGTGCCGTCTCGTCCACGCCTTGTTCATGTTCACCTCCCGGAATGGTCGCGATCGACCGAAAAACAACTTCCCGACTTCCGTAGCCGCGTAGGGTGCGTGAAACGCACCATATTTGCTTAATGGTGCTTAATGGTGCGTTTCACGCACCCTACCCCTCTACCCCTCTTGTCGAGCAGGTACTCTCCGAAAAACTTGGCCCGGTAGGCCGCGTAGGGATTCGCATTGGCGTTGAGCGGCGATAAGCAAGTGCCCGTGAGAACGGCAATCAGGATAATCCGTTGCATGGTTCGATCCTCCCCCAAGGGTGACCCGATATTTCCGATTTACCGTGCCCGCGAAGCCAATTCAGGCCCAGCATGCTGAGCATTTTACAGGGCGCCCTCCCCTCACGTCCAGCGCCCAGGCGGTCTTTTGTCCCCCGGCCGCGGTGACTTGACGCCAAGATGGCTTTGTGTGAGGATACCCGGACGTCCGCGAGCGAACGACTCGATCAATCCTCGCCACGTCATCCTGAGCGCAGCGAAGGATCTCGGCTGCGCCCGCGGGAGATTCTTCGCTGCGCTCAGAATGACAGAGTCTGGGCAAGACATTCTTTCCCCTGGGCGACGTGCGTCGAGCGTCGCAGTGTCTACGGTCTCGCGCAAGGAGAACAAGCATGTCGGCCGCAGCCAGTGAATACCGCTACCACCGGTTGACCTGGGAGGAGATGAACGAAGCCATCGCCATGCAGAAGGTCGTCGTGCTGCCCACGGGCTCCGTCGAGCAGCACGGGCCGCACCTTCCGCTCGACGTCGACGTCTTCCTGGCCGAATCGGTCTCGCTCGAATTGGGGCGCCGGGCGCCGGATCGCGTGCTGGTGTTGCCGCCCGTGCCGTACGGCCTGAATCAGCACCACATCGACTTCCCCGGCACGATCCACATCGAGCCGGAGGTGTTCATCGCCTTCTGTCTGTGCGTTACGAAAAGCGTCGCCTACCACGGGTTCCAAAAGATCCTGATCGTCAACGGTCACGGGTCGAATACCCCGATGGTCGACCTGGTCGCGCGAAAGACCGTGCTGGCCACGAACTCCCTGTGCGCGGCGGTCAACTACTACTCGTTGGGCGTCGAGGCATTCAACGAGGTGAAAGAGACGCCCGTCATGGCCCACGCCGACGAGTTCGAGACCTCGCTCTACCTCCATCTGGCCTCGGAGCGCGTGCGCATGGATCGGGCAGTGGCCGGCGACGACGTGATGGGCAAGTACATGAGCTCCGACAGCACCTCGCCCTACGTCCGGTTCAACGACTACTGGGGACGCTGGACCCGAGCCGGCGTCCACGGAGACCCGACCAAGGCCACGGCCGAGAAGGGGAAGATCATCTGGGAAGCCGTGCTCGCGCGCCTGGTCGAGCTGGTCGACGAGCTCCGCGCCTGGCCCATTGCCGAGCGGAGCGACCAGCACGAGAAATCCGTTCAATCCCAAATCCGTTGGTAACCACCATGAAGATCCGTGACATTCGAGCCGTGGGGCTCCGGGGCGCAACGCCCGAGGGAGGTTGGAGCGATGAACTGGAGCAGGAAGACTGCGTGCACACGCTGGTGGCCGTCGTCACCGACGAGGGGCCGGTCGGCCTCGGCAGCGTGTTCACGAGCGACGACCTGGTCCGGGCGGCGTTGGCCTTGCTCGAGCCGCTCTACCGGGGCGAAAACGCCCTGGAGCCGGAGCGGGTGAGCGAAAAGCTGCACCAGAACACGTTTTGGACCGGGCGCGGCGGCTCGGTCACGCATGCCATCAGCGGCATCGACGTCGCCTTGTGGGACCTGCTGGGCAAGGCCACCGGGCAGCCCGTCGGGCGGCTCCTGGGCGGACGCTACCGCGATCGCGTCAAGCCCTACGCCTCGCTCCTGATGCAAGAGCCCGGGCCGCTGGCCGAGCATCTCCTCCAGATCAAACAGCAGGGATTTCGGGCGTTCAAGATCGGCTGGGGGCCGTTCGGCCGGCGCACGGGCGCGCTGGACGAGGCGATCGTGAAGGCGGCCCGCGAGGCGGTCGGGCCGGAGTCGCTGTTGATGGTCGACGCAGGCGCGAGCGACGCCTTCTGGCAGCACGGCTACAAGTGGGCCCTTCGCACCGCCCCGATGCTGGCCGAGTACGACGTGGCCTGGTTCGAGGAGCCCTTGAGGCCCGACGCCCTGACCGACTACGTCGAGTTGCGACGCCGGGCGCCGGTGCCGATCGCCGCGGGCGAGGGGCTCACGCGCCGGCAGTCGTTCCAGCCCTGGCTCCAGGCGGGCGCGCTCGACATCGTGCAGCCCGACGTGACCAAGGTGGGCGGCATCAGCGAAGAGCGCCGCATCGGCTGGATGGCCCAGGAGAACGGCGTCCGCTTTATCCCCCACGGTTGGAACACGGCCGTGGGCCTCGCGGCCGACTTGCAGTTGGCTTCGGCGTTCCCCGACACCGACTTGGTCGAATACATCAACGGCTCCGCCTACGTCGACGAGATCGCCGCCGGCGGCTGGCAGCTCGACGCCGACGGCATGCTCCCGATCCCGGAGGCGCCCGGGTTGGGGCTCGAGCTCGACATGGACGCGGTGGGCAAGTACAGTCGCGAGCCGTTGCTGCCGTAGTCTTGGTTCTTTCCGGCGTTGACGAACCGCCTGTAGGCTTTTCAAGGACGGTACACGTTATTTCCAACACGACACGAAACGACCGAATGATTGGGCGAGAGCTCAGAACCTGTTGACACCGAAGGGCCTACTTGGTGAGAATCTAAGTTGGGGGGGAGTGTGTTCCCTCGCAGATTGGTGCGCATAAGACGCGAAGTCTGGGCATATCCGGAAACCACCCACCGACTGGGCTGGGCATCGGGAGCTGAGGATATTAGCAATGGCAGACACTGTATCCCGCAACATCAAGCCGCAGGCCCGCCGTCTCATCGACTCGCTCCCTGACGACGCGACGTGGGACGATGTGATGTACCACGTCTACGTTCGCCAGTGTATCGACGCGGGCGTTGACGACGCGGAGGCCGGGCGCGTAATCGATGTCGATGAAGTCCGCCGGCGATTTGGCCTGACGACATGAGAGTGCTGTGGACGCGTACCGCAACCGGCCATCTGACGGACATCTACGAGTACATCGCAGGTGATTCCAGACGCTACGCCAAGCGAATGGTCGATCGCATCACGGCCCGATCGAAACAAATCGCAGCTCACCCGGAGTCGGCGCCGGTTGTGGCCGAGTATGGCGACCCTGCGGTTCGCGAAGTGCTTGAAGGACCGTATCGTGTGATTTATCGCATCCAGCCGGACGCGGTTGTCGTCTTGGCAGTGATCCATGGAGCCCGGCTCTTGCCGCCTGAACCGCCAGGTGAGAAAGATGCGTGACAATACGCCGCGTTTGGGGCGGAACTGAACTTCGCGGGCGCGGCCGCATACACGCGTTTGGAGCCTTTCCTGCTGTGGCGGCGGTCCCTGGCGGTGTTGACGAACGTCTGGTGTTCCTCAAGGGCTGAACGGTGTCATGCCGATGCCGCGCCAGGGAGTCTCATGAGGAAAACACTGGTGACCCTTTGCGTGCACGTGGGGCTGGCCTTTCTCGGGCTGCTTGCCGGAACGGCCGCTTCGGCCCCGGTCAACGGCCTCCCGCTCGAATCGGGGGACTACGTCGGTGCGCTGGTTTTCTCCCCGTTGGAGATGACGATCGGCATCCCACTTCTGTTCCACTGGTATTCTCCGCTGATGGGAACCTTGATAATCCTCGGGGCCGTGGCGTGTATTGCGTCGCTCGCCTGCTCGGTGAAGCGGCCCGGAGTTTGGACGCACGTGGGCGCGCTGCTCGGCTCCGTGCTTTGGAGCTTGGGGAACGTCCCGGTGCTTCACGCGATCATGTCGGTGTGATGCGAGATATGGCGGCGGGTGGCGCGAAGGTCTCGCGAGTGCCGATACCGGCTCGCGCGGTCAGAACGTGGTTGGAAAGCGAAAACGTCACCCACACGACCCGACGCTCTTATCCTATCGGTGAGTCATGAATGTCTGCCAACCGGGCACCGGCGAGACGCCCGTGCCACCCAGGCGCGAAGGTAGGCCGTCGTCGGGCCGGCGGCCGACGCGAGTCCGGTGGCTGGTTTTCACGCTGGCCTGCGGAACGTCCTGGTTCCTCTACCTGCACCGCTATACCTGGAACTTCATTCGCCCCGAGCTGGAAAAGGAGTTCGGGTTCAGCAACGCCCAACTGGAGGGCATCTTCACGGTTTTCAACTTCTCCTACGCGGTCGGCCAGATCCCCAGCGGCATCTTCTGCGACTATTTCGGGGCGCACCTGTTCCTGGCGGCGATGGTCCTTCTGTGGTCGCTGGTGCTGCCCACCTTTGGCATGACGGGCAGCCTGTACTCGCTGGGCGGCTGGCGCGTGCTGTTCGGAGCGGCCCAGGCGGGCGGGTACCCCAGCCTGGCGAGAGTCACCAAGAGCTGGTTCCCGCGGTCAAGCCGCACGATCGTGCAGGGGGTGATCGTCAGCTTTTTCGGGCGGAGCGGCGGAGCCATGTCGTCGATCATCATGGGCACGCTGCTCATCGGCCTGTGCGGTTTGAGCTGGCGAGGCGCGCTGGTCGTCATGTCGGCGGCAGGGGCCCTCTTCGCCGGGTTGTTTCTGCTCTTGTACCGCAACCGGCCGGACGACGATCCGCGCGTGAACGAGGCGGAACGCGAGCTGATCCGAGAAGATGAGGAGGTAACCGCCGGACCGCCCGTGCTGCCGATGGGGCGGGTGCTGCGGAATCGAAGCATGCTCGTCTTCCTCTTCCAGCAGTTCATGAACGCCGGGGCCGACTTCGTCTACGTCTCGACCATGGGCAGCTACTTCATCGCTCGCGACTTCGACGTGGCCACGGCGGGACTGCTCGTAAGCCTGCCGCTGTGGGGCGGCGCGGTGGGCGGCATCGTGGGAGGGTTCGTGAATGACGGCCTCATTTACGCAACCGGCAGCCGCCGCTGGTCCCGCCGAGTGGCGGGCTTCACCGGGAAGTTCCTCGCCTCGATTCTGATGTTCGTCGCCATCCGTCAAACCAGCGGCGTCGCGGTCGCCGTGGGGCTGTTCGTCGTCAAGTTCTTCAGCGACTGGACGCAGCCGACCGTCTGGGGCGCCTGCACGGACATGGGCGGAAGATACTCGGCCACGACGTTCAGCATCATCAACACGGCGGGTAACGTCGGGGCGCTGGTGACGCCCCTGGTGTCCGGCCTGCTCCTGGACTACTTCCGCAGCACGCAAATCGTGGACGGCGCCGTCCGGACCCTGACCGACTACACGCCGATGTTCGTCTTGGTGGCCGCCATGTATCTGGCCAGCGCGTGCTGCTGGTTCTTCATCGATTGCACGCAGTCGCTCGATCGCGCACGGTGATCGACGTCGGCGGCCGGCGCATGGGGCGAGCTTCCGGCTGACGTGCCACGTCTTCCTCGCTGTCATCTCCCCTTCCCGCGCGGGGGCATCGCGGCCAGTGGCATGTCGGGATAAATGGGGGCTATGCAAAGCGTGCGTCGGCCTTCCCGATAATCTCGGTTTTTTCGGAAGTTCCGGTTGGGGAAGTTCCGATAAACACGCTGACTGGGACCGCGTACCGTCCAATCCGAGTTCTCTCCAGCCCGAGGTGTTGCACATGGGTTGCTTTCGGCAGGCTGTTTGCGCCGCGATCATTGGCGGTTGGGCCGCGTTCATGCTGTCAGGCGAGGTTTTCGCCCAGACCGATTCCGCGGCGACCACGCTGAAAGTCCGCTCCACAAGAGACTATTGGGAGCAGCAGGTGTTGCGCAGGACACCGGCGCAGCCCCCGGTTTTCGAGCAGGCCCCGATGTTCGAGCCCACGCTGGGGGGGGCGTCACCACTCGGGGAAGCGGCGGCATGGGCGCCCGTCGAGACGGTTTCCGCCGAGGTCCCGGCCGACCCCTTGACGTTCGATAGTGACATGCTTCTGGATGACATGGAGACGATCCCTAATGGCAAGCCGCTACCCCTGCCGGATGACGATGCGTACTATGCGCCGGGGGGTTACGGTCCCCAGGGGTGCGATCCGGGCTGTTCGTCGTGCGGCGAGTGCTACGACGCGTACTCGTGTGGAGACTGCTACGACTGCTCGTGTGGAGAGTGCTGCGACGGCTACTCGTGCGGAGGATGCTGTCACGGCGGCTATTGCGGACTCGGCTGCGCGTGGCGGGGCTGGTTGCATCGCCACTTCTGGTGGACCCGCAACCTGACGCTTTTCGCCGGCGTGCACGGCTTCAAAGGGCCGGCGGATCGAGGGCGAAACGGGAACTTCGGCTTCCACGAGGGCCTCAATTGGGGGGCCCCGCTGGGGGGTCCGTTTGGTTTGGGGTACCAGGTCGGCGTGCAAGCCGTGCACAGCAACTTCTCCGGCGACCAGGCCGAGAACTCCGTGTTCTGTGAGGCCGACCGCAATCAGATCTTCTTCACCGCTGGCATTTTCCGCCGCCGGCTCTGCGGTGGGCTGCAATGGGGCGTTGCCTTCGACATGCTCCACGACCACTACCACGGCACGGCCGAGTTGCGGCAGATTCGCTCCGAGACGGCCCTGTCGTTCGGCGGCTGTCGGGAAATCGGCTACATGGGTGCCTACGGGGTCGGCGACGACGCCTTCACCTACGAAGGGGTCGAGAACACCCTAACCCAGGGGTTCCAGCCCAACGACACCTTCTCGTTGTTCTATCGCCGCCATTTCAGCGGCGGCGGACAGGGCCGCGTCTGGGCCGGCGTCTCCGGCAACGGCGACGCACTGATCGGCGCCGAGTGCACGGTTCCGCTGGGCACGAGCTGGGCCCTGGAGAACAACTTCCTCTACTTGATTCCCGAGGAAGGCCATGGCCACGGAGGCCAGCAGGACGAGACTTGGAGCGTGTCGATGCAACTCGTCTGGTACCCCGGCCGAGAGGCCGCGTGCGTGCTGAGCAATCCCTTCCATCCGCTCTTCAGCGTCGCCGACAACTCTCAGTTCCTGCTCGATCCGCGGTAGTGCCTTGTCGAGCGTCGAGTGTCGAGCTGTCGTGCCGGCGTCTTGCTGACCGGCTACGCGGCCGGTACAACGATGCGGTAGGCTTTCCGTCGTAGCCCTCTCCCCCCACCGAAGGTGGACGGGTCTGCCGTGGAGCAAGACTCTGCCATGACGTTGCGAGGCCACGCGGCCGTGGTCACCGGCTCGTCGAGCGGGATTGGCCGGGCGATCGCGTTGGAGCTGGCCGGCGCCGGGGCCGACGTGTTGGTCCACGCCCGTGGGAGCCGCCAAGCGGCCGAGGCGACCGCCGACGGGGTCCGCGCCCTGGGTCGTGAGGCGGAGGTCGTGCTGGCCGATCTGGCCGACCCGGAGCGGCACGAGGCGCTCGTGGAGCGGGCGTGGGACTGGCGTCCGGGAGTCGATATCTGGATCAACAACGCGGGGGCGGACGTGCTGACGGGAGCGGCCGCCCGGTGGTCGTTCGAGCGGAAGCTGGAGATGCTCTGGCGGGTGGACGTGGCGGCCACGATCCGGCTCGGCCGGCTGGCCGGGTCGCGCATGAAGGCGGCCGGCCGCGGCGTGATCCTGAATCTCGGCTGGGACGGGGCCGAACGGGGCATGGCCGGCCCAAGCGGCGAGTTGTTCGCCGCCGCCAAGGGCGCGGTGATGGCTTTCACCCGAAGCCTGGCCCGATCGCTGGCCCCGCAAGTCCGCGTCAATTGCCTGGCCCCCGGCTGGATCAAGACGGCCTGGGGCGAGCAGGCATCGGACCCGTGGCAGGAGCGGGCAGAGCGGGAGACGCTGCTGGGCCGTTGGGGCACGCCCGACGACGTCGCCCGGGGCGCCCTGTTCCTCGTCTCCCCGGCGGCCGGTTTCGTGACGGGCCAGATCGTCCACGTCAACGGGGGCTTCAACTCGTAGCGTAAGGGGGTGACAGGGTGACGGGGTGACGCTCGCTGTCACCTTGCCGCCGTGTCACTTTGTCACCCCCTCACCTTGTCACCCCCTAACCTGGTCACCCCCTCAC
>CAZDHR010000317.1:0-8414 GCA_964505295.1 uncultured Planctomycetaceae bacterium
ATCAGGGGCTTGCCCCCCTCGGCTTCCGGAAAGGGCACGTCCGGCGTGAGCCGCTCCAGTTGCGACATCGCGCCGTCGTCCTCCGGCCGGTAGTCGATGAGCACCAGCGAGCCGAACGCCAACCCGTGATGGGCCGCCGCCGTGGCCACGTAGCGGTTCGAGCCGGGAACGGCGCGGATGCTCATCTCCATCCAGGGCCGGCTCTCTCGCTTCGCGGGGTAGTTGCCGTGGTAGGCGCGGGGATCGCGACCGTCCGGGTAACAGCTCCAGATGTGATGGGCGACGTTCGTGTCGCGGTCGACGTAGTCCCATCGCGTGTAGACGATCATCCCGTGATGGTCCACGCTGGGGTGCCATTCCTGCGTCTCGTGGAAGCTGAGACAGACGACGTCGCCGCCCGCGGCGTCCATCGTGTGGAGCGTGTACGTCGGCGAGTGATAGGGCGGAGAGGAGCCGCCGCAGCGCAGGTAGCCGCCGCGACGCTCGGAAATGAACAGGATCCGACCGTTCGGCAGGAAGCACGGGTCGAACTCGTTCCACGTGCCGTCGGTCAACTGCACCAGCCCCGTGCCGTCGGCGTTTACGCGGAAGATGTGGTAGCTGGCCCGGGGCGACCACTCGACCCCTTCGGCTTTGCCTTGGGTGTAGGCGAACAGGATCGTGCGCCCGTCGAACGAGACCTCGGGCGAGACGAACGTGCCGGGCACGAGCTTCTCTCCCGCAAGCCGGCCTTGCTCGACCACGGAATCCTCCAGCAGGTTGACAACCTTCGGATCGTCGGAGAACGGATCGCAAAGCACGAACAGCCCTCCGCCCGGTTTCGCCCCGAAGCCGTAATACTGGTGGACCATGTGATACAGCCCGCCCGGGTCGTGACGCTTGACGAACAGGATCTTGTCGAAGTCCAGGAGCGGGTTGGCAAACGCGATCTTGCGCACCAGCCGGCGAACGTCGAGATAGACCTCGCGGCGAACCGCCTCCGGCACGTCGTCGGCCGACTCCAGGCTCGACACGCGGCGGTCCAGCTCATCGAGCTTCGCGGCCAAGGGCTCCAAGTCGTCGGGCGGTGCTTTCCCGCGGAGCCGCGCGACCAGCCGGCGCCCGCGCTCGAGGACCTCGCGCGTATGGGCCAGCGAGAACACCGGCCCCTTGGGCAACTCCGGCTTGGGCGGTACGTACTTGTGCCCACGGGTGCCGGGATAGGAATACGGGCTCACACTCTTTTGGTCCGCCGGTTTGCCCAACGCCACGTTCTTCTCCGGGGCGTCGGCCGGATAGACCTCGACCTCGTCCAGCGCGAACGAGCACCGGCCGGGCACCTGGAGGCGCACGACTCGGGCGGTCACGCCCTTGTCGCGAAGACTGACGACCAGCGGCTTCTTCTCCTCGACGCCATAGAACGTCTCGCCGTTGTGCTGGTAGACCTCGCGGAACGGCTCGTTTGCAGGGCTGCCGGCGACCAGGACCCGGATGTTCCGCGTGCGGGGTGGCGTGTTGCCGTCGGTCCGGTTGTAGACGACCACCCGATCGAGCGGGAACGCCTGCCCCAAGTCGACCTGCCACCAGGGGTCCTGTTCCCCCGAGGCGGTGTGGAAGCCGAATCTCCCGGTCTTGACGCCGTCGCAGGCGCCGGCGGCGTCCTGCTGGGTGGTCACACCGTCGGCGTTGGCGGTGGTTGGCTTCTCGGGCTCCGGCGCGCGGGGTACGAAGGCCGTGTCGGCGTCGACCCAGTCGGCCTCGACGAGCGACCGCACCGTATCGCCCACGCTGATGGTTTGAAGCGGTCTCGTCCGGTCGCCGCGAGCCCCGGTCTTCCCTCCGGCGACTGGCCTCGGCCCCGCCCACAGCCCGGCCATGACGGCCAGACACACCCACGAGCGCCACACGAGCCGACCACGTGCCGATTTCGCTGGAAGACCCACTTCGGTGATCCCTTCTTGCTGCGAGTGGCGGTGGAGCAGTTGTCGGGAAGCGACCGGCCTTGCCCTCCATCCCACTTGTACCCCGATCGGGCGGCCGATTCAAGCAGAGCTTTTGGGAAGCTCCTCGCCGCCGGACACCCATTATGGGGGGCGTCGGATGTCGGCCATCGGCCGCCGAGGGGCGATCACTCGTCAATCTCCGGCAAATGCACGAGGGCGAACGACGTGAAGATCGGATAGTTGCACGAGCAACCGTGGGCGAAATCGGGGGCGTTCATAATACCGCCCGCCTGGATCAGACCGTTCGTGCAGCCGGTGCGAATGCCGCGAAAGAAGACGTGTTCTTTCGTCGTCAGGTCGACCGACGAGGCGTGCGCGTGGCGGATGGAGAAGAGGTGCTGCCCGGCCATGTTCCGCGTACACCCTCGCTTCCGGAGGTTCCAGAGTCGTTCGGGCAGTTGCGCTCCGGTGCGCGGATCATAGGTCACGCCGTTTTGGCTGACCAATCGGTCCGGATAGAGCATCGGCTCTTCGCCCCCCGCAATGGCTTTCCCGTCCCAAAGGAGCGAGCCGTCACCTCGGTCGTAGGCGCTCACCGACCCGCAGACGGCGATCAGCACGTCGCCCCGTTCACAAACGACCAGGCGCGGGGCGGACTTCATCGGGCCGTCGCCTTTCCACTCGGCCTTCCACTGCAAGTTGCCGGTGGCGACGTCCAGGGCGACGATCCGGCCTTCCGTGTTGGTGACCTCGCCGCGGCGGTCGGGCACGGAGGCGTCGGCACAGAAGACCTTGCCGCCGCCGGCAGCCACGGCCAGGGGAGTCCGCTCGGCTTCGTACTGCCACGCTGCTTCGCCGCCCAACCGATCGACCGCTATCACCCGTTTTCCCGTGGTGCCGATCAGCCGGTCGGCGACAAGGGCCAGACTCCTCCAACCGCCCGAGGTGCCGCTGGGGACGCCGATTTCCGAGACGGTTGCCCCGGTGACCGGGTCGATGCAGGCGATCGCGTCGCCGGCCAGCACGTAGAGCCTGTCTTCCGCCGTAGCGTAGGGCACGTTACGACGTCGTGACATGACGTCGATCCCCGGCAAACGTCGTGTCCAGAGACGCCGGCCGGTATAAATGTCGACGGCGTGCAGATCGGGGAAGACCTGGAAGAACATCCGTCCCCCGGCCACGAGCGCCGAGGGCGGGCGGCTGTGCGTGAAGTCCCACTCGGGATACACCAGGTCGATCGCCCCGCCGAACCAGAGCACGTTCAGGGGCGACTTCACCCTTTGGTCCCGGGCGACCAACGATCGGCCGGCGTCGCCGTCTTCGTGCGTCCACTCGCCCGAGCCGGGGGGAGGGCCAATCCGCTTCAATACGACCACGTCTCCGGAACGGCTGACGTCCGCGCCGGCGAGGCCCCGGGCAAGTTCGGATACGTTCGAGGTCGCTTCGCCGTCCGGTGGCAGCGGCAGAAGGGCCACCCCGCCGAAAGGACGGAGCGATCGGAAGACGTTCTTCACCCAGGTCGAGCCGCCGGGCTTCGCTGTGGATTCTCCGTGGGATACCACCGACCGGTTGACGATGATCAGACTGGCGAAGTACGGGGGCAACGGATGCGAGAGCGGGTCGCCACCGTGAACGGCGACGCGCCGGCCGTAGAGCCCGTCGCGGTCGAGACTGCGGCGCAACGCGGCCACCTTCGCCCGGTCCGGCTCGACGACGATCGCGTGCATCCGCGACTGTCGCAGAAGCTCCCGGAGAAACCCTTCGGACTCCAGGCCCAGCATCAAGCAATACGCGCCTCCAGCCTCGACCTGCTTCAACGCCTGGGCGGCCATGTCCGTCCATTGCTCATCCGCGACGAGGGGCCGATCGACCGGCAGGGGGTGGTCCTTCGGGCTTGCGGTCTTGCCGGGACCGAAGGCGTGAACGCGGCCTTCCGCCGTCACCACGAAGAGCTTCCCGTCGGCGGCCAGCATTCTCGTGGGCGTGCCTTGAATCCCGGCCGTCCACGACACCTTCGGCGCCGCGCCTTCGGCCGGAAGATCGACGGCCGCCACCCGGTCCAAGGCACCGCCGTAGAGCCTCGAATTGGCCTTGAGGTGGATTCTCAGATCGCCGGCCAGCGACCACAGCTCGGGGAACTCGCCCGTCTTCCACGGACGTCCTGCTTCATCTTTCCACGCCTTCAGGTCGGGCGGATCGGCGACGTTCCAGGCGACGATCTTGCTGTAGCCGACGCCCACCGGACGATAACCCTGGGTTCGGTTGATCGGTTGCGAGAAGTAGACCGCTCGGCCGGCGAGGATCGGATCGCGGAACGCCCCCAGCTCCTTGGCGTTGGCCGGATCGATGTTGAGCCGCGTGCCGGATGCCGCGAGGTAGGGATCGCCGCTTTGGAAGAAATACTTGTCGTTGCCGGCCACGTACCAGCAGCCCTTGTGCTGGTTGTCGCGACCACCCCAACCGGTCGAGTACGGCTGAAGCGTGCCCGTGTCGAGGTCCAATACGCCGGCCATCGCCCGGCCGCTGGGCACAAACAGCTTGTCGCCGATTACCGCGAGGTAGCCTTGCGGCGACAGTCCGGCCTCCTGCCGTGTGCTGTGGTCGATGAGCCCCTGCTCGATGAATCCCGTGTCGTGGTTCGCCCAGACGATTTTGCCGGTCTCCGCGTCGACCGCATAGATGGAAACGCCCTCGAACGGCCAGATGCCCGCCGCGAAGTAAATGCGACCTTCATGGAGCACGGGACCGCCCCGGGCGGGCCATAGCGAAATCAGCCGGTCGTTCCCCAGCACCTTGCGGTCCTTCCGGTCGGGCGGCAGGCCGCAGACCTTCCAGACGAGCGAGCCCTGCTCGGCGTCGACGCAGTAGAGATGGCCGTCGTCGGAAACGAAGGCGACGCGTCCGGCCATCGCCACCGGAGCGAAGCGGACCGGGCCGTCGGTGAAGAACTCCCATTTCTCCTCGCCGGTCTCCGTGTCGAGCGCCGTGATGCTGTCGGTCACCATCGAGGGGACAAACATCGTCTTGCCCAGCACGACCGGCTCGTACGAGCCGTCGAAACAGAGCCTTGGGTACTTGGGGTAAGCCGGCTTCGGCGCGGGCAATTCACGAACCCAGGCGAGGTGCAACTCGTCGGCCAACGCCTCATCGGAGCTACCCGTTCGGCTCGCGTCGTGCCGCCACTGCGGCCAGTCGGAGGCTTGAACCGACGCCCCGAGACGGCATACCACGCAGACGAGAAACAGGATGGTCGTTGCATTCGCAATGTGTGCTCGTTGGTCCATGGGTGTCCCCGTGAAAGTGAGTAGGTGTGGTTTCAAAACTCGCCCGATCAACGATCGGCCGAAAAGCAGCTTCCCGATTTCCGTAGCACGCACACGCCGTGTGCCGTCCGCTGGCTACGTCACACGGCGTGTGCCTGCTACTTTCATCGAACGCCGTGAACGGTTACCGACCCGGTGTCTCTCTCCAGCCCACGCTCTCTCTGCGGTCGCTCTCGACTCCTGACTGCCTACTTCCCACTCAACACCTCGCGAAACATCCCCGCCAGCGCCGCGTCGTCGATCTTCCGCGGATTGAGCGCAATGGGCACCGGCGTGCTCTCGCGGGCGTTGCGAACGAGGCGGTCGATCAAGTCGTCGGGCGCGTCGGTGGGTACGTCGACCTGCTCGGGAATGCCTACCGATCGGAGCAGCTCGACGATGCGGTCGACGAACGCGGCGGCTTGCCGTTCGGGCGAGTCGGCCCCGACCGCGCAGAAGCCGGCCAACTCGGCGTACTGGTCGACGCAGCACGCGGCGTTGAAGCGGAGGCTGAGCGGCGTTGCGATCGCCACGCCCAGGCCGTGGGGCACGTGCAGGAGCCCGCCCAGGGCTTGGGAGACGGCATGGGGCACGACCACGCCCGCCACGCTGAACGCGGCGCCGGCCAACGTCGCGGCCAGGGCCAGCGGCTCCCGGGGCCCGGGATCGGCCGGGCTCTCGACGGCCCGGCGGAGGTTCCCCACGATCAGCCCCACGGCCCGGCCAGCCAATAGCGACGAGACCGGGTTCGCACGGCGGCTCGAGCACGCCTCGATCGCATGGCCCAAGGCATCGGCCCCGCAAGCCGCGGTCAGTCCCGGGGGGCTGCCCACCGTCAGATCCGGATCGACCAGGGCCACTTGGGGACGGACCGCCGGGCCGGAGACCGACGCCTTCAGGGGCATGTCCGGGATCGAAGAGACGCCCTGATGGGTGAAAACCGCCACCGCGCTGACTTCCGTGCCCGTGCCGGCCGTCGTGGGCACCGCCACGAGCGGCACGGCCTCGGTGATCGGACGGGACTCGGGGTTCGCGCTGGTGTAGTCCCAGAGGTTCCCGTCCATCCTGGCCAGCACGGCGATCCCCTTGGCCGCGTCGATCACGCTCCCGCCGCCGAGGCCGACGACGACGTTCGCACCGGCCTGGTTCAACCGCCGGGCCCCCTCCAGGCCCAGCTCCGCCTGCGGATCGGGCGCCACCTCGAAGAACTCGGCGACGGCCATGCCCGCGTCGACGAGCGACCTGGCCGCCCGGGCATAGACGTCTTCCAGCCCGCTTCGGTCACGGTATCCGACCAGAAACGCCGACTTGCCGAGCTCCCCGGCCACGTCGCCCAGCTTGCGCAAGCCCCCGCGCCCGAACCGGATTCGGGTGGGCAGTTGAAACTCCCAGTTTCGCATCATCACGAGCGTCCCATTGCAGGCAGTGTGGCGAGGGGTTTGAGGGTTGAGAGTTTATGGTTGAAGGTTGAGTGTTTTCACTGGTCCCCAAGCTCCAGCTTGGGAACCCTGATCCGCGGATCTCTGCTCCTCGTCTGGGGAAACGGCGCCCTCTCTCCAGGGCGTTCCCAAGCCGGAGCTTGGGAACGAGTAAAATGCGACCCATCAACCCTCAACCTTAAACCCTCAACCCTCAACCTTAAACCCTCAACTTTAAACCTTCAACCCTCAACTCTCACTCCCCCCTTGCGACCGCGCGTAGTCACGCAAGGCGAGCACGTTTTCCGGGGCCGTGTCGCGCACGATCTCGCACCCGGCGGCCACGATGTAGCGGTCGCCCGACTGGCGGTGACACTCGGCAATCGCCGCGGTGATCGATTCGGGCGTCCCGTTCCTGACGACGCCGACCGGTTCGACGTTGCCGGCCAGGACCTGGTCCGGGCCCATGCGCTTGCGCGCTTCGGCCATGGAGACCATGTAGTCGACGTCGACGAAGTCGCACCCAAGCCGCCCGATCGGCTCGAGGATCCGGCCGATGTTGCCGCAGATGTGCAGCCGGATTCGGGTCCCCATCTCGTGGAGCCGATCGAACATCTTCTTCTCGTAGGGCCAGATGAACTCCTCGTAGATCTGTGGGCCGACGAGCGACGCGGCGGCGTCGCCGACCCCCATCAGGTCGATGCCCGCCTCGATCTGGGCCTTGGCGAACTCCAGCTCCATCTCCAAGATGAAGTCGAACAGGTCGCGGACGAACGCCGGGTCGTCGTAGAAGTCGAGCATGAGCGTGTTGATGCCCCGCAGATCGGCCGCTTCGGCGCACGGGCCTTCGATCCAGCCCTCGATGAGGAGCTCGCCGCCCACCTTTTCCTTGAACAGCGCGGCGGCCTTCACGCGATCGTGCATGCGCCCGCGCGAGAGCGGGTCCGGCACCTTCAACCCGGCGAGCGCCTTCTTGTCGGCCAGTAGCGCGCGCGTCTCGTCGACCGCGGGCGGCTGGTCGTCGAAGAACTGGATGGCCGCCCCGCAATCGGCGGCCTCGCGCGTGGGGTCGGAGATGCAGGAGACGTAGTCGAAGTCGAACTTCTCGGCCGTACGAAGCTGCCCCTCGACCAGCTTCCGATAGTCGGCCGTATACTCCCCATAGGGAACGCCGATCTGGTCGGCGGCGAACATCATCGTGATGGGCAGAAGCGGCAGGCAGTCGACCGGCCGCCCTTCCATCATGGCTATCGCACGCTCGTATCCATTCATGATCGCTCTTTCACAAGGCCGTTCGGAAGGTGGGTTGTCCCCGGCGACCATTATAGCGGCCCGATTGCTCGCCGTTCACTACCCCCTGAGGGGGGCATGCCTTCCGCGTAGCCGCTCCGCCGATCCCTCCGGCGAGCCAGCTCGCTGGCGTGCCGTCGTCCCCAAGACTGCGCGTGTTCCGCAGTCTCCCCTCATCCAAGCCTTGGACCCGGGCGGCGAGGCGCCGGGTCCCCCTGGGTCGGGGCTCCCCCAGTGTGGGGCCCTGCCCGCTCCGATTGACAAGCAGCTCCAGCGGCCGCTACGATCAGTTGGTCAGGGCGATTGGCTCAGTTGGTTAGAGCGCCACGCTTACAACGTGGATGTCGGCGGTTCGAGTCCGTCATCGCCCATTTGACCTAACTCTCGCCATGTCCTGAGCTTACGACGCCTGCCGGGTAAGTATTCATCCAACCCGTCAGAGCGAACTCCCCTGGTTCCCAAGCTCCAGCTTGGGAACCTCG
>CAZDHR010000318.1:0-8372 GCA_964505295.1 uncultured Planctomycetaceae bacterium
GGTCCACGGGGGGCTGCTGGCCGTCGGCGCCGAGCCGGGCAGCCCGGTGCGGTTCGTCCCCGAGTTCAGGCCGGCCAGCGGGACGGAGATCGACGTGACAGTCGTCTGGGAGGACGAGTCCGGCCGGCGCCGGGAGGCCCGGGCCCAAGACTGGGTGCGAGACGTCGCCGGCATCTATTCGATGTTCGAGGGCGTCGTCGCCAACCAGTTCGATGAGGAGCTGAACCTGGACGATCAGTCGGCCGCGTGGAAGCACATGGAGTACCCCTGGGTCTCTGCCGGGAGCCAGTTTCTCAAAGACGAGCGGACCGGCCAGCAGTATTATCAGGCCGATGGAGAGGGCGACCTGATCTGCGTGTCCAACTTCCCCAGCGCGGTGCTCGACGTGCCCATCCGGAGCAGCGACTCGAACGCGGCGCTGTTGTTCGAGGCGTATACTGAGCGGATCCCCCCCCTCGGCACGCCGGTGACGCTCATCCTCACGCCGAAGCTTAAGACAGCGGCCAGCGACGTCGACCGACCTGAGTGACCGAGAGATCGCTGCCTAGTTCCACAGCATCCCTTCCAGCCCTCGTTCCCAAGCTCCAGCTTGGGAACGGCGATACGGGAAGCCTTCCCTTCTTGGGCTCGTATTGCGACGTTTGGGTCAGGGTTCCCAAGCTGGAGCTTGGGAACCAGGATTCCGAGGCAGGGAGAGCAGGGGGATTCAGGAAAGCAGCCGCGCGACGCTGTCGATCAGCCGATCCATGGGGAACGGCTTGCGGATGTAGTCGTCCACACCCAGCATCTCGGCGTAGGCCTTGTGGCGGCTCCCTTCGTTGGCCGTGATCATGATCACCCGCATCGGGACGGGACGGGTCCGTCGCAATCGCTCCAGAACGAGAAACCCGCTCCGCTTGGGCATCATCATGTCGAGGATCACCAGGTCGGGGTCCTCCCGCTCGGCCATGGCCAGGCCCTGGTTCCCGTCCCGGGCGATGAGGACCGCGTAGCCCTTTGCGGACAACGCCACATGCAGCGCCTCGATGATCTCCGCGTCATCGTCGACCAGCAGGATTCGCTTCGATTGGCCGCTCGATTGCTTCTCCGGCTCTTCGGCGGCCTGCGTCTCCCCTTGTTTTTCCGGCTCTTCGGACGCCGGGGGCCCATCCTTCTTAGGGGCCTTGCCCTTGCTTTCCTCACTCATCGCTCTTGTCTCCTTCACGCAGCGGAATCAGAAGCCTGGGACTCGCCGCGTTACCGATGTGTCGTCCCTGATGCGTGCCAAGCCTTCATGATGGGCGAATCCGCCCGCCTTTGCAAGGTTCCCTCCACCAGACAAACCGCACTCGCTAGTTTTGCTCGAGCGCCCCGGCACGCAGCTCGATCGCACGCCCCGCGTACTTGGCGGCCGACTCCTGATGCGTCACGAGGAGGATCGTGCCTCCGTCACGCTGAAAAGCCGACAACAGCTCCAACACGCTCACCGAGTTCTCCGGGTCGAGGTTGCCCGTCGGCTCGTCGGCCAGGATCAGTTGCGGCCGGTTGACCATGGCCCGGGCGATCGCCACGCGCTGACACTCGCCGGTGCTGAGCTGACCGGGGCGATGCTTGAGCCGATCGCCGAGTTGGAATCGTTCCAACAGCTCCTGGGCCCGCTCTCGGGCGGCGGCCTCCTGCCCCGGAAGCGCGGCAGCCGCGACGTTTTCCAGCACGGTCAGATAGGGCAGCAGGTGGAACATCTGGAAGACGAAGCCGATGCGCTCCGCTCGGAATCGGGCCCGCGCGGCCGACGACATCCCCACCACGTCTTCCCCGGCGACAGTCACGCGTCCTGACGTGGGCATGCCCAGGCCGCCCACGATGGTCAGCAGCGTCGACTTGCCGCAGCCGCTCGGCCCCCGAACCGCGACGAACTCTCCCTGCTCGACCGTCAAGCTCACGCCCGACAGGGCATGGACCGGCCCGCCGTTTGTCCGGTAGATCTTGCTCACGTCTTCAAGTTGGATCATGGCACGGGGCGTCCTCCGGGTGTCGCTCGCTTCACAACCAGCACCGATCCGGCGGCGAGCACGACGACCGCCACCACGACCAGGCCGATGCCCAGCGTCCACATCTGCCGGCTGGCAAACGAGGTGCCCCCCTCGGGCGGCGGCATGGTGACGGTTACAGCCGAGCTTCCGGTCGGCTTCTGGCTCGCGGAAAGCTCGCTGGCGGCTTGCGGCTGCTCGGTCGGCGCCGCGACGCCTGCTGCGTCGGTCTGGTCGGCCGCCGCGAGGGCCTGGTTCGCTTCGCTTGCCTCGGGCTCGGCCGACGGGGGCTCGTCGGGCCCGGACGGGGCACCGGCAACCGCCGCGGCGACTTCGGCCGTGGCTTCCGGCTCCGTCGACGCGACCATGTTGCCCGACTCGTCCGGCGAGAACTCCTCGTAGGCCAACGGTCCGCCGTACATGGTTGGGTCCTTGGCGGCCATCGCCTCGGCGGTGGCTTCCCAGTCCCACTGCATCAACAGGTCGGCGCCGGGGTTCTGCTCCTTGACGAAACAGGAACAGGCGCTGGCCAGGAACTGGATCTCCGCGGTGAGGTTCTCCGCGTTGATCCCCTTGCCCACGTACGGCGGCATGGCGCGGCCGCGACCGTAGGAGAAGAAGATCATCGGATGCTCGGTCAGATCCTCCAGATCGTCCTCCATCGCCATCAAGAAACGGGCCAGCCACTTCTCGGCCTCGTCGGACCGGTCTGCCTTGACGAGCCCCATCTTCAGTCGGCTCGCCGCGGCGATGCGCTCCTCCTCGGACAGCGTTTCCTGGGCCGCGTCATCCTCGGCTCCTTCGGCGGGCGGCATCCACTGCGACATGCTGGCGTCGAGGAACCCGGACTCCACCGGGATCTTCCCCGCCGCGGCCTGGGCGATGACGTCCCGGGCGATCTCCTCCGCCTTCTTGTTCTCCTCCGCGTTCGAGCCCGGCATAAACACCATCACCGCGGCACAGCCGTCTTCCAGAAGTCCGCCGATCTTTTTTCGCAGCGGCGAATCGACCAGCGCCCGGACGGTTGCCTCGTCGAGCCGGCCCGCGTGCAGCTTGGCCCCCCAGGAGGTGAACACGAGGTGCGCGGACTTGGTCTTTTCGTCCCGCTCATCCACGAGCGCCTGCCACGCCTCCTTCACCGGCTTGGGGAGGTTGTCGAGTTCCCCGGCCGACACGTCGACCGGCTCGAGCAGGACGTTCGCAAACGCCGGCCCGCTCTCGGCCAACTCGGTGATCAGCTTGTTCACCTTCTCGTCTTCCGCCGGGGTTTCCCCGTCGTGGAAGTAGAAGACGAAGAACGGGGCCGGTGGCCAGTTGTACATGGCATAGCGGTAGACCGGCGTGTTGCACGCGGGCGCCACGGATGCGCCGAGCAACACCAATCCGGCGATCAGGACCGCCGTGACCATATGACGTGCGACGCGCGCCCACGATCTCCCCCCATTCGCATATCTCGTCACGGACTGCGACATTCTCGAAACTCCAGGGACACTTGAATCGGTGGGGACCCCTTTCGGTTGGGGATCATGTTTCAGTTATATGGCCCGCCGGGCTGGAAGGCAAATCAGGCCGCACCGGCTCCGCCCGGCTTCCGCTCGGTACACGGCCCCGTGAGCCCCTCAGAAGCGGGCTTTCTGCGACTCGATCTCGCCTCCGAACGTCACGGGCAAAGCCAGCGCTTGGGCGAGTCGGCGCATGTACATCTTTCGGGGTATCTCGATCGCGCCGAGCCGGGCCGTGTGCGGCGTGAGCTGCTGGATGTCGAACAGCCGGTAGCCCCGTGCCCTGAGATGAGACACCAGGTGGGCCAGGGCGACTTTCGACGCGTCGCGGACCCGATAGAATTTCGACTCGGCCGCAAACAGCCCCCCGATCGCCAGCCCATAGGTCCCGCCGACCAGCCGCCCCTCGTCCCAGGCCTCGACGCTATGGCCGTGCCCCAGCTCGAACATCCGCGTATACGCCCCGATCATCGCCGGAACGATCCAAGTATGGCCGATCCTGCCCTGGGCGGTCGCACACCCGCGGATCACGCCGGCAAAATCCCGATCGCAGGTGACCTCGAACCGGCCGCTCCGCAACGTCCGCCTCAAGCGCCGGGAGATGTGGAACCGGTCCAGCTCGATGATCGCCCTGGGGTCGGGCGACCACCAGGCGATGGGGGCATCCTCGTTGATGGGCCAGGGGAAGATGCCGTGCTGGTAAGCGTCCAAGAGCCACTCGGGCGCCAGGCTACCCCCCAAGGCGAGCAATCCGTCTGGATCGGCCCCCTGGACGGGGGGGAAGAATGCGGAAGGAGGCAGGGAGTCCATACTGGCTTCGGCTCCGGGCGACAAGTTGCTCTAATGCGGGAACCAATTTGGATTGTAGATGCCGCGGGCCGCGAGTGCAGCTTCTTTCCGGCCGTCCGTGTCCTGGTATAATGCCGCACATGGGAAGGAAGGCTTGGGGGACGCCGCCATTTGGTCCATGGGGAAAGACGATGATCGAGGTCAAACAGGCCGTCGATGCGGCCGCTCGCTACGCGGCTGACCTCTTCGCGCAAGAGGGCATCTTGGACATGCGACTGGAGGAAGTCGAGCTTTCCGAAGACGGGGGCACTTGGCATGTGACGCTGAGCTTTCTGCGCAAGCGCAAGGTTTCCTCACCTCTGGAGGAAACGTTGCGCGCCGGCTCCGTTGTCGGAGCGCCGATGGATCGTGACTTCAAGGTCCTTTCGGTTCGGGCGTCGGACGGGGTCGTCACGTCGGTGAAGATCAGACAATTGGCATGAGCGATCACGTCCTCCAACTGGTCGAACGATATCGCTCGCGTGGCGTGCTCGTCGACTCGAACGTCCTCTTGCTCTACTTCGTCGGTGCGTACCAGCGCCAGTTGGTCCCTCGGTTCAAGCGAACCGCGCAGTTCACGGTGGAAGACTACGATCTGCTCGTGCACTTCCTCTCGAATTTCCGGCGAATCGTTACGACTCCGAACATCCTCACCGAGGTGAACGGCCTTCTGGGCAACTCGGTGAGCCATCCAACATCCGCTGCCGAGAGCGCTTTGGGGCCGAAATCGCCGTTCTTGGCGAGCATTATGTCCCCAGCGCCGATGCTGTCCGGGTTGACCAGTTTGCGAGGTTAGGGCTGACGGATACCGTGATTGCACATCTCGCTGGAGGGAGTTACCTTGTGCTGACTGATGACCTGAAGCTGGCCTTTTTCCTGCAACGCATCCCCGTCGACGTGGTGAACTTCAATCACTTGCGTCCCTTGCCGTGGCGATGAGGGCTCGTCAGCGCCAGATTGGATGAATCGGTGAAACGCTTCGAGACGGTGGCCATCATCGGCGTGGGTTTGATCGGCGGGTCGATCGGGCTGGCGCTGCGCAAGCTGGGTCTGGCCGAGCGGGTCGTGGGCGTCGGACGCCGTCAGGCCAGCCTGCGGACCGCCCGGCGGGTCGGGGCCGTCCACAACACGACGATCGATCTGGCCAGAGGCGTGGCCGAGGCCGACTTGGTCGTCGTCTGCTCGCCGGTGGGACGGATCGTCGAGCACGTGCGTGCGGCTGCCGAGCACTGCCCTCCGGAGACGCTCATCACGGACACCGGAAGTACGAAGCAGTCGATCGTGGAAGCACTCGACGACGGGTTGCCGCGCGGGTGCCGTTTCCTCGGGGGCCATCCGCTCGCGGGGAGTGAGAAGA
The DNA here is from genome assembly GCA_964505295.1 of uncultured Planctomycetaceae bacterium. Classification (GTDB taxonomy): domain Bacteria; phylum Planctomycetota; class Planctomycetia; order Pirellulales; family Thermoguttaceae; genus DATKZH01. The sequence goes on from CAZDHR010000318.1 coordinate 5,697, forward strand.
CGGGGGCCTCTCATGCCCGGCCGGAGCTGTTCGCCGGTCGGGTGGCCATCCTCACGCCGACCCGCAACACCCGGCCCACCGACTACGACCTGGTCGAGCAGCTTTGGTCCTGCTTGGGATCGGTCGTCGTTCAGATGTCGGCCGACGAGCACGATCGGACGCTGGCGGCCACCAGCCAGCTACCCCACGTGGTGGCCGTGGCGCTGGCCGGCACGCTGCCGGAGAGCTGCTTCCGTTTTTCGGGCACGGGCTTTCAGGATACCACGCGGCTTGCCGCCGGGAATCCCGAGCTTTGGGTGCAGATCTTCTCGCTCAACCGTGACAACGTGCTGGCCGCCTTGGGGCTTTTCGAGGAGCAACTCGCCGCACTGCGGACCGCGATTCAGGAAAACGACCGGTCCGCCTTGGAAACCATCTTAAGGAAGGCGAAGAAGAACCGCGATGCTTTGGGAAATTGACATCTATCCGGCAGAAGGACAACCCGACCTGATCGGCGACCAGGTCGCCGGCGATACGGCCGACCTGGGGCTGGCTGAGAACCTGGCTGTCACCGCCGCCCGGGGATACCTGGTCCAGGCCTCCCTCGACCGCGAGCAGGTGATACGGATTGCCGACGAGCTGCTGGCCGATCGGTTGGTAGAGCGGACGGTGGTGGCCCCGGTGGGCAACGCGGCGCTGGGGCAACCGCCGGACGGCGCGCGGCAACTGGTCCACGTCTTGCCCAAGCCGGGCGTGATGGACCCGGTCGCCCAGAGTGCCCTGGCGGCCATCGCCGACTTGGGCTTCGAGGCGGAGGCAGTCCGCACGTTCAAGAAGTACTGGATCGGCGAGCTCGCCGACGACAAGCTGAGCCTCTTGATCTCCAAGATCCTGGCCAACGACGCCGTCGAGCAAGCGATCGTCGGTCCGCTGGGATTAAGGCGCCTGGAGGTCGGCTCGTCCTACGATTTCGACCTGGTCCACGTGCCCATCCGCGAGATGGACGACGAAGCGCTCTCGGAGCTCAGCCTGAAAGGCCAGCTCTACCTGTCGCTCGTCGAGATGCAGACGATTCGGGCCTACTACCAGGAGCTGGGGCGGGACCCGACCGACTGCGAGCTGGAGACGCTCGCCCAGACCTGGAGCGAGCACTGTAGCCACAAGACGCTCGCCGGGCGCATTCGCTACCGCGACGACCGGGGCGAGCGGGCGTTTGAGAACATGCTTCGGGAGACGATCTTCGCCGCCACGGTCGAAATCCGCCGGCAGGCGGGCCCGGATGATTGGTGCGTCAGCGTGTTTGAGGACAACGCCGGCATCGTCCGCTTCGACGATGCGAACAACGTGGTCTTCAAGGTCGAGACCCACAATCACCCCTCGGCCCTGGAGCCGTACGGCGGGGCGAATACCGGCATCGGCGGCGTGATCCGCGACCCGATGGGCACGGGCATGGGGGCCAAGCCGATCTGCAACACCGACGTCTTCTGTTTTGCCCCGCCCGACTTCCCCGCCGAACAGCTCCCGCCCGGCGTCCTCCACCCGCGCCGCGTGATGAAGGGCGTGGTCGCCGGAGTGCGCGACTACGGCAACCGGATGGGCATTCCCACCGTCAATGGGGCGATCTACTTCGATCGGCGATACCTGGGCAACCCGCTGGTCTACTGCGGCAACATCGGACTGATCCCCCGCGACAAGTCGCGCAAGGAGCCCAAGCCGGGCGACCTGGCCGTGGCCGTGGGCGGGCGGACCGGGCGCGACGGAATCCACGGCGCCACGTTCAGCTCCGCCGAGCTGACCAGCCAGAGCGAAACGGTCTCCGGCGGCGCCGTCCAGATCGGAAACGCCATCACCGAAAAGATGCTCCTCGACGTGCTCTTGGTGGCACGCGACCGGGGGCTGTACAACGCGGTGACCGATTGCGGCGCGGGCGGGTTCTCCAGCGCCGTGGGCGAGATGGGCGAGCACATCGGCGCGGAGGTCTGGCTGGAACGCGTGCCGCTGAAATACGAGGGCCTCTCGTACACCGAGATCTGGATCTCCGAGGCCCAGGAACGAATGACGCTGGCCGTGCCGCCCGACCAATGGGAGGAGCTGTCGGCCCTCTGTGCCTCGGAAGGCGTCGAGGCGACCGTGATCGGCCAGTTCGTGCCCACCGGCCGACTGGTGCTCAAGTACAATGACCGGCAGGTGGCCGACCTGGCCATGGATTTCCTGCACGACGGTCGCCCGCCGGTCGTGCGCGAGGCCGTCTACGAGCCGCCGCCGGTCGGGCCGCAGCCGCTGCCGGAAAAGCATACGTGGGATTACACGCAGGAGCTTCTCGAAATCCTCGGCTCGCTCAACGTGGCCAGCAAACATTGGGTGATCCGCCAGTACGATCACGAAGTGCAAGGCGGCAGCGTGATCAAGCCGCTGGTCGGCGCCGACAACGACGGCCCCGGCGACGCCGCCGTGCTTCGCCCCGTGCTCGACTCGTACCGCGGGATCGTGATCGCCTGCGGCATGAACCCCTGCTACGGCGACCTGGACACCTACTGGATGGCCGCCAGCGCGATCGACGAGGCCGTGCGCAACTGCGTGGCCGTGGGCGCCGACCCGAGCCGAATCGCCATCCTCGACAACTTCTGCTGGGGAAACACCGATCGGCCGGAAACGCTCGGCTCGCTCGTCCGTGCCGCGATGGCCTGCCACGACCTG
>CAZDHR010000319.1:0-8366 GCA_964505295.1 uncultured Planctomycetaceae bacterium
TGCCGGTCAGCGAGGTGGCGTAGCCGGCTTGGCGCATCACCTCCCCCAGCGTAACCATGTTCGGACGCAGCAGGCCTCCCTTTTTTCCCTGGCGCGGATACAGCCCGGTGGTCAACGCCGCCCGGGTCGTCACGCAGACGGCGCAGTTGTAGAACTGCGAGAACCGCATCCCCTCGGCGGCGAGCCGGTCGAGATTCGGCGTGCGGATCTCGCCGCCATAGCATCCGAGGTCGGAGAAGCCGAGATCGTCGCAGAGGATGAGCACCACGTTCGGCCGCGGCGCCGCGGCGCAGGCGTGCGACGCGAAGGCGAGCAGGCTGATTCCAACGGTTACGAGCAGACATCGTTTGGAAAGACCCATGACCGGCATCACTCCTCTCGGCATACGAGGTTATCCCATCAGGAATCACTGGCGCTGCATGCCACCGTCGTGGCGCGTCAAGCCTCGGAAGATTCCCCCGCCTCGCGCAGGATTTTCTCGCGAAGCGCTGGGGCAATGTAGAACCGGAGTTGCCCCTGGAGCTTGTCCAGAAGCGGTCGCAGTTCTTGGCACATACCCCGCTGTCTGGCTCGAAGCAGGATGCCGAGCGTTCCGATTACGGGCAAACCCAAGCGTGACGCAACATTGCGTCCCGCCGCCTCGTCCATCAGGACCGCGTCGGCGTGAATTTCCTCGGCCAAGGCCAGCGCTTCCGCTTCCCCCAGATCAAGCTCCTCCTGAAGCTTTCGGACGCGTTCTTGATCGCCCGGCGGTCGTATCGTGATCCAGGCGAGGGCCGCGACGTCCACGCCTTGGAATGGACCAGGGGGCTGGGACAGTTCCCGGGCAACGGCCGGCGGAACGTGGACCTCGCCGAACATTGCCCTGAGTACGTGGAGAAGCTCGATGTGAGCCAACGCGCGGATCGGCGACGTGTCACTCACGACGACCGCCATTTCACAGTCCCAGCCGCTGAAGTGTTTCCAGGTCCTGGTTCAAGTCGTCCTTGGTCGGCCGACACAGGGGCAGTTTGCGCCGCAACAGCTCCTCCTCGAATTCGGTGCGCGTTAGGCCCGTCCATCGAGTCGCCGCGGGAATCGCCAGCTTGCCCGCGTCGTAGAGGCGACAAGCGATTTCGATTCGAGCGTCCCGCTCGCTCAGGCCGGCTGCAGCCAGCAAATCGTCCGGAATAGTCAACGGCATCGTGAAGGCTCCAGCTCGTGCGAAACAGGTGGCCAACCGTCTCTCGCCAGTTCCATTCTATCACACGAGGCCTGGCGAACCAGACGGCTCATCGTTCCCGGACCTCCGGGCCGCCGCCCACTCCGACGCCGGGGCTACGGTTTGGCGGGCGTCGGGCGGATCGGTCGCACTCGGAGGTCGCGCAGCGCGCCGGTGGTGTACCAGGTGGCCGCGCCGAACGGGAGCGGCGGCTCCATCTCCCAGGAGACGGTGAACTTGTGGCCCGCGGTGGCCAGCTCGACGACCTGGTGCTTGTCGACCCAGGCCTCGATGCGCGACCGGGTCACGCGGAGGCGGAGACGGTACCAGCGCTTCTGGTCGAAATCCTTGTGCAGGCAGGTCTCGTTCTCGATGGCCATTTCGCCGTCGATCATCGACAGCCCGACGATCGAGCCGCCCCAGCCGCCGAGGACGAGCGTCAGCGCGGCGTCGCCCACCGGGAAGGTCAGGGCGCAGAAGAAGTCGTTGCCTTCGACGCGCATCGCTTCGAGGGTGACTTCGTAGTCGATCTTCGGGAAGGGGCCGGTCCATCGGATCCCGGTGGCCGGATTACCCGCCTCGAGCACGATCCGGCCGTCGCGCACGTAGACCTTGCCGCGACGCGAGTAGTCGAACTCGTCGAGCACCTTCCACTTGCCGAGCGACTTGCCGTCGAAGAGGCTTTTCCATTTCTGGTCTTTCGGCGCGGTCCCCTTCTCCGCCGTCTTTCTCTCGTTGGAGGAAGGCCCTTCCTGCTGCGAGCCGTCAGGGGGCGCCGCTTGGGCCAGCGAGGCGAGTGCGACGACGAGTACCAGTGCGATGCTTTTCATCCGCGGCGTCCTGACATCGAGGTTATCTTGCTTTGCCGGCCAAGTCATCCGCTCGGGTGTCCGGCTCGTGGTAGCGCCGGTAGAGGCGCGTAAGCGTCGTGTAGGTGAATAGCGTGTTGATCGGACGGATTCGGATCAGCATCCAGAAGAGGAAGTAGGCGACGACCAGCGACAGGAGGAAGTAGACGTACTGGACCAGCCCGCGCACGGCCGGGTGGTCGAGCGACGCGATCCACGGCAGGTGCGGCGTCAGCCATTGGAAGAGCCACATGGCCGCCGGGACGCCCGTCGCGAAGTACAAGAGCACGGCCCAGGAGTGGCCCGCCTCGACCGCCTGCTCCGGGCAGTAGGCCATGCACCGCATGCAGCTCTCGCAGAACATCGTCCAGTAGGGGCGTGGGCGGGTTTTGCCCCACATACGGATCGCGCCGAAGGGACACTTTTCCGCGCACAGGCCGCAGCCCGTACACCGGTTGTCGGCGAAGAAGGCCTTGGCCAGAAAGAATCGTGCGGCCAGGAGATACATCACGGAGATGGGCAGCAACACGAGCCCCAGGAGCAGGAAAACCCAGCCGGCGAACCGCGTCTTGCCGGCCAGGATGCGCCGGACGTAGCGCTCGGCCTTGGGCTGGGCGTGGGCGATGATGTCGGCGACCGCGGCGGGGGCAAACCCGGGATGGAAGGCGATCCAGTTGGAGGGCATGTCGATGCCCATCACGCCCCGCACGCGATAGCCCTTCAGCGTAAGGATCAACCAGAGCAAATACCCGCCCGTCCCCTCCAGGCCCGGCAAGCGAACCGGGCCGAACTTGGTGCCCGCGCGGGTGATGGCCACGAAGGCGTGTGTGCCGGCGCCGCGGGGCAGCCGGCAGGCCAGCCGGATCATCGGCCAGGTGGCCGTGAAGGCGTGGGTGGGAAGGAGCAGGCCGACGAGATGGTCGGCTCCGCGGTCGGCCGTAGCGTCGGGCGGCCCCTCCTCGACGCGGTGGATCCGGACGGGCGTCTGGTCGGCTTCGATCGCCTCCTTCATCCACTGGGCGACCCGGAGCGTGTTCCCGGTGCCGCTCATCACGTGCAGCGTCGCGTTCTGGTAGGCCAAATCAACCTCCCTCCCGGTGGAGCTCGCGCCGTGCGTGCATCATCGCAAAGCCGGCAACGGGCGCGGCGTCAGTACTGCCGCTCCTTCGCCTCTTTGCGGATCTTTTCCACTTCCTCGGGCTTCAAGCGCCGGATGCGAATCTTCCGCAGCACGCCTTCGGTCATGTAGGAGGAGACGCCCAGCGGCTTGCACAGGTCGACCTCGATCCGCGTGTCGAACTTGTGGCCTTTGCGCTCCAGGTCGACGAGCTTCTCGTCGTCGATCCAGCACTCGAGCTTCGGCTCGCTCACACGGATGCGGATCTTGTACCACTTCTTGTCGTCGAACGCCTTGAAGTTGGTGGTGATGTTGTCCGAGGCATCGTAATAGTCGACGCAGGAGATCCCCACCACCGTGCCGGCCCAGCCGCCGGTGACGAAGCTCGCGAAGCTCTTGCCGATGGGGAACGTCGTGGTGGCGAAGAAATCGATGCCCTGGGTCCGCTTCGCCTCGAGCGCCAGCTCGTAGTTGTCCGTGAGGAGCTTGTCGCCGGCCCAGGCGATCCCGGTCATCGGGTCGCCCATGCCGAGCACGATTGCCCCGTCCTCGACCTTCACCTCGCCGTCGCCGCCGAAGACGGGCACCTTCCAGCCCTTGAGCGTCTTGCCGTCGAACATGCTCTTCCAGGCGAACGGGTCTTTCTTCTTGGCGGGTTTCTTGGCGGGCTGCTTGGCCTCGCCCGCCTTCTCGGCCGGCGCGGGCTCGGCGGCTGCGGCGCGATCGATGGCCGGCCGGGCAGCCAACAGCCCGATTACGACGCAGACCGCGACGCACAACCTCGTACGCTTCGTTTCGCTCATGACGGGACTCCTTGAGGACGTTCTTTCGTTGGGGGTTTGTCGATCTATGGGAAACGCCTTGTCTTGCGGCGGACGGCACGTCGTGTCGGCCGCGATGCGACGGTTTTCGAGGATGTCAGCCTATTCCGCGTGCGTGCAAGCACGCACCCTACAAACTCAGTCATCCGCGCCCGAGGATTGCCATCAGTGCGGGTTGGATCTTGAAGTAGGTCAGGCCGGCGATTCCCAGCAGCACGCATGCCCCGACCACCACCAGGAGCTTCGCCCAAATCGGCAGGGCGCGTCCCGGGGTCAGGCGGTCGTCGAGGAGGACGACGACCATGGCGATCGCCCCGAGGGGGACGGCGAGCATCGTGGCGGCCTGGCCCACGAGGATCGCCGCCACTTTCAGGTCGACTTTCTTGGCCAATGCGGTCTGGGGTGCGCCGGCCGTGCTCTCCACGGTTTCCGACGGGGCCGAAGCGGTCGCTTTGGCCGCCTCCTTGGCCGCCACGTCCTGATGGATGATGAACAGCGCCGTGGTCATCCCGGTTAGGAGCACGCAGCTAGCGAACACTCGGGTGGTCGTCGATTCGAGCTTTCCGCCCAGACCCAGCCCGTCGTTCAGAAGCACGCCGCCGATCAGGGAGTTGGTGATGAAGCTGGAGAACGCCGCCGCCCAGAACCCGACGCTGAAGATGTACTTCGCGTACGGCCCGAACGCGGTTTCCAGCGTGCTGATCATGATTCCGAAGTGGACGCGGCCCGTGTGCGGATAGAGCACCGTGGCGGCGGTCATCATGATGATCGTCCCGATCAGGGTAAGCAGCACCGAGGCCATCACGGTGTCGGTGAGCCCGCTGGCCAGGTCCCGCTCGGTCCAGCCCTTGGCCTTCACCAGGTAGGGCTGAAGAAAGGCGGCGGAGATGCAGAACGTGGTGCCCACCAGCCCGCTGATCAAGACCCAGTCGACGCCTTCCGGCAGGCGGAAGTTGCAGGCCCCCGCGGCCGCCTGGCCGAGCACGCCCCCGGGATTCGGCTTCATCGCGATCGCCCAAATCAGGTTGACCAGGAATGCGCATACCATGAAGACGAGGAAGAACGTCATCATCTTCTCGAGGATCACGTAGATCCGCCGGAATCCGAACATGAACAGCATCGCCGCCGCCGTGAACGCGACGGGCCACACGTACTGCGGCACGCCCTCTCCGAACAGGGCTTCCATCCCCGCCGTCACGCCCAGCGAGTTGCCGAACTGGAACGCCCCGCTGACCAGAAAAATGGTGATCCCGCACGCCACGGAAAACCAGCGGCCGAGCTTCGCGGCCGTCGCGTCGAGGAAGGTCTCGTCGCAGAGGATCCCGAACCGCATGAACAAGGCCAGGAACGAGGCCATCAACGCCCCGGCCAGGAGCGAAAGCCAGATGAGCTGGAATCCGTAGTTGGCGCCGGTCGTCGACATCAGCGTGACGCTCCCCGGGCCGATCACGCACGCGCCCACGATGAACGCCGGCCCGATCCGCGCCAGCAGACTCTTCTTCGCCATCGACGGCTCCCTCAGGGACGTTCGCGCTTGGTCCGAGAAGTCGACCGGCGGCCACGGCGCCGGCCGATCCATCAGGCCCCTATCATACCGTGACGCACAGCGCGATGCCACTCTCGGCGGCCCCTTTTGCGGCACCGGACGAAGCGTTCCGGCCCACGCCCGGGTGCTTGTCGGAGCGCGGCAAGCTGGTGACAATGGAGGACATCGCCGGGCCCGCCGCGTATCGAACGCACGCTTTCGCTCCAAAAAAGAAGACCCATGACGCACCGCGTCGTCCTCGACACGAACGTGCTGGTCGCTGCCGCGTACGCCCCGCGGTCGGCCAGCCGGCGGATCGTCGACGCCTGCCTGAGCGGCGATCTGGTGGCCGTGGCCAGCCCGGCGATCGTGCGGGAGTACGAGCGGATCCTCGCCCGGGCCGTGCGAGTCGACGACTACCAGGACCGGCTGGCCGCGTTGGTGGAGAAGCTGGAGCTGGTCGAGCCCCACGAGACGCCGCGGCTCGTGCCCGACGACCCGGACGATGACAAGTTTCCGGCCGCCGCCCGAACAGGCTCCGCCGGCTGGATCGTCACCAACGACCGGCACCTGCTGGCGCTCGACCCATACGGCCCGATCCGCATCGTCCCTTCCCGGCGGTTCGTCGAGTTGGCGTGGGGTGGTTAGTCTCCTTGGAGTGCCGCGCCTTGTCGCCGCTTTCCTGGGCGTCCTGCGCAGCCGGCGCGTAGGGTGCCACTACTGGCTTGCCCAGCAGTGATTTTCGTGCGAATTGGTACAGCACTGCTGGGCAAGACGGCGGCGGTGCTGGCGACGATCGTCTGGCACATGGTGAAATACGAGGAACCGTACGTGATCGGCGGGCCCCCGCCACGCCCACGGCGAACGGCTCGGATCCATGAAGGGATGTGTTGGGGTGCAGCCGCAACCGAAAAGAACGGCTCGACGCCCTCGAAAACGAAGACCGTGACAACCCGAGTCCTTCGACACAACGATGCGTCCCGGTTTGAAGAAGCTGCCTCCAGCTTCCAGGATCGAGGTACGTCCCCAAAAAACGCCAGGACCCACTTGACACAAAAGACTCTTTCAGGGAAGTGGCACCCAAACGGAACGTGGCTGTTTTTTATCAGATACGTGGGTCTCGTACCCCTACCCACCCGACGGGATTGGACGCATCCTTCGACCCTGCTCAGCGAATCGGCTCGTCCGGCGCTCCTTCCGGCGGCAGGTTCCGATACCAGGTGAAGTAGAGGAGGACCGCGGCAACGGCGGCCGCCGTGAACCATGCGAGCGCGTGGGCGTGCCAGTGGCCCACCAGGTACATCGGGGCCAGGTAGACGCCGAGGATCACCACGCTGGAGAGCACCACGTTCACGGCCGCCAGCGTCATGCTCTCGGCCGGGTCGGCCAGCTCGTCGGGCGTCAGGCCGCTTTGGGCGCGAATCGTTCCCCAGGCACCGAAGGGGCGGACGGTCCGGTAAAACGACGTGAGGATGGACTGGTCCGTGGGGGCAGTCATCCAGGTGCCTACGAGCGTGGCGACCAGGGAGACCATGCACAGCGCGGGAAACGTGAGATAGAGCGGAAAGGAGATGTTGGCCAGCGAGAGGAGCAATATCGGCAACGCCCCCGCCAGGCCCGCGAACGTGCCGGCGGCGTAGCCCCAGCCGTTCAGCCGCCACCAGTACCACCGCATCACGTTGGGAAAGAGGAACGCGGCGCCTAAGGCCAACATCAGCCAGTCCCAGATCTGGCGGATCGATTCGGCGTGGAAGCCGATCCCCGTGCCCACCAGTACGACGGCCACGGTGGCCACGTAGCTCGCCCGGACCAGGTGCCGCTCGTCGGCCTTCGGTTGCACGAGCGGCTGCCAGAGGTCGCGGACGATGTACGAGGCGGCGGCGTTGACCGTGGCGCTGAACGTCGACATGAACGCGGCCAACAAGCCGGCGATCACCAGCCCGAGCACGCCGGGGCCCAGGTACTCGCCCAAGACGGCGGGCATCACCCGCTCGGCGTCGGCCCCGGCCACGTCGATTCCGGCGGTGAGGGCCAGAAGGGCAATGCCCATGCACATCGCCCAGCGGACGATGAGGAACCCGCTCCAGGCGGCGCCGACCTTGGCGGCGTCGCGCGAGTTGCGCGTCGAGAGGAAGAGCTGGAAGTCGGTCATTTGCCCCGGGCCGCCCAGGTTCAAGAGCAGGCCCTTAACCACCCAGACGATCACCAGGGCCCCGAACAGCTCGTATCCTTCGTAGCCCGTGCCCACCAGCCTGGCCGCGTGATCGGGGGCGAGCCTCCACGGCGGCACGAGCGACGCCCAATCGGCCGGGAGCACGGCGGCGAGCGAGTCGGGCGAGAGATGCACGTAGGCGATCGCCGCGATCAGGATGCTGGCCACGGTGAGGATCACCGTCTGGATGACGTTGGTGACCACGACCCCGTACAGCCCGCCCAGGAGCACGTAGAGCGTGGTGATCGCGTACACCGTGATCGCGCACGTACGGGCCGTCGTCTCCGCGTCAAGCCCGAGGTCGACGTACACGGCCGCGAACTTGCCGATCCCCTGGAACGCGTAGCCGATGAAGCCGGCGAGCATCACCACGGCCATCAGCGTGTAGGCGATTCGGGCGGTGCGGCCGTCGCGCCCGTCGCCGAATCGGGTGACCATCCACTCGGCCCCGGTGATCACGCTGGAGCGGCGGACCCACTTGCCCATGTACGACATGAAGAACGCGGCCATGAGAAAGCCCCACATCCAGTGGTTCCACATCGACTTCATGCCGAAGAGGTAGATGAGGGCAACGATCCACATCGTGCCGGTGATGTCGAACGTGGCCACCGAGCCCGACATGGCCAACGGCAGCCAGTGCAT
>CAZDHR010000320.1:0-8314 GCA_964505295.1 uncultured Planctomycetaceae bacterium
GGATTACCCCTGGGCGGCCACCTTCTACGGCGACCAGGGCACGCTGAAGGTGAGCGTCATGAGCTACGACTTCACCCCGCGCGGCCGGGGCGAGAAGGTCCACCGCGACGTGACGTACGAGCTGGAGCAGTATCCCGAAGACAAGACGGAGAAACGTCTCGAGAAGCACTGCGCCCCGGCCATCCGCTACCACATGCTCGACTTCCTCGAAGCAATCCGCACCCGCGGGAAGCCCATCGCCGATATCGAGCAGGGCTACATCTCGACCGCGACCTGCATCCTGGCCAACATGGCCTGCGAGCTCGGCCGCACGCTCGAGTGGGACCCGGCAAAAGACCAAATCGTAGGCGACGACGAAGCGAACCGGCGACTGCATCGCCCCTATCGCGAGCCGTGGGTGCACCCGGAGCCGGGGAGCGTGTAACCGAGAGCGTGGCGTTGCCGCGGGCCTCGTCAGAGGATATCATCAACTTGAAGGTGCATGCCCCCGTGTTGACCACTGGATGAGAAGCGTTTTTGATGGCTGAGCACCCGAACAAGCACATTCGCGAGGCGATCAAGTACGCGGAGGGGCACGGGTGGCGAGTGACCGAGAGCGGTGGTCAAGCCCATATTTGGGGGACACTCTGGTGTCCCCTCCGGACGCGCGAAGGATGTCGATTCCGTGTCTTCTCTACGCCGGCAAGTGCGGAGAATCACGCCAGAGACATACGACGTGCGGTCGATCGCTGCGAGCACTGATTTCATCGTCAAGGAGAAAGTCATGCGAGAACACGAGTTCGCCGTCATTCTCGCCGCCCCGGAGGAGTCCGAGGAAGACGCCGGCGCCCTCTACGAAACCGGGTGCGCGGACGGTTCGATCAGCACCTCCGGCGGAGTGACACGCATCGATTTTCACCGCAAGGCGCCCAGCCTGGAAGAAGCCATTCGCTCGGCCATTGCGAACGTTCAAGCGGCAGGCTTCCAGGTGGCCCACGTGTTAATTGAGCCGAAGTCGCTCGTGGAAGCAAGGTAAAGTGTTCCATCGCCTGCAGCGATGCCGCCGGCCGCTTGTCTGGTCGACGTGATGACCGATCGAATGTGACGGTCGGCACAGGACGTGCGAAATCGCGCCTCGCTCCCTTTCGCCAATCCGGGGGTCACTCCTCCAGCTTCCGCAACTCCACCTTGCGGAACTCCACTGGATGGCTCTCGGACTGGAGCGAGATGTAGCCGCCGCGGAGCATCTTGTCGCCGTCCTTGATGAGCTTGCGCGCGTCAGGGTCTTTCTCGTCCCATTGCGTATCGGTGTACTCCAGCACGGTTTCGCCTTCGATGACGTGCTTGAAGTGGCCGCCGCGCACTTCCACTTCGATCGTGACCCACTGGTCACCGTGGTAGGTCTTGGAGCGGGAGGGGTTGCAGTGCCGGGTGACGAGCTTGCCGTCCATCACGATGTGGGTGCCCGGCGTGCAGACGTTGCCGGTGGGTCGTTTGCCCGATCCGCCTCCGCCGAGGAGCTGCACCTCGATCGACACGGGGAACTTCTGGTCCTTGGTCATACTCTCCGGCGCCTGGCAGTGGAGCATCATCCCGCTGTTGCGAAAGGCCCAGCCCGGGCCGCCCGGTACCTGATCGCCGACGAACCGGTACTCGACCCGAAGCAGGTAGTTCGAGAACGGCTGGTCGTAGAAGATGTGGCCGAACTTGCCGTCGAACTGGTCGTACCCGTCGTAGGCCACCTTGAGGAGCCCGTCCTCCACGCGGAACGTGTTGGCGTAGTTGTCGCCCAACTCGTGGCCGGTGATCTTGACCTTCCAGCCGTCGAGGCTCTGGCCGTTGAACAGTTGAATCCACTCTCCCTGCCGGGCGGTATCCTGGGCCCGGAGGACCCCGGCGGCCATCAGGACGACACACATTGCGGTAGCGGTCTTCTGCCAGGTTCTCATGTCGACACCTCGAGCTACGTGGTAACGGGCGTTTGCCTCGGGCCGCTGCTGTGGAACGCTCTCGGATTCGCCTCCGAGAGACTCCTCCACAGGAAATCGTTGCCCGGGGGACGGCCGTTGTCAAGCCGGATGCGCCGCCGGACCCTTGCGTGGCGACGACCCGCGTGGGTACGATGATGATCGGTGCAGTATCCAAGTGGACCTCCGTCGAACAACCCTTTGCGGGGAGCATTGATGACAATGAGCGAACAGCCAAGCAAATCCGGGATCGAGGTTTCTCGCCGCCGATTCTTGAAGCGTTCGTCGCTGGCACTGGCGGGTGCGGCGGCGGTCGAGTTGCCGTTTGTCCACGCCGCCGGGGCGGGGACGGACTTCCAGATCAAGGTCGGCCTGGTTGGGTGCGGCGGCCGGGGGACCGGCGCGGTGCTCGACGCCATGGGCGCCGCGACCAAGGTGATTTACCCGGCCGCCGGCTACCATACCGAGGACGTGGCCGAAGGAGCCAAGGTTGAGCGCAAGGACATCAAGGTGGTTGCCCTGGCCGACCTGTTCGAGGATCGCCTGGCCAAGTGCCAGGACCAGCTTGCCAAGCTCGGCATGGACGTTTCCAAGAAGACGTGCTTCACGGGATTCGACGCCTACAAGGAGCTTCTGGCCGTGCCGGAGGTCAACTACGTGATCCTGGCCACGCCGCCGCATTTCCGGCCCGTGCAGCTCAAGGCGGCGATCGAGGCGGGCAAGCACGTGTTCATGGAGAAGCCGGTCGCCGTCGACGCACCCGGCGTGAAGATCGTGATGGAGGCCGGCAAGCTGGCCGCCGAGAAGGGTCTGGGCATCGCCGCCGGCACGCAGCGACGCCATATGCGAACCTATCAAGAGACGATCAAGCGTATTCACGACGGCGCGATCGGCGAGATCGTCTACGCCAAGTGCTACTGGAACGGCGGCGAGATCTGGGTGATCGAGCGAGAGCCCGGCTGGAGCGATCTGGAATGGCAGTTGCGCAACTGGAACTACTTCACCTGGCTCTCCGGCGATCACTACGTCGAGCAGCACGTCCACAATCTGGACATCATGAACTGGGTGCTGGGCACGCACCCCGTCCGCGCCGTTTCCGGGCTGGGCGGCCGCCAGGTGCGTACGGGCGAGGTCCACGGCCACATCTTCGACCATTTTGCCGTCGAATTCGAATACCCGGACGGCCTGAGCATGTTCAGTCAAGCCCGGCAGATCAACGGTTGCCAAAACAAGGTCGAGGAGGCCGTCGTGGGGACCGGCGGCACGAGCAACTGCCGCGACCGCATCCGCGTCAAGGGCGGCAAGTCCTGGCGGTTCCGAGATAAGGAGCCGAGCCCCTACAAGCAGGAGCACGAAGACCTCATCGCGAGCATCCGCGCCGGCAATCCCATCAACGAGGCCCAGGCGATCGCCGAAAGCACGATGACCGGGATCATCGGGCGCGAGGCCGTCTACAGCGGAAAGACGGTCGACTGGGACACGGCCATGAAGTCAACCACACGGCTGGGGCCCGAAGAATACCGGCTCGGCCCCTACCCGATGCCCGAGGTCGCCATGCCGGGGCGGTACCAGCTCATGTGAGCACTGCGCTTCGATAGGACAGCCGCCTTGGAACAAGCAGCGGACACGCTGGTTGGGGAGAAACGTCGAGTGTGCCATATACCGCGCGCCTTGTAGGCCAAGCGCGGGGCCCCAGACGATACCGGGGTAGCCCAACCGCAATTGTTGGCGGTGGCAAGGGTGAGCAGTACAACGTCAGACGTACCTACCGCCGCGCCTCTTTGCTGGTGATGCGCCTGCTGGCCAATGTGGGAGCGACCGGGCGTAGTGGAGCGTGAGGGTGGCGGTGCCCGGCTTGGCGGCCTCGAAGATGGCGTGGAAGTTGCCGCCCACGCCCATCATGCCGGGGCGATGGGGCCGGCGCTGGAAGTCGATCTGGCCGACTTGCTCCACGGCGTCGCCTTCGATCTTGGCGACGCTCCACGAATAGCCGGTGGTCGGGTTCCCGGCCAGCGAAACCTCGATCGACGCGCCCACGGCCGCCGAGACGGTCTTCCCACGGTCGTCGTCACCAAGCTCGATCGGCCCGGCCTGGGGAGCCGGCGACGAAGGCTTCTCGCCGCCCTGCTCGCTGAGGTACCGTTCATATTGCTCGACGGCGTCCCGGTCCGTGAGGTTCTGCGCGACGACCAAGCGGCAGCGGGCTCGCACGATCTGGCCCGCCTTCACGTCTTGGCCGAAGAACGAAAGGTACAGCGAGCGGTAGCCGCCGGCGTCGGGCGTTTCCGGGTTCCACGGGCTGGAGACGGCGTAGCAGTCCTCCGGCGGGCACATCATCAGGGCCGTCAGGCCGCTGGTGGCGTCTTGCCGCATCACCAGCGGCGCGGCCAGCCAGCGGATCGTGTCCCAGTCGACGGGGTTGGGCGGGTAGGTCCAACGGCCGTCCCGGATCAGGGCCAGCCCCGGCTCGCCCCGCGGAATCATCACGTAGCGTCCCTTGGCGTCGGGCGTCTTGTCGATCGGCACGAAGCGAGGGCCGGCCGCCGCGTCGTCGGGCGGCGTCACGTACACCCGGCCCCGGAACGGCTTCTCGTAGTAGTTGGAGATGAACACCTCGAACTGGGACATGTCTTCGAGCGGTTTGGCCGTGGTCACTACGTCGAGCGTGTCGGGGCGGCTCCAGCGATGGACGGCCGTGATCTCCAGCGGATGGTCGTCGCCGGCCGGGAAGAAGACCTCCAGCGAGCCGTCCGGAAGGATCTTGGTCTCGGTGGGCCAATCGCGGATGGCTTTGCCGTACCGGGCGTCGGTGGCCAGGGCCCGGTAGTAGCTGAACAGGCCCGGCAGCCGGCCCCCGCAGGCCATCGGCGTGCCCGTGGGAACGTGGACCACCTCGACGATTCCCTGCGATCTTCCGTTGAGCCGGACCGTGCCCCGGAGCACGCCCGTGTCGAACGTGTAGAAGCCCTCTTCCTCGGCGGGCTGGAAAGCCAGATCAGGCGGATTGACGGCGAGGGACGTCGAGCCCGATACGATGGCCGAGAGCACGGCCAGACCCACGATCAGTCGCGGCATCATGCGGTCCTCCTGCGTCAGCACTTGTCGTTGCCAAGCTTGCGCGTCCTTCCCGCGGGAACGGATGCGGACGACGCGGTGCGTGGCGGATCAGAACGCGAAGCGTCGGAACGATGAAGACGCACCAGCTCGCCCGTCAACGCGCCGCGGCCCAGCGGATTCCCTGGTGTACCAGCTTGCGGAAGCTGGGGTTCTTGTAGGCGAGCCCGTCGTGCCCGAGCATCAGGTAGAACACCCGGCTCTTGCCGTAGCTGGTGGTCCACGCGACGTCGGGGTTGTTCTTGGGGTGATCGGTCTGGAGCAGCACGCAGACGCCCGGTGCCGTGTAGAACACGCCGTACGTCTCGTCGTCGATCTCGAAGTCCTCCACGCCCTTGGTGATCGGATGGTTCTTGCCGGCCTCGGTGACGGTCACCTTGAGATGCTCACCGTGCGACCAGGGCGTCTGTTTGTACGGCTTGCCGTCGATCACCTGGTCTTGGAGGCAGAACTTGCCGCCGATGATCTTGCGGAACTCGTCCCAATCGCGATGGGCGCCCAGGTTATGGTGCAGCGAGACGACGCCGATCCCCGTCTCCAGCAGCTTCTTGAACGCCTCCTGCTGTTCGGGCGCGAAACCCTTGACCATGTCGTACATGACCAGGCAATCGTACTTCTTCTCCAGCCCCGGCTTCAACAGGCCGGCGTCCTTGGGCAGCTCGGCCTTGGTGTACTTGACGTCGGGCATCGCGTCGAACGCGGCGTAGAACGGCTCCGCCTCGAAGCCGTGTCCGCCCGTGGTCAGGAGGATGCGGATTTTGCCCTGCTCGGCCGGCTGTTGCGCAAGGACCGTGCCGGCGGCAAGCGCGGCCGCGATGGCAAGTAACAGAATCAACCCAGTCGGACGTATCATGGTCTTCTCCTTGGCTGGTTGCATGGCCCTGGGACTCGCGGAGACAACACGACCACAGCGGTCCGGCCGCTGCGCCCGTGAGTAGCCCACGTTGGACTACGGATCACTCTAAGGACCGGGCAGCCGCGGGTCAAGCATTTCCCCGTCGCCGGGAGGCATGGCGCTTCCCGGCGCGATCACCAACGCGTGTTCCCCGCACCGTGCGGTTGCGTTATACTGGAAATGCCACCTCAGGGGTGTCCTTCGAGGAGCACGGTCGACTGTTTCCGCGACCGAGAGGGCAAGCGATGACGAGTCGTTTCGGGTCGATGGCGTACGGCCGTCGGGTGTTGACGGCGGTCTTGCTCAGTTGCGCGTGGATGGGCGCCGGGATGTGCCCTTGGCCGCCGGAACCTGCCCGGGCCGAGCCCCCGGCCGAGCCGGCCGGCTCGTTCCTGATTCCCGCCTGGGCCTTCGACCGCGGAAACGCCAAGACGTTCACCACGAGCTGGGCCGACGCCGGGCCGATGGTGGCCAACGGGGGCGTCGTGCCCAACGTGGTCGAGTACGATGTTCCGTTTCCCGTCCCCGGCCGCTACGTGCTCCACGTCTACTATGCCGCCCAGGCTTCCCGGCCGGTCGATCTCTACCTGGACGAGAAGCGTCTCGGCCCCATCTGTCGTACGGCCACGGGCAGTTGGAACACGAGCGGGGCGGCGTGGGAGGAGTCGGCAACGCTTGGGATCGCCCCGGGCAAGCACACGATCAAGCTGGAGCGGAACGGTCCGTTCCCCCACCTGGTCAGCCTGCGGTTCGACTCGTCGGAAGCGTTTCCCGAAGGCTGGAAGCTGGTCCGCCCCAAGGCACGCAAGCTGGACAGCCCTCCGCCCGTCTTCGCCCAACTGGGGTATAACCCGACCGACGTCAAGCCGGAGGCGCTCGGCCGGGCGATCCACGATTTGATCGCGACCTTTGGCGCGGACTACGCGAAGGGGCCGGAGTACCTCGAGCGACTGAAGGCATTGGAGAAGGAGGGCGAGGGCCTGGAAGGCGAAGCGGCCCAAGGCGGCGCGGAGGCCCGGGACGAGGCCGAGAGGGTCTCCGACGCGCTTCGTGCGTTGCGCGGCGAGGCCCTGCTGGCCAACCCGCTTCTCGATTTCGACAAGCTGCTCGTGGTCAAGCGGGGCGCGAAGTCGCCGTCGCTGGGGCTGCCGCGGAACTGGCAGAGCAACTCGAGCCTGCCGAAGACGGGCTTCGACGACGAGATCGCGGTGCTCTCGCCGGTCGGGGCCGAGGGCGAGTTGAGCACGCTGTTCAAGCCCGACGGGGGCCGGTTCACCGGCGACGTGGACCTCCATTTCGACGCCGATCGGCTGTTGTTTTCGATGCCCGGCGGCCACGATCGCTGGCAGGTGTTCGAGATCCGCGTCGACGGGAGCGGCCTGCGCCAGCTCACCGGGGAGCAGCCCGACGTGGACAGCTACGACGCCTGCTACCTGCCCGACGGCAAGATCATTTTCACCTCGACGGCGTGTTTCGTCGGCGTGCCGTGCGTGTACGGGGGCTCGCACGTGGCGACGTTGTACGTGATGGACGCCGACGGCAAGAACATCCGGCAGCTTTGCTTCGACCAGGATCACGACTGGTGCCCCACGGTGATGAACAACGGCCGCGTGCTCTACTCGCGGTGGGAATACACCGACACGCCCCACTCCAACACGCGGCTGTTGTTCCACATGAACCCGGACGGCACCGAGCAGATGGAGTACTACGGGAGTAACTCCTACTGGCCGAACTCGATTTTCTACGCCCGGCCCGTGCCCCGCCATCCGACCAAGGTCGTGGCCGTGATCGGCGGGCATCACGACAATCCGAGGATGGGCGAGCTGGTCCTGTTCGACCCGGCCCGGGGGCGTCGCGAGGCCCAGGGGGCCGTGCAGCGGATCCCGGGGCACGGCAAGCCGGTGGAGATGATCATCCGCGACGGGCTGACCCTGAGCAGTTGGCCAAAATTCCTCCATCCCTACCCGCTCAGCGACAGGCACTTCCTGGTGGCCTCGAAGCCGACGCCGCAGTCGCTCTGGGGGATCTACCTGGTCGACGTGTTCGACAACATGGTGCTCGTGAAGGAGCTGCCCGGCTACGCGCTGTTGGAGCCGATCCCGATCAAGAAGACGCCCCGGCCGCCCGTCGTGCCCGGCAAGTTCAAGCCGGGTCGCAAGGACGCTCTCGTTTACCTCCCCGACCTATACCTCGGCGACGGCCTGAAAGGCGTCCCCCGCGGCACGGTCAAGAAGCTGCGCCTGGTGACCTACCACTTCGCCTACCAGGGAATGGGCGGCCTGCTGGGGATCATCGGGATGGACGGCCCGTGGGACATCAAGCGGGTGCTGGGCACCGTGCCGGTTCATGAAGACGGCTC
>CAZDHR010000321.1:0-8291 GCA_964505295.1 uncultured Planctomycetaceae bacterium
GGCGAGGGCCCGTGCCCTCGGCGTCTTGGCGGCGTTCGGCACGGCACGTCTCGGTCGTCGCGGCGACGGCGCAAGCGGAGGCAAGGCCGCGGGTCAGGAAGCGGCGTCGAGTGGTGTGCATGGGGCTACCTCCCGGAGTTGATGAGCACGGAGCAACGGCCGACCGTCACGAATTGTCGGCCGTCGGGCCGGAGTGGTCAAGCGTCGCCGGAGTACGCAATCTTGCCGGCTGCCGGTCAGCCCGGACTGCTCCTACGCCGCTTGTAGTGACCGCATGCATGCGGTCGGAAGCCGCTTCGGGCCGTTTACGGCTTCGCTTGGGCGTTTCTCACGAACTCAGCTTGCGCACCACCTCGAGCGCTTCGCTCACGTGCCGTTCGGCGGCGAACTGCGAGTTGAACACGTGCCGGACGATCCCCTCCCGGTCGATCACGTAGGTAACGCGGCCGGGAAAAAGCCCCATCGACTTCGGCACGCCGAACGCCCGTCGCACGCGCCCGTCGGCGTCGGAGATGAGCAGGAAGGGGAGCCGGTGGCTCGCGGCAAACGCCTGGTGCCGGGACGCGGAATCCCCGCTCACGCCGATCACGGCCGCGCCCGCCTCGACGAAGTCCTCATACGCGTCGCGGAAGCTGCACGCCTCCTTGGTGCAGACCGGCGTGCCGTCCTTCGGATAGAAGAAGAGCACCACGGCCTGCTTGCCCCGATAGTCCGCCAGCGACACGTCGTCGCCGGCATGGGTGGCCAGCGTGAGATCCGGAGCCGGATCGCCTACGTCGATACGGGTCATCGTAGATCACTCCGATTCGAGGTTATGCACCCGGTCGCGAATCTGGTTCGCCAACGTGCTTTCCAACCTTCAAACCTGGTTCCCAAGCTCCAGCTTGGGAACCCACTTCCGGGAAGCTGCGCTTCGCAACACGGGAAACAAGAGCTTCTGACGCACGCGTTCCCAAGCTGGAGCTTGGGAACGAGGAACGGTCGTCACTTTTCATACCCGCCGAACTCCCGAATCGCATCGAACATCGCCAGGACGTTTTCCAGCGGGGTCTCTTCGAGGATCGTATCGTGGCTGGCACCGGCCACGTAGCCGCCGCCCGGCTTCATGATATCGAGGGTCTCGCGGGTCTTCTCGCGGACCAGCGCCGGGTCGCCGCGGATCAACACGTGATGGGAATCGATCGCGCCGTTGAGCAGGATCCGGTCGCCGAACTCGGCCTTGAGCCGTCGGGGGTCCATGCCGGCGCAGCACGGCTGGAGGGCGTGCAGGCCGTCGAGCCCGATCTCGATCATCGCCGGGATCAACTCGGCGAACCCGCCGCAACAGTGCAGCATGACACGCAGGCCATAGCCGTGCCCGAGGTCGACCAGGCGTTTCAGGTGCGGGAGGATGAACCGGCGAAACATCGGCTCACCCAACAGGGGCCCTCGCTGGCTGCCGAAGTCGTTGCCGAGGAAGAAGACGTCGACGACCGCGGCGGCCGCGTCGAAGATGTTCCGGCTCACCGCCGCGTAGTAGTCGACCACGTGCCCGAGCACCGCGTCGACCAACTCGGGCTGGTCGTACATCTTCAGGTACATCTTCTCCATGCCCAGAAGATCGACCAGATCGTGCCAGAAGGGCGACCAGTCGCCGCCGAGGATGGCGTACCGGCCGCCGTAAGCCTCGGCCTCCGCGCGGACGCCGGAGACGTCGATCCGGTCCGGGGTCGGCCACGGGTAGGCGTGGACCTCATCGAGCGTGGCCTGGGCCAACGGGTGCTCGATCGGCTGACCGTAGCCGATCCCCGTGCGCCGGACGCCGAATGGCGTGACAAACGTCACGCCCGGCTCCGGCTTGACGGCCGGTCCGGCGTCGCGGGCGAAGACGCGGCGGAAATCGTCGCCCAGCCGGATCCGCAGGCCCTCGTCGTCCAGGCCCAGCGTGCCCTTCGCCTTTTCCCAGAACTCGACCGACGCCCCGCACCACGCCGGCACGCGGTCGGGCTCCTCGTGGGCAAACGCAGCCAGCACACGCTCGCGCGAGTTCATCACGGGAGCTTCCTGGATCACTTGGTTCTCGCAACAGACTCAGCCTATCGGAAGACCAAACATCGGACAAGCCGGACGGACCGAGTCAGACGCAGCGCTTGACTTGCTCCTTCCACGCTTCGACCACCGCCTACAGCGTTTCCACCGTCACCTGGACGGACGGCACGGGCGGTTGAGCGGCCCCCGGCTCGTCCGCTTCCGCCTCGATCACCCGCATCCGGCGCCATCGGCCTTGCAGGAAGCGCGCCAAGAACACGAGCCCCAGCGCGCAGATCCAGGCGGTGATCGCGGTCCAGCACCACAGCAGGCCCGCGCCGAAGAACTTGACGCCCACCCAGCTCGCCACGACGGGTAAGGGGGCCATGACCAGCTCGGTGAGGAGGATGAACCGCGTGTCGCCCGCGCCCTTGATCGCCCCGGTAAAAATGATCAAGCAGGCGTCGAACAGGCAGTAGGCCGTCACGAAGCGGAGCAGGACGACGGTGACGTCGCGCAGGGCGGCGAAATCGTCGGCCGAGACGCCCGCCGCGTGGCCCATCATGAACAGGTCGGGCACCAGCACGTACGACGCCCCCAGCGTGCCCATGTAGACCAGCGCCATCCCGAGCGCGGTCCAGGTGGCCCGGGCGGCCAGGTCGGAGCGATTGCGGCCCAACTGCTGCCCGACCATCGTGGTCACCGCGATCCCCAGGCCGAGCATGGGGATGAAGGCCACGCTGTTGACGTTGAACGCCAGGGTGGTGGCCGCCATGGCGTCGGCCCCCAGCCGACCGACGAGCAGGATGAAGAACGAGAAGGCCGCCACCTCCACCAGAAGCTGCAATCCGTTCGGCCCGCCGTAGTAGAGGATTCGCCGCATCAGGGCCGCGTCGAACCGGCGCCCGCTGACCAGCCCGTACTTGTGGCGATGGACGGGCCGCATCATCAGCCACCAGTAGACGACGACCTTGAGCCACTGCGCGACCACGGTGGCCCAGGCCGCGCCCTCGATGCCCAACGCCGGGAACCCGAGCCGGCCGAAGATCCACAAGTAGTCGAGCACCAGGTTCAGGGCGACGGCCGAGCAGTCGACCAGCATCACCACGCGCGTCTGGCCCCGGCCGGTGAAGAACGTGGCAAACGCCGCCGAGATGAGCATTCCGCCCGCCCCGAACGTGACCACCTGGTAGTAGATCACCTCCAGGTCGGCCACTTCCGGGGCGTGGCCCGCCAGCCGGAAGAACGTCGGCGCCAGGGGGATCGTGGCCAGATAGAACGGCATGGCGATCGCGCCGATCCGCGCTCCCTGCCACACCACCAGCCCGATCCGCTGCGGCCGGTCCGCCCCCTCGTACTGCGCCACGAAGGCGTTGCAGTACATGGCCACGCCCAGCGGGAAGCAGACCAGCGTGAAGTGCAACAGCCCGGCCGGCATGGCGGCGGCCATCGCCTCGGTCGAGTGCCAAAGCAAGAACATCCGGTCGACGAAGTGCATCACGCTCCACGAGCCCGCGGAGATCACCAGCGGAAGCGCCAGCGTGAGCACGTCCCGACCGCCACAGGGACGGGTCCACCAGTTGTCCGCGTCCGCTGTGGCCATGAAGCGATCGTTCGTGGGGGTATCGGCGTGTCGAGTTCGCCATGGGTGTCCCGGGTGCATTATCCCACGAGAGGAAGGAGGCGCCCAGGCCGTAAAGGTTCGCTCAAGTGCGAGGCGGCACGCGGATCACACGGAGCCGACCCGGTCCGTATCGCCGTTTCCCATCCCCCTCGGGGCTTCTATCGCGTCCGCCAGTTGCGGAAGGCGACGAGGAGTCGCTCGACGTCGCTCAGGGCGGCACGCTCGTGGCGGATGGAAACGAGGGCTTCCGGATCGTCGGTGATGACGTTGTCGACGCCCAGCTCGACGAGCCGCACCATGGTGAGGCGGTCGTTCACGGTCCACGCGTGGACGGCCTTGCCGGTTTGCCGGGCGCGGTGAATCAGGTCTTCGTCCACCTGGTCGGCGTTGACGCTCAAGAAGTCGACGTCGAGCCGCCAGACGTCGCCGATCGCGCGGAAGACGACGAAGCCGACGTTCAAGCTCGGGTTGTCGCGTTTCGCTTCCCGGAGCCCTTCGTAATCGAGGGAGCTGACCACGCACTGCGACTCGAACCCCGCGTCCCGCACGATTCCGGCGACGCGCTCGGCCAGCTTCTGGTCGTGCCCGTTGAACTTCAGCTCGATGTTCAGCTTGATCCGATCCCGGGCGGCCTCGATGGCTTCTTCGAGCGTGGGCACGCGCTGGTCGCGAAACTCGGGCGAGAACCAACTGCCCACGTCGACTTCTTCGAGCTCCTCGTAGGTGATCTCCCAGATCTTCCGGTCCAGGCCGGCCACGCGCATCAGATCGGCGTCGTGGAGGATGACGACCACGCCGTCCGCCGTTTCCTGGGCGTCAATCTCGGCGAAGTCGGCCCCGCTATGGGCCGCCGCCTCGATCGCGCTCGGCGTGTTCTCGGGCGCCTTGCCCGTGTTCGCGCGATGCGCGGTGACCGCCAGGCGATCCTCGACGTCGAGCGTCTCGACTACCGAATACGACGTGACCACCGAGAGCCCCAGAAACGCCAACGCGCCGGCGAACACGGCCGCTTTTCGGCGCCCGCGGGTCGGCAAACGGAGCCGGCTCGATCTCGATCTCACCTCAGAAGCCAGCGAGAGCGGATCGCCCGCCTCGCTCCGCGCGTCGCAGTACAGCCGGGCGACGAGCAGGCAATGCGTAGTGATCCCCACGAACGAGAGGGCCATGGCCGCCAGCACGTCGAGGCTCAGAATCGCCGCGACGGCGAGAATTACGCGGTCCAAGGCCTGGCCGGCAAGCCCCAACAGCAGTCGTTCGGCGAGCCAGAGGACGGCCCCGGTGATCATCCCCACCGCGCTTTGGATGACGAACCACGCGCCCAGCGCGACCACGATCCTCAGCAGCACGCGCCGCGACAGGCCAAAGCTGCTCCCGAGCGCCGCGACGGCCTTTTCGCCCGCGAGCACGCCGGCCGGCAGGGCGAATACCCAGCGCACGTAGAGGACGGCCCAGCCCGCGAGCAGAACCACGCCGGCGACCGCCGCGATGGTCGCGGCCAGCCGGAACGCCGGGGGTCGTTCGGTCAGGTAGTAGTTGATGTCGTGTCCGGAGAGCAGCACCGCGTAGGTGACCCCGACGATGCCGACGAACGGCAGGAGGCAGAGCAGGTAGGCGACGACTTGAAGAAACGCCAGCTTGAGCAGGCCGGGCATCTGCCGGGCCACGTACCCGAACGCGCCCACCGTGCTGAACGTGCCGCCGGCAAGCGAATTGGTGGCAATCAGCAGCAGCCCCGCCTGCTCGGCGAACAGAATTGCGATTCCCACCGTTGCGGCGATCAGGACCGTCAGGACTCCCGCCGGCGAGACGAGAAACGACAGGATCTGCTCGTTGCTCACCGCGACCCCGCCGCTGGTGCGCACCAGCGCCGCCACCAGCCAGGCGAAGAGCGGCGCCAGCGCCGTGACGGCCACGATCTTGAAGAGCAGCTCGTAGCCCAGCAACTGGGGCAGACAGTGCCTCGCATCGAGCCAGACGCCCACGGCGATCCGCCGGGCGGTCGACCACGTGTCCCGGCCGCCCATCATCGAGGCCTCGATCTGCGCAGCCGGAATGGGGGTTCGATCAGCATGCCGGAATTACCGGGGGTCAACCGCTGATGGCCTTGAGGGCCTCGGACGCCGCGGCGCGGACCGTCTCGTTCGGGTCCTCGAGGGCTTTCTTGAGCACGGGCACGGCGTCCTTGGCCAACGCCCCCAGGCAACCCAACGCTTGGGCCGCGTACAACCGGGTCATCACGTCGGGCTCTCCCATCGACTCGATCAATACCGGAACCGACTTCGCGGCCGTCTCCGAGCACTCGGGGTGAACGCGTGCCAACGCGCAGGCACTGGCCATGGCCAAAAACTGGTCCGCGCCGCCGAGGTTGCCAACCAGCTCCGACTTGGCCGGCATGGCCGCCGGGCCGATCTCGCACAGGGCGTAGCACGCCGCGTAGCGGACGTTCATGTCCGGGTCGCGAAGCGCCTTGGTGATCGCGGGGACCGCCCCTTTGGCCTCCGGACCGATGGCGCCCAGAGCGAACAGCACTTCATTGCGTGTCTCCGAGCTTTCGTCGCCCAGCGCGTCGACCAGCGCCGGAACCGCGGCCTTGGCCGGCGGGCCGATCCGGGCGATAATCGCGGCCGCCCTCATTCGAGCTTCCTTGACGTTCAGGGCCTCAATCAGCCGGGGGACGACTTTCTCGCCCAGGCCGGCCATCACGTCCATCACGGCGTCCAGCACTTCGGGGCTCGCGTCGTCCATGGCCTTCTTCAAGATCGGGCGGGCGATCTTCGGATCGGGGTCCAAGTCGACCAAGGCCTCGGCCGCCGCCCGCCGATGATGGACGTCCTCGGCCTTCAAAAACCCCGCCAGACACCGCACGGTCTTGCGGACGAGGTCTTCGTCGTCCGGGTGCATCTTGGCCAGCGCCCAGATGCTGACGGTGCTGAGGATCTTGTCCGAGCTGCGGGCGTTCTTCTTGATTCTTGCCTCCACGTCACCCGGAACCTCTCCGATGGAGCCCAGGGCATAGGTCGCGGGGACGCAGTTGATCTCACAATCGAGCGACTCGGCCAACGCGGGTACTGCCGGCGCCGACGCTTCGCCGATCGCGGCCAAAGCGAGGATCGCTTCGCGGCGGACTCCCGGGCGCTTGTCCTTGAGCGTCTCCACGAGCGCCGGAACCGCGGCTCCGGCGTCCGGGCCAATCTCGCCTAGAACCAGGCAAGCCCAATAGGCGGCGTCCTCGTTCTTCAGGGCGTTGATCAGATCGGGAACCGCCGCCTTCCCTTCCTCGGCCAGAGCCGACAACACACTCATCCTGGCGCCGGGGCTGGCAATTTCCATCTGCTTGATGAATAGCGGAAGGGCGACTTCGGGGCCGGGGCGGATTCGGCGGACCGCCTCGACGGCCTCTCGGCGGACCGCGTCCTCCGGGTCATGGAGCAGCGACATCAAGGCGGGAACGGCCGACTTGGCCGGCGCGCCGATCTCACCCAGCGACTGGGCCGCGTGGCCACGCAAGGCGGCCGACTTGTCCTTCAACAGCCCGGTAAGCGCTTGGACGGCGTCGGCCGCCTCGTCACCCATCAATCCCAGAGTGTCGATCGCCTTGATGCGAGTCGATTCCTGGTCGCTCCCGAGCGCCGCAATCAGATCGGAAACACTGGTTTCGGCAGCACTTAACGCTGCGCCGCACAGCAACAGACTCAGAACCATGCCGGTAGATAAAACGTTTCGCATAGCTGCCTCCGCATAGCAAGCGCTCGAGAACCGGTCCCTTTTGCCTCGCCAAGATTGACAAGGCGCGATTTTCAACTAGTATAACGTCAGCCATTGGAAAGGGAACCGACTATCGGCGACGAAATGCGGGCCACTCGCCCCTAAGACGGGGGAGAGGACCGGCGGGCCTGGTCTGGTCCGCGAGAGTTCTTACGGCCTCGCAGGGCGCCTACATTGCGGGAGGTTACACGAAATGAAGACTGCAATCGTGTCTGTCGTGTTGGTTGTCCTGGCGGGCGGGATGTTGGCCTGGGCCCAACCCGGGTACTACGATGGGGGTCCATACGGCGAGTACCATCACGCCTCGACCGCGGCCGAGGGAGCCCTCCGCGGGGTGGCCTCCGTGGCCCGCTCGGCCGGGGAGTACAACCTCGCGACCTCCCAAGCAGCGATCAACATGACCGAGGCCCAGAAGAACCACATCGAGAACCGCGACCAGTGGACCAACACCTACTTCCAAATGCGGGAGGCAAACCGGGAGTACCGCGCCCGCGCCCGCGGAGAGCGCCCCTCCATGGAGGACATGGTCCGCTACGCCCAGGCCGGAAAGCCGAAACGGCTTAGCCCCAGCGAGGTCGATTCCGTCTCCGGCAAGATCGCCTGGCCGGTCGTGTTGCAGGGCGACCAGTTTGCCTCGTACCGCGACGACCTGGAGGGCCTATTCGCGAAGCGGGCCGACTACGGCACGCTTGGCCTGGATGATCACATGAACGTCGGTAAGACGACCAAGGCGATGCTGGAGGAACTCAAGGGGCAGGTCCGCGAAGTCCCTCAGATGGATTACATCGCCGCCAAGCGCTTCGTCGAAAGCCTTGCTTACGAGGGGAGGACCCCCTCCGGCTAATATGACAGCGCCATTTAGCGAAAATCATACAACATGTTGCGCTGACAGCAC
>CAZDHR010000322.1:0-8275 GCA_964505295.1 uncultured Planctomycetaceae bacterium
AACCCGCGAAAAAGCCCCTCCCGCTCGACCAGCAGGTCGGAGATGAGGATCATCAGCCCACGCCGCGGGTAGGTCTCCGCGGCGCTGCGGAGGATTTCGAAGACGTCGGTCTTGTTGGCCGCACTCGCGCCGTCCAGGGCTTGGATCACCGAGTCGAGATGGTTCCGCCTGGTCCGCTGCGGGACCACGCTGCGGGCCCGCTCGTCGAACGCAACGCAGCCGACCGCGTCCTGCTGGCGCAAGATCAGGTACGCCAGGCACGCGGCCAGCGTGCAAGCATACTCGTACTTGTCGAGCGGGCCGGCGCCGTAGCGCATGCTGGCCGAAACGTCGACCAGGAGCGTCGCGCGCAAGTTCGTGTCTTCCTCGAACTGCTTGACGTACAACCGGTCCTGCCTCGCCCAGACCTTCCAGTCCACAAACCGCGGATCGTCCCCCGGCGTGTACTCGCGGTGCTGGAGGAACTCGACCGACTGGCCGAAATACGGGCTGCGGTGCATCCCGGCCAGGAAGCCTTCCACAATGTGCCGCGCGCGAAGCTCCAGCCGCGAGATCTTCTTGATCGCGTCAGGATGCAAAAATCGCCTTGAATCGGGCATCGCTCGTCAACTCGTCTTCCTGGGTCGGGGTGGCGGAGAGCAGCTCGTCGATCACGGCGTCCGGCGCCACGCCTTCGCTCTCCGCCGTGAAATTGAGCACCAGCCGATGACGAAGCACCGGCTTGGCCAACGCCTGAACGTCGCCGCAGGTCACGTGCGTGCGGCACCGCAAAAGAGCCCGAGCCTTCGCCCCCAGGATCAAGAACTGCACCGCCCGGGGTCCCGCGCCCCAGGCAACGTGCTCCCGGACGATCTCCGGCACCCCCGGCTCGCCGATCCGCGTCTGCCGCACGAGCGTGAGCGTGTAGCGGATCACGTGATCGGAGACGGGCACGTCGCGGACCATTCCCTGGAGTTCGAGGATCTCCTCGCCCGTCAGGATCGGCTCCACCGCGCCTGTCTGCTTCGCCGTGGTCCGCCGGGCCACCTCGAACTCCTCCTGGAAGCTGGGGTAGCGGACGAACACCTTGAACATGAACCGGTCCTGCTGGGCCTCGGGGAGCGGGTAGGTGCCCTCCTGCTCGATCGGGTTCTGCGTGGCCAGCACGAAGAACGGATCGGCCAGTTCGTGCCGCACGCGGCCGGCCGTCACCTGGCGCTCCTGCATCGCCTCCAACAAGGCCGCCTGAGTCTTCGGCGGCGTCCGGTTGATCTCGTCGGCCAGGACGACGTTGGAGAAGAGCGGGCCCTCCAGAAAACGGTATTCCCGGCTGCCCGTCGCCCGGTTCTCCTCGATGATCTCCGTGCCGGTGATGTCGGCGGGCATCAGGTCGGGCGTGAACTGGATCCGGCTGAACGTGAGATTCAACGTCCGCGCCAGGGTGCTGACCATCAACGTCTTGGCCAGCCCCGGCACGCCCTCCAACAGGCAGTGCCCCCGGCTGAACAGCGAGATCAAAAGCTCGTCGATCACCTCCTCCTGCCCGACGATCACGCGCCCGAGCTGCTCCAGGATCCGCCGCCGGGCGCTACCCAGCTTCTCGATGGCCCGAACGTCTTGGGCGCTGAGCCTCTTTTCGCCGCTCAGTATGTCGTTCTCTCCCAGGTCCAAAGGGAGATTTTGTTCTTGGGTCATGGGTTTGCCTTCGCAGATTTCGGGATAGGCCCTTGGCTCGCGTGTTTCTCGGTGTCGTCCGTCTCTCGCGGGGGGGAGCGGCCCTCATCTTTCGTAGACGGGCAAAGCGGCGTTTTCCAGTTGCAGGATCGTCAGGTTGATCGCCGTGGTGTAGACAGGCCCGATGTACCCTTGGCTCCACGAGCCGTCCAAGTTGGCTTCGCGAACGAGCCGGGCACGGACTTGATCGCGATACTCCTCCCACGATTTGCCGCCCTCGCGATACCGGACCTGGGCATAGTAGTAGTGGGCGTAGTGCCAGTGGCCGAACCCGCGGTTGGAAATGTTCGAGAGATTCTTCCTGCAATACGCCTGGAGCTTGGGGACGTACTCGCTGTCGTACTCCCCGGCGTTGAACAGGCAGGCAATGGCCGCGGCGGTGATGGCCGGACGTCCGCCGCCACCCCGGGAATTGTACTGCACCCCCCCGTCAGGAAGCGTGCACTTGCGAATGTAGCCGATGGCCTTGTCGATGATTTCGCCGGGCACGGGGATGCCGGCGTTGCGACAGCCACGTAGCCCTTGCACCTGGGTGATCGTGGTCGACCCCTCGTCAAAGCCCTGGCCATCCTGGGCACTCACGTACCCCCAACCGCCGGGATCCGTCTGGGCGCGGCCCGTGAACACGACCGCCCGAGACAACACGTCGACCAGCTCCTCTCGGCGGTCCACGTCTTCCTCTTCTCCGAGGATCTGCGAGAGGAACAGCATGCCAAATCCATGGCCGTAGGTGTATCGGTCATCCTGGTTCGGGTCGCCGATCAACCCGTTGGGCTGGCTCTGGCTGAGTAGGTAGTCGACCGCACGGCGAATGTTGGGAGAATACCTCCCTTGAGTGGTCGTAGACCCCTCGCACAGCAACGCGATCCCGGCCATCGCGGTCATCGCCGCGGGATACCGGCCGTCGTTGGCGGTCCAGCGCCCCAGGCCGCTGGCACTCCCCCCGCCCGACTGCTGCGCTGCCAGCCACTCCAGCCCCCGCGCCACCACGCGGGCCACATCCGGGTCCCTCGATGCGGCCAGGCTGCCCCCCTCACAAGATGTGAGAATGACAATCGGTAGCGCCGCAATCACCAGCGACTTGGTTTCCATCCTCAAGTACCCTCAAGGCGTCGGGTAGGCTGCTCGCGACAAGGATTCTCGCGACAACCTCTCTATTGTACCCCGTTACTGTAACCGGTCCTGCCCGCGCGCCTGTTACCTTTCCCTTACCGGTCATTCCTACGCCTCCCGACCCACATTGTTCCGACGTTCCAAACCGCACGGCACCTGTGCCTTCCTGAAAGAGGCCCCGAACATCAGAGTACATCCACGGGAAGCCACTCCAGAGAGGGGATCTCGGCTCGGCGTTCCGCAGGCGAGGCGCAAGTTTTGATGTTGCGCTAGCACGATATTCTCCGGGAAAACGAAAGGCTCGCGCACACCAACCCGAAGCGCAAGCGTGGAAGAACTCACGTCGCAACTTCTTTCCTCGCTTGCGCTTCGGGCTGGTGTGAACAACGTCGCCAGCACTGAAAGCGCAACATCAAAAGGCGCAAGCGGGGGCGCACAAGCGGCGGACATCGGCCCGCTACGGTCCGTCCGCGCCGGACCCCGCCCCGGAGACCGCCCTCTGGAGGGCCTTGAACAGGGCGCGGACGGGTACGGGCCCCTTTGGCTGGGCGTGGGAGGACGAATCCTTGGATGCGTCACCGCTACCCGACGCGGTTTCGAGCGGCTCGTCGGTGAACGTCATGGTCACCGTGTTCCGCTGGAACCGCAGTTCGACGGTGTCCTTCTCCGGGTCGCCCACCAGGTCGAAGCTGTTGGTCGCCCCGGCCAACTGCTCCCGGAAAACCTCCCGGCCGTTCCGCTTGTCGATACAGAGAATCGAGGTTTTCGATCGGGTCTGCGCGCCGGCCCGCCGCTCTTGCACGATGCAGGCGAATGCGAGCACGGGCAAGCGGCTCGGCTGGCCGAGGGGCAGCCATTGGTCCTTGACCGTCACCGGCGACGGCCACAGCGCGTTCCCCCGGCGATCGAACGCGTAGGCTTGCGCTCGGCCGATCTGTGCGCTGGTCACGCCGTGTAGGGCGAACGTTCTTCGAACCTGATCGGGCGAGACAACCCGCTCGTACAGAACCACGAGGTACTGGTCGGACGAGGGAAGCACGAGGAACTCCGTAAGGGAGCGGTCGGGCCGCAACTGGGCATCGATAACCGTCCGCCCGTCGCTCAAGTCAACGAGCACGAAACGTCCCTCGGGCTCGTAGACGCCCACGGTCCCCTCTTCCACGTATCGGAGCTTGGCGCCCGCCGCGAACTCCTTCGGCGGCCACAGCGAGCGGCTCTCCCACGGATCGACCAGCTCGAGCACGCAACGGTCCTCGCCGCGTTGCCAGCCCAGCACGTGACGGCCCAGGGTCCTCTCGCGCTCCACGGGCACCTCTCGCTCGCCCAGCACCGTGCCGTCCATCGCCCGCAGGACCGTAGCCGTCGTCTGCCCGGGCCGTACCAAGAACACGTACTGGTGATCGCCGAACAGCTCGCTGTCTCTGGGGACGTTCCGCCGAACCCAGAGCGTGTCGCCGGTCCAGGGATCCACCGCGATGCAGTTTCGCAACTGCCTGAAACAGAGGACCTGTTCGTTCACGATCCTCGGCAGGCTCATCGGGTCGTGTTCATACCGCGACAGAGGGATTGGGGGCATCCCGGCCGCCAGGTTGGCCAACTGGACGTGAAGCCCCGCGCGTCGGGAGCGGTGTCGGTTGGACTGATCCAAATCGCGACTCCACAGGATCCGACTCTGGCCGGTTCCCAAGGTGTCCGCGGCCAGGATCCGCTGACCGCTGGTCAGCACCAGCAAGTGGCCACACACGCTGACCCGCATCAGGCTGCGATTCAGGAGGAAATCGCCCCGGCGGGCCAACTCGGTCAGGGGCAGTTTCCAGACTTCGTCTCCCAGGCCGTCGCGACCGACCAGGTTGGGGAGCGGGGTTTGGTGTAGTTCGATGGTTACGTCGGAGAAGAACGGCCCGCGCGGTCCGTCGAACACGAGGGGAGCTTGGTTGTAGGTAGGCGGAGGCGCCGCTTTCGGTGCGCTCTTGGCCACCACGACGCGCCCCGTCGGCCAAAGCGAGCCGGGCTCGAGCTCACGGCGGACCGGATCATCGGCCGGCAGCGACTCGACCACTTCTCGACCCGTCTTCCCATCGAGACAGACCACGTCGGCCAGCTCCCCTTGGAGCCGGTCGTAGCAGAGGGCCGCGTCGTGCCAACCCTTCGAAGCGTGGAGGGTCTCGGCCAATTCGGCCACGGCGGCGCCCCGAAGCGATGCGTCCGGGGATCGCTCCTGTCGCATCAAAACGAGCTCCGCCCCCAGTAAATCCCCCGACTCTCGGAACCGCCGGACCAAGTGGCCACGGGCCTCCGCCGCGATCGGCTGGGCGCCGAAGTGTTCCAGAAACCGCCAGACCGCCTCGGGCCCCTCCGCAGCCAGCGCTTGCTCAAGCCGGGCCGCGGCAACCCGGTCGATCTCGGCCCGAAACTCCTGGGGCGCCGACTCGCCGAGCGCCGCCAACTGGACCTGGATCCAGCGGTCCCGACGCACGGCAAGCGACCCGTCGACCCGCTCCATATCGCGGCGCCCGGCGTCCAGATCGATCAGCTTCAGGTAGTGTTCCAACGCCGAGCGCAGCTCGCCGGCGCCGGCCAGCCCGACGGCCATCCATCGCAGATACGTCGCCCGCTGCGCCGGCTCATCGATCAGTTGGCGGATCTCCTCCGCACGATCGCGATGGGCGGCGAAATCGATCCGGAGGCCGTCGATCAGCACTTCACGAAGCAAGTCTCGGGTTTCAGGGGCCGGCTGGAATTGTAGCGAGCGTCGAAGGCTCTCGGCGGCGTCCTCGATATTGCCTTCGTTCCAGAGCATCTCCCCTCGCAACGAGAGCGCCTCCGCGTCGTCGCTTGCGGCGGCCAGTCGCCGGTCGACCTCCTCACGCAGGGCTTCCAACTGGTCGAACGCTTCCAGCCCCGTCGCGTCCTGCGAGATGATCCTCCCCCGGCAGGCGATCAGGTTGCCCGGCACGTTTCCCTGGCGCGAACGGAACAGGCCGGCCGGGCGCCCCGTGTCGAGGTCGACCGCCATCACTTCCGCCGAGCTGAGCGGCACATGGTAGAGTGCCCGGCGCCGGTCCGTCGACCCCGCCGAGAGGCTCAAGAAGCCGATGCCGCTCGGGCGGCTCCCTTCCGGGTAGTCCACCGTACGACCGTCCCAGGCTGGCATGGGGCGTTCGTACTCATCGAGCTTCTCGACGTCTATCAGCTCCTCAACCGTTTCGTCGACATTCTCTTCCGGCGTTTCGTCGGCCGCACCGTCGTGCGTCTTGTGCACGTCGAGCGCTCGCACGCCGCGCCGCCCAACCAGGACCGCCTTGCCGTCGTGGACGCACGCCAAGTACAACTCGTCCCCGCGGGGCTCCTTCCAAAGCAGCTTGCCGTCGAACAGGTCGAGGCAATGCAGGCAGTCGGAGTCGACGGGCGTCGCCAGAACTCGGCCGTGCGCCAGGATCACGCTGGAGTCGATCCAACGATCGACCGGGTCCGGATTCACGATCGACTGGGTCCCCAAAAGCACGACCTGCTGGCGGGGACGAGCGTCGGTTTGGGGATACGTATAACCCCAGAGAAGCGAGCGGGAAGCCAACTCCACGGCCACGATCGACCGGTTCGACGTCGGACACACGAGGACCCCGTCCGCATACGACGGCGACACGCCGGCGATGCGCCGCACCGGGTTTTTCAGGAGCTCTTGGTCCGCGCCCGCCAACTGCTGCGACCAGACAAGCTCACCCGACTCGGCATCCAGCGCCATCAAGCGGATCTCGCCCATCCTCTCGGCGATCACGTACAGCCGCCCCATCAGCGGCAAAGGAGGCCCCAAAAAGAAAGTGCCGGCTTGCGCCAGCCCGTACTCATCCGCCGAGCCGCCGATGTGCCACTTCAGTTTGCCTTCGGAGCGAATCTCGTAGGCGGCCAACCGGTTGTACGGCCTGGGGCCGGCCGGGTCCTCCGAGCGCCGCCCGCCGATGAGCACGGCGTGGAAGTGCCTTGCACCGATTTCGAGGCCCAGCCCCTCGACGGCGTACACCAAGTTACCGTCGCTGCTCATCGAGCCGTACGTGGCGTCGGCCCACATCCGCAGCCGCATCGCGTGCTCCAACTGCGGCATGCGGCGGTACACGAGGCTCTGGGCCGGCCGGAGGAGTGCTTCAAACGGATCGTCGACCGGAGCCTCCCAAATCCGCTTGCCCGAGACGAAATCGACCGCCAACAGGTTGCGTGCCGTGCGCATCAGGACCACGTCGTCAACGACGAGCGGCTGCAAGGCGGGTACGGCCGAGCGGTCCCAATCGCGATCGCCGTCGCGGATCTGTTCGATCAAGGCCTCCAGGTATGGATCATCCGACGTGCGGACCCGCCAACGCTTGCTCAGAAGCGGCCCGTCGCCGGCGGTCGATGCGTTGCGCGTTGCGTCGCCGCGGATCATCGACCATTGGCCTGGCTGTTTTGCTTCAGGCGCGGCCTGGGGCCCCAGCAGCCCGGTCAGCCACTCCAGCACGTCGGCGTCCTGCGCGAACAGCGGAGTTTCTTCACCCGCGACGTCGACCAAGGCCCCGGGATGACGCTCTCTCAGCACCGAGAGCGTCCGGCTGGCGTTCTCCGGCTTCCCGGCACGGATCCAGCAGATGGCCACGGCCAGGGACAACGTGGGCTCGAAGGTGTCGGCCTCCAGCGACGCTTCCCGCAGACGCTCCAACGCCAGCGCCCCGGCCAGCGGACGCCCGTGGTCAAGATGGTGGAGGCCCAGCAGGAACGTTGCCTCATATCCGGCCTGGGTGTGAAAGAACCGCCGCGACACCTCGGCCAGACCGGCGGCATCGCCGGCCGCAGAGGCCTCGGCCAGCATCTGACGGGCCCGCGCACCGTACTGCAACTCGTACAACTGGCGGCCCCGATCCGACATGTCCCCGAGGAGTTGCCGGGCCTCCGACTTGAGACTCCGCGGGACGGCGCTACTTCTGTCTGGATGATAGAAGTAGTCCTGCGAGTTCTCCAAAATGGCCCCCAGGCAACGTACCGCCTCCGCGTAGCGATCCTGGTCGATGAGCTGTCGGGCCTTGGCCAACAGTCGCAGCGTCGTGCGGTCGGGCGGCGCGAACACGCTTCGCCCCTCCGCGGCCGGCGGATCCGGCTCTTCCGCGCCTTGGGCTTCAGCAGAAGCGGCCGGGGGCGTGTTGTCGGCCTGCACGAACGAGCGTGCATCGGGCTCGGCTGCCCCCGAACCAATCGGCCGAATCGCGCACAACGCGATCGCGCCACCGACAACAAACGCGAGACGCCCCCATCGTCGCAGGTCCACGGCGACACCTCTTCCTGGGGCGAGCGACGCCAGTCTCGAATGGTCCTGTCGGGTCAACCGGTCCACGTTGTCCTCAAAACAGAGTAAGCATTCGCCCAACCCGTTTTTGTATCTGCTCAGCCATCTGAAGTAGATGTAAGAAGAGGGAAAATGGAAAGC
>CAZDHR010000323.1:0-8246 GCA_964505295.1 uncultured Planctomycetaceae bacterium
CTCCGAGGGCGGTGCCCGTCAAAGAAACCCTTGTTTTCCAGTACGTAGAAACGAGCCCGCACCCCTAACTTTGGAGTTTTTGGTTCTCCCTTTTCCCCGTTTTCCATTTTCCCTTTTCTTACACCTCGCTTCAGACGGCTAAACGGTCACCAAGTCCTGAACCCTGACCCCCGAACCCTGAACCCTAGTATTTCGAGGAGCAAAGCCCCCACTCGGTCTTATTATCGAAGGGGGGCTCGTCGCCCCATTTCGCGCCCGGCCACAGGCTCCACGCCAGGCGGTTATGCTCTCCAGGTCCCAGGCCGGCCTCTTGGCCCCAGTCGCGAATGCCCGTGCCTTCGGGGTCGTGGACGAGCACCGAAAGCCGGAACTCGCGGCCCTCGCTGGGCCGAATCTTGTCGCGCATCAGGCGGAACGGGATCGAGCACTCGTAGTAGGTGACGCCGCGGAGCCGGCTGACGGCCACCTTCGCGTCGTCGTACTCCAACGGGCCCAGCTCGCGGGCTTTCTGCCCTTCGGAGAGCTTCATCCCCGGCTCGGCCAGCGTGAAGCACTTCCCCTCGGTGCCGGTGCCGGTCGACGCGACGAGGAACTCGTACCGGGCGACCTCGTCGTCGGGCGACGTGCCCGTGGTGGCGTCCTTGGGCGAAATGGCTATCTGCACGGCGTCGAATCCGGCCGGGCCGGGCTTCTCCCGGTACGGGATCAGCTTGTCCTCTTCGACGGCTACCAGGAGGGAGAACTGCCGGCGGCTCCAGTAGGTGCTCACGACCGTTCGCTTGCCGCCGGTCGTCCAAGTGACGGGGATGGCGTCTTTCCACTCCTCGATCGCGCCGTCGATGGTCGGCTTGAAGTAAGGGGCGCTGGCCGTGACTACCTCTTGGCGGCGAGTCACCGTGACCCCCTTGCCCGTGACCGACGCCTCAAAAGGATAGCGGTTCGACTCCCGGATCATCCCCCGCCTGACGAGGAACGCCACGCGCTTCACCTCGCCCGGGGCCACGGAGACCGGTTGCTCGCCGGGCGAGAGCTGCCAGCCCTCGGGCGGCGTGACGCGCACGGTTCCCTCGAATGGCGTTTGCCCAGGGTTCGCCACGATCACGACGGCCGAGGGCGAATGGGCCGGGGCGACCAGGAAGCTCGCGATCCGCAGGCTCACCGGCTCCTTCGTCATCGCCTGGCCGGGCGCGAGAAGGACCGCCAGCGCGAGGGCGGTCGCGAACAACACGACGGACCGGGCACCACGAGCCGCCGAGTCGGCGACGCGGGCGTGGCACCCCGGTGCGAGCGATCTCATGGCGGACTCCCTGGCGTGGCGGCGAGCTCGAGGCCGGCGGGCGGGGGTGGTCGGCAAGGCAAGTTGCCGTCCGCAAAGAGGATATTTTGCGCCCCAGCGATGCCCGGGTCAATCATTCGCTTCTCAGGACGGCCCCCCAGTATGGAGTAGCCCTGCCGTGGGGGTCCTGTTGCACTCAAGGCAGGGGCGGCAGCCCGCGATCCTTGCCGGCGCACCTAAGTTGTGCTACTTTCGGCGTTTTCGTGAATCTGGGTCATCCGGAGGCGGCCGGTTCGATCGTTTGCATGCGGTTGCCGCGAGCCCGTCCCACGGAGCCCGACACGCCGCCAGAGGTTGAGTGGAAGATGATGTCCAAGAAACTGCTCGTGTTGGTCGTGCTCGCGTTGTGGCTTGCGGGGGGAGGCTGGGCCGACGCCAGCCCGGTGGGAGGGCCGACCGGCGCCTCGGAGCAGCAGATCGAGGTCGGCCCGATCGACCTGGGCGTGATCCTGGTCTACCTGGTGGGCATCGTCGCCCTGGGCTGCTGGGCCGGCATGAGACGAAAGGGCCAGCAGGGAGCCGACTACTTCCTGGCGGGCAAGTCGCTCCGCTGGCCGATGATCGGTCTGGCGCTGTTCGCCACGAACATCTCGACGATCCACCTGGTCAGCTTCGCGCAGAACGGCTACACGTCGGGGCTGGTCTACGGCAACTTCGAGTGGATGGCCCCGTTCACGCTGGTCATCCTCGCGCTCTTCTTCGCCCCGTTCTACATCCGGTCCGGGGTGACCACGCTGCCCGACTTCATGGAAAGGCGCTACAGCCGGGGAAGTCGCGACTACCTGGCTTTGCTCTCGATCTTTTCAGCCATCATGGTGCACATCGGATTCTCGCTCTATACGGGGACGATCGTGCTGGAGGGTTCCGTCCTGCGTCCGCTGGGCGTCGACGACCCGGAGCGCTACCGCGTGCTCACCGTGCTGGCCATCTGCGGGGCCACGGCGTTGTACACGATCATCGGCGGGCTGCTGGCCGTGGTGCTCACCGAGTCGATCCAGACCGTCGTGCTCCTGACCGGCGCGGTTCTGATTACCTTCCTCGGCCTGTACATGATGGGCGGCTGGGACGGCTCGTGGCTGGGCCTGTTGAGCGTGGGCCAGGTGGCCGAAGGGTGGAGCCGGGTGAAGGCGAACGTGCACCCGGGCAATTTCTCCATGATCCGGCCCGACACGGATCCGACCGGCGTTTCCTGGTACGCCGTGATGTTCGGCTATCCCGTGCTGGGCATTTGGTACTGGTGCACCGATCAGACGATCGTGCAGCGGGTGCTGGGCGCCAAAGACGAGAACCACGCCCGAATCGGCCCGCTGTTCGCCGGGTTCATCAAGGTCCTGCCCGTGCTGATTTTCGTGATCCCCGGCGTGATCTGCCTGGCGCTCGTGAATTCGGGCACGATCGGCTCGCTTCCCACGCTTCCCGACGGCTCGCCCGACACGGAGAAGACCTACTCGCACCTGATCGCCCACGTGTTGCCGGTCGGTGTGCGCGGGGTGGTCGTGGCCGCGCTGTTGGCCGCGTTGATGAGCACGGTCTCCGGGGCGCTCAACTCGATCGCCACGCTGTGCAGCTACGACATCTACAAGCGGTTCAAGCCGGGGGCCGACGATCGGCACCTGGTCCGCGTCGGAAGGATCGCCACGTTCGTGGCCATGTGCGTGGCCGTCATCTGGACGATGGGGATCGGCGGGCAGAAGTCGATCTTCCAGATGATGGTCGACGTCTTCCCGGTCGTGGCCCCGCCTACGGCCGTGGTCTTCGTCTGGGGCGTGTTCTGGCGACGGGCCTCGGCCAAGGCCGCGCTGGTGACGCTCGTCGGCGGGTCGCTGGTCGGGCTGGTGCTGTTCCTCGTCAACTTCATGAAGCTCAACTACATCGGCGACTTCGAGATCAACGCCCTCTTGCAGGCGTTCCTTCTCTTCGTGCTCGAATCGATCGCCCTGGTGATCCTCTCGTACGCCTTCCCGCACGAGCACACGGCGGAGAGCGAGTCGTTGGTGTGGAAGTCGCCGCTGGAGGCCTTGCGGGGCAAAAACACGTGGCGGGGACTGGGCGACTTCCGGCTGGTGGCCGCGGCGCTCGTGGTGGTGATGGTCGGGTTCTACGTCTGGTTCGCCGGGGAGGACACCTACTACTCGGTCGCCGGGCGGGTCACCCTGGCCGACGGCACGCCCGTGGTCGGCGCCCGCGTGTCTCTGGAAACCGACGACCCTCGCTTCGACGCCGCGCTCGTCACCGACGTCGACGGCCACTACGCCTACGGCACGGCCACCGCGTTGGGCGGAGCGCCGGCGGGGACGGCGTATCGCATCCGGGTCGAGCCGCAGGCCACCGACTACGTGGTCCAGGTGAAGGCCGACGCCCCGGATCACGTCGGAAAGATCCTGGCGGCTTTGCCGCCCGGGACGGACGTGGAGGAGCGCACGGTCGAAGAAGAGAAGCGATCACTCCTATTCCTCAAGACGATTGAGACGAAGCGAGTGCTCGTCGTCAAGACCGCGCCGGAGAAAGAAGTGCCGTTGGACGCCGACATCCGTTGGACGATCCTCCGAGCCACGCCGGTGCCGGAGAAGTACCAAAAGCTCGACATGTCGGGGCTTTCGCTCACCGTCGAGGCGGAGCCGATGTTCACGACCAAACGGCGGCAGTACGACCTGCGGCTGGAGTGATAGAGCGCACAGTTGGCTCGAAGTGGGGCGAAGCCGCAAGCGGCATGCTACCCGTCGCGGAGTGCGGCGCGCGATCTCTCGAAGAACTCCCGTTCCTCGTGGAGCCCGTTGGCCTCGCAGAACCCGATCAGCTTCTCGAACCGCTCTTGCGGATCGACCTTGGTCGCCCAGCAGAGCTTAGCCAGGCAGTGGGGGCAGAGCCACAGGGGCAGGCGGTCGCGTTCGGCGCGGTGGTTCGAGCCGCACATGTTGCACTCGTACTGCGTGCAGTGGTGCAGGGAGAACATGTGGCCGACCTCGTGGGTGGCCGTCTTGATCGTGCGTACCAGGCAGAGCCGGAAGGCGTCGTCGCTCTCGTCGGGATCGCCGTTGCGGTAGATCGACCAGACGCCCACGCGACGCGTGAGCGAGGCCTGGCCGAACACAAAGTTCCAGCCCTCGCCCGGCCAGAGGTCCGACGTGGTGAACGCGAGGTAGGCCGTGGCGTCCTGGGGGAGTCGCGGGTAAAGGACTTGCTCGAGCACGTAGGTGGAGAGGATCTGGTCCATGCCCCAGCTTGGGTGCTTGCGCCGGGCGCCGGCGGGGATCACGTCGAGCGACAGGTCGCCACGCACCTTCACCGGCAGGCCGAAATAGACCTGCATGAGCTCGGCCGTCTGCGTGACGATCTTGCGCTGGGTATCCGTGAACTCGCCCAGCGGCTGGACGTAGATCACGCGGCGTCGGCGATCGGGCGTGACGGGGCGGCTGCGGACGTATTGCCGAAACGTCTGTCCCTTTTCGGGATGCTCGGCGAGCCAGTCGCCCGGCTGCGGCTCGCCCAGCGGCTTGTGCAAGGGCAGGAGCCGCTTGAATTCGGCGGGCAGCATCTCGTCGTCGGCCGGGCCGGCGGCACCAGCGCCTAGCGCGCCGGCGAGGCAGCAGGCGACCGACAATATGGCAAGCACTTCTTTTTGCATCATCTCGGTTCCCATCCCCCGGCTGGTTCCCAAGCCGAAGCTTGGGAACGAGCGAAATCACAATGCCGCCTGATCTTCTTCTTCACCCCGTCACCCCCTCACCCCTCCCCCGTCGCGAACTCGTTGCGAATAAACCGCCGCGCCGCTTCCCAGCTTGCGGCGGCGGCCTCGAAATCGACGGGCATGGGCTTGACGGTGTGGGGCGTTTCAACGCGGACCTCGGCCGTCACCTCCGGATTGAGCGGGATCTGGGCGCTCGGGCCGGCGGCCAGCTTGGCCTCGACCGCGGGCGCGAGGAGGTAGTCGACCAGTTGGCGAGCCGCCTCGGGGTTCGGGCCGCCCCGGATGATCGCCAGCGTGTTGGGGATGAATAGCGTGCCGAGGCCGTCTTCGCCCTGGTCGGGGTAGACGATCGCGATCGGCATCCCCTTTTCCAGCTCGATGATCGCGTCGTCGGTGTCGGTCAGCCCGAACGCCAGGCGCCCGGCCGCCACCGAAAGCGCGACCTGCTTGTTGCCCGAGAGGATCACGATGTCG
The DNA here is from genome assembly GCA_964505295.1 of uncultured Planctomycetaceae bacterium. Taxonomy (GTDB): domain Bacteria; phylum Planctomycetota; class Planctomycetia; order Pirellulales; family Thermoguttaceae; genus DATKZH01. The sequence goes on from CAZDHR010000323.1 coordinate 5,499, forward strand.
TTCGCCTTGAGCTTGCGGAAGTACGCTTTCGCCTCCTCCTCTCCCCAATGGGCGAACAGGCAGGCGGCATGGGTGGCCGTGGTTCCGAACAGCGGCTTGGCGATGCCGGCCTTGGCGCGCCACTTCTCGTCGGCCAGGTCGTGGATCGAGCCGGGCCGCTCGGCGTCGGCCACCCGCTTGGTGTTGACGATCAGCACCCGGGCGCGCCCGGCGAAGCCGTGCCAGGTCCCCTCCGGCGAACGGTACATGGCCGGGTAGCTCTCGGCAAGGGGCGGATGGTAGGCGTCCAGCAGGCCCTGCTTCTCCAGACGGAGCGTGTTGAGGATTTCGTTGTTCCAGAACAGGTCGCACCGGGGGCGCGCGGCCTCCTCGATGATCGCCTGGGCGAGCCCGACCGTCTTGGTCGCCTCGGTGTCGAACTTCTCGCGGACGTCGATCCCCGTAGCCGCCTCGAAGTCGCCGAAGATCGGTGCGGAGAACTCCTTGTCGAGCGCGGTGTAGACGACGACCTCCGGGCCCGACTTGGTCCAGCAGCCCGGCAGAGCCAGGCAGACCGCCAGAAGCCGGCACGCCGGCCACCCCCCGCGCAACGACCGGCGTACGGCCTCCGGCGAGAACCACGCGGCATCGCCTCTCCTCCAAGTCCCCATGAGCAACCTCCCGGCGATTTGGTCAGTACGGACGGTCCCTGTAAAATAAGGTAAGAGAACTGGTGGTGATCCGCAACGTTCCGGCGGGGAGCAGGAAGTGAAGTGTGAGGGTTCAGGGTTCAGGGTTCAGGTTTCAGGGTTCAGGGTTCAGGGGGCAGGACGTGTGCCTCGCAGTCCGCACGATACGTCCGGCTGGGTGATGATTGCCTGCCTGATCGTCGGGTGCGGCGGCCCGACGCAGCCGCAGGGAGATCCCGCGCGGGCCCCCCGAGCGGACCGACCGACCGTGAGAGTCGATTCTGCGCCTCGCAAGGCACCGGGCGCGTCACGCCCGGGACCCGACGCCCGTGCCGCTGCTCGGCGCGGGTCTCCCGACCCTGCCGAAACGCCCGACGAACCGGCGTCCGACGATTGGCCCGAGCCGCAGCGGGTCGCATCGCTGGACGATCTGCTCGAGGTCCCCGACGGTGCTTCGAGGTGGGTGGCCGACCTGCCGCGCATGGAAGTCGACGAGGCCCGGGCCGCGGCGGCCGGGATTCGCAAGCTCCGAAGCGAGCGGCTCACGCTGTTCACCGACCTGGAGCCCGATGAGGAGATCGAGGTGCTGCCGGAAGTGTTCCGCCAGGCGTTTCCGCAGTGGTGCGAATATTTTGGCGTCGATCCGGCCGACCACGCCGACTGGCGCGCGACCGGCTTTTTGATCAAGGACAAGGAGGCGTTCCGCCGGGCCGGGTTGGTGCCCGAGGCAATCCCCGAGTTCGCGCACGGCTTCTCGTGGAACTACGAGCTTTGGATGTACGAGCAGCCGAGCGCCTACTATCGCCGCCATCTGCTGTTGCACGAGGGGACGCACAGCTTTATGAACACGATTCTGCGGAGCTGCGGGCCGCCGTGGTACATGGAGGGGACCGCCGAGCTTCTGGGGACCCACCGGTGGCACGACGGCCGGCTGAAGCTGAACTACATGCCGGCCACACGCGACGACGTGCCCATGTGGGGGCGGATCAAGATCGTCCAGGACGCCTTCGAAGCCGGTCGCGCGCTCACGCTCCAGCGCGTCATCGAGTACCGCCCCGGGCCGCAGTTCCGCAACGAGCCGTACGGCTGGTGCTGGGCAGCGGCCGCGTTTCTGGACGGCCATCCCCGCTATCGCCGGCCGTTCCGGCAGCTCCGCCAGTTCGTCGTCGAGCCGGATTTCTCCACGCGGTTCCGCCGGCTGATCGGCGACGATTGGGACGGGTTGGCCGACGAGTGGCAGGTGTTCGTGGCCGACCTCGAATACGGGTACGACGTCGCCCGAGCGGCCGTCGATGATTTCACGCCGGGCAAGCCCCTTGCGGAGGCCGGCACGAGCGTCCGGGTGGCCGCCGACCGTGGCTGGCAGAACAGCGGGCTGCGCCTGGAGGCGGGCGTCGCGTATCGCGTCCGGGCCGCGGGACGATACCAGGTGGCCGACCAGCCGCAGATCTGGTGGTGCGAGCCGGGCGGCGTGTCGATCCGCTACTACCAAGGCCGGCCCCTGGGCATGCTCCTGGCCGCCGTCCGACCCGATCCGCCCGATCCGGACGGCCCCAGTCCGCTCATTCGTCCCCTCGCCGTCGGCCTCGGCGCCACGCTCCGCCCGGACCACTCCGGCACCCTCTTCCTACGGATCAACGACTCGGCCGCCGAGCTGGACGACAACGCGGGGACGCTCACGGCGTACATCCGGGCGGGATCGGGGTAGGATCGGCCGAAAGACAACTTCCCGACTTCAGTAACAGGCACAGGCCGTGTGCCGTAGCCGGCGGAGGGCACGACGGCGTGCGCCTGCTACTTCGCAAGTGCGGGAGGGGAAGAAGCGTCGTGCCGGGACGAAGAACTCATGGGCACCCCGCGCCGGCACCGATTGACAACCGCCCGGCGCGACGCTATGAACACCGTATCTTCTCACCCATCTCCCCTTCTCGAAGGAGGATCGTTCGTGATCGTCGTGAACACCGAGTTTGTGCCGGGCAAGTCGATCCGGGAAGTGAAGGGGCTGGTGCAGGGCAACACGGTTCGGGCCAAGCACGTGGGCCGCGACATCGCCGCAGGTCTGAAGAACATCTTCGGCGGC
>CAZDHR010000324.1:0-8240 GCA_964505295.1 uncultured Planctomycetaceae bacterium
AACACAGCAACTTCCAGCCATCGCCGCGTGACACGCTTTGGGATCAGACCCATCCAGAGCAGATCGCCACGCGGCCGTTCGGTAAGACCGGCCGCAAGCTGCCGATCCTGGGCTACGGCGGTGCCGCACTTCCCAAGGTATGGGGCAATCCCCTTTCGACCGAAAATCGTGTGAAGCTGGTTCGCTACGCCTACGATCGAGGCGTTCGTTACTTCGACACGGCCGGCAACTACATGGAGAGTCAGTCGCTTCTTGGTAAAGGACTAAAGGGCATCCGCGACAATGTGTACCTTGTCACCAAGGTCGAGACGACGGATCCGGACAAAGTCCGCGGCGCCGTCGAGAAGTCGCTCGAGGAACTCCAGACGGACTATCTCGATGCCATCCTGATCCATGGCACGCCCGGGCTCGAGCAAATGAGCGTCGAACAGGCGATGAAGATCCACAGCGAACTGGTCAAACTGCGCGACGAAGGAATCACCCGGTTCATCGGGTTCTCGGCACACTCCTATTTCGACAAGGCGTTGGCGTTGATTTCCTCCGGAGGGTTCGACCAGTGCATGTTGTCGTACGGCTATATTCCGCGAGGGCACAATCAGGTGTTTTCGGCCAGAATGGTCGAATTGCGCAATGCCTGCGTGGCGAAGGCTCACGAACTCGGGATGGGGATCGCCGCTATGAAGGTCGTCGGCGGAGGAATTCTCGGCGCCTGGTCCGGATATGTCGTGCCGGGATTCGACAAGAGGCGTCTGGAGCAACTGCCCGGTGCGGCCATCCGGTATGTGCTCGACGACGATCGGATCGACCTGCTGGTCATCGGCATGCGTCTGGAGGAAGAGGTCGATGCCAACATCAAGACGCTTTCGGGTGATCTGACGTACGCGTTGGACGATCGCGCGGTTCTTGCGGAGTTCAGCGCAAGAGCGTTCGATAGCGACGCGATCAAGGCGATGAGGGTTGATTAATCGGCAGACCTGAGACGCGGTCCAGAACGCGTCTCGACGACTCCAGCCATCGACGCATCGACCGTCTACCTTCGCACGAAGACGCAGTGGTTCGCGTTTCGCAGCAACTCGGCTCACGGGCCCAACTAGCACCACAGCGGGATAGCGGGATACTTCCTTGGACGAACATCCCGGGAAAAATGTCCGGAATCATGTCCACGATTGGGGAAATTTGCTGGTTCTTGTCTGATGGATGATCCAGAGGCAAAACGAGATCGCGTCCTAAAAGAGGCGTTGGGATGCCGCGTCGAGCTGGTGGCTTATGCTCGGGCGGTGCTTGGCAACTACACCGCGGCGGAAGACGTGGTGCAGGAAGCGATGCTCGTCGTGGTGAAGAAATTCGACCAGTTTCAGGAAGGGACGTCGATGCTGGCCTGGTGCCGCTCGATCGTGCGTCTCGAAGTCCTGCGGATGAAACAGCAATGGCAGCGGGACCGAACTCTGGCGGAACGTCTGCTGGACGACGCGATCGACGCGGCGTTTGACGAATTTCAAACGGCTCGGCGCCGCGATGATGCGGAGTCCTGGCGACAGGCTCTGGAACGTTGCCTGGAGCGGGTGCCGGAGCGTGGGCGCAGTGTGCTCAAGGCGCGGTTCGTGGAAGAACTGAGTTACCGGCAGATCGGCGAGCGCGTGGGGATGACACTCGAGGCCGTGCGCAAGGCGCTCTTTCGAATCAAGAAGCAAGTACGCTCGTGCGTGGAAACCAGCCTAAGGGGTGCACAATGAGCGATGACAGCGATTGGGAAGAACTGATCGACCGCCACCTGCGCGGCGAATTGAACGAATCGGAAAAGGAGCGTCTTGCCAGACTGCTTGACAGCGATTCGTCAGCGCGGAAGGGCTTTGTCGAGCAGGTGCAGTGGGACACACGGTTGGCTGAGGTGCTGCGAGAGAGTCGCGATAGTCGTGGTTCGCTCCGCGAACCATACGCCAATGAGAATGCCGACGCGATGCTCGCGGAGCGAGCTGCGACGATGCGCCTGCGAACAGCGACGTCGTCGTTCACCAGGACGCTGTTGGCAATCGCTGCAGTAACCATCGTTGCGCTGACCGCAAGCCTGTACTTCCAGCGGCCGAGTGCTGAACGGCCGATCGCGAAGATCACTGGATTGAGTGGATCGCTGCAATGGACGGGTGACGGTGGTCGGGTGTTTTACGACCTCAGCGTAGGGACGGAACTACCGGGAGGAACCGTCGAAGGAATGACGCCCGGCTCGTGGTTCGAACTAGAGTTCAACGACGGTTCGACCGTGACGATTTCCGGGAACTCGATGCTCACCTTCTCGGATCACGGACAGAAAGAGCTGCATCTCAAAGAGGGCAGCGTGGCTGGTAACGTGAAGCGTCAACCGGCGGGCAAACCGATGCTCATCTACACCCGGTCCGCCATGCTCGAAGTTATGGGGACGCGGTTCGAGGTCGAGGCAGGACTTGCGGCCACGATGCTCACCGTCAGCGAAGGGAAAGTACGGGTGAGGAGGCTCAGCGACGGTCGCACGGTCGATGTGCCGGGCAAACACCGAGTAATCGCGGCTGCCGATCGCGAGATGCTGCCGGTGCCGGTTCCCGATTCGGTCAGTCGGTGGAGAAGTCAATTGCATCTGGGGCCCGATGGCACAAGAGGGAGGTGGTCGCCCGGGACGGACGCGGAAGACGCGAAGCTCAGAGCAGTCCCCTATACCACGCATTGGGGAAAGACCATCTACACGGCGTCCTTTGGGGTTTCCCATGGTGACAAGCCGCCCGTCGTACTCCAGCCCGCTTCCCGTTTCCGAGTGCGCGGCCACATTGCGTCAACCCACAAGGTTTGGTTTGGTGTAACGGTCAGGCATCCCAACGGAGAATTTGCGGGCAACTTTGAGACCATTCGACCCGCGGTCGAGTTTCCAAGCGGACAAGACTTCGAGGTAGTTCTCCACCTTCAGGACTTTCGGCTCGACCCGTCACTCATCCAAATCAAGAACAGACTTCCGAGTGTTCCCTTCCATTTGGTTGTCGAATCCATGTGGTGTCATACCCTGTACCAACAGGCGGGGCTGGAAATTGCCGAGGTGGAATTGCTGCCACCCGCCGAAGATGAATCGGAATAGGAAACCGTGGGATGCGGGCAAATGAGTCGGCGGAAGCAGCGTCGGACAACAGGCGAACAGCCGCCTCGAGGCCCGTCATCGTGGTCCTCCAAGCGGGGGTCGTTCTGGCACTGGTCGGGATGATCGTCGGCCTGCTATGGAGCCAGACGCTCGACCCGGGGGGTGAGTTTGCCGTCGACGGGAGGCCCGCACTGGCCAGGGGGCAAGTTGCCCGTCGAACCGACGTCGACGGACTCCCGGCTTGCCCGAGGCCGATCGACGATCCGGACCGGGTGAAGAAGATGTTGCCGATCGGCAGCACGTATGAAGGGCTGCTGAAGGGAGGGTTTGTGACTTTCGCCAGGGATCAGGACTTTGGCGGAGCGGAACGCGTCCATCTTGCTTTCGCCTTTGAAGTGCTTGCCCGTCGAACGATTGAGAGCAACGACGGTCGCCGGATCGTCGAAATCCTTGCCTTTGAAAAGGTGCTCGCCGCGAAGCTCCTGTCCGAGGCGGACGATCTCACCCTGGACCTCGGACCGCCCGGCGTCTCGGTCTTCCAAACGCTCGATCACCTTCGGCCCGACGCAGGCACCACCATGGTGCCAGCCAGACCGGTGGCCGAAGCGATCTTGGCGACCCCCGCCGAAGCCGCCGCCGGCGACGCGGCCAGTCGGGCCTTCCTCCAAGTGGGCAGCTTATCCGGCAAGTGCCTGCGGATCACGTACGTTGACGGAATCGGAGTGGAGTCGATCGAACCGATTGGCTGCCAACTAACGGCCACCGACGGCGCCTACCTGTTTCGTACGGCGGTTCTCCGGGACGCTTACCTCTTGCCCAACGAAAAGGCTCGGCCGGGCCGTACCTGGAAAGTCGACGGAAGTCAACTGGTGGGTTGTTTCATCCCTTCGATCAACGGCCTCCCGCAGGGTGAGCTCGTGGTGGAACGACTTCCGGACTATCAGCACAACGGCAGGCAATACGCCGATCTGCGAGTTCGCGGCGATGAGTTGTGGATGGGTCTTTTGTACAGCGAGCGCCGGTGTCCCGTTTCCAGTGTGGAAGGAGCTTTTCGCTATGACCTTGGCGACGGACGGATCGAGACCGCGAATCTACGTGGAGAGTTCCAAAACTGGTCCGTGTGGGTCGATCTCCCAGAAGAGCACCTCCTTTTTCAAGTTGTCTTTTGGCCGCCCCCAACACTCACGGTCAGCTATGCCTGCCAGGCCCGAGTCGTCGGGTCCACCACGGCGAGGTGAATGATGGGGGACATTGTTGTTGGGATTCTGGTAGTGTTCGCTTTGTCGGCCGGTCTCTTCTGGTACGGGTTTCGGACCGCCCGCCACCGTTCCAAGAGGATCGCCCTCTCTATCGGAGGATTGGCGGCTGTTTTCCTTCTCTTCTTCGCGTTGGCCGTTCATGGGAGGCTGATCCTTGCCCAACTGTTGCCCTTTTCCAACGCGATCGTGCTGGGCAACTGGATCCCGCCCGGGGCCGCTCTGCTTGCTGGAATTCTCGCCGGGCAGAGCGAGATCCCGCCATGGCGGCGGACGGTTTTCGCCCTCCTCCTGGTCATCCTGGGATGGTACGCAGTCGGCTGCGATTTCCTCGGGCAGGCTCCTTCGTCGCAGCACTTCTGGTCGAGAGACGGGCTCTCGCTGCAAGCACGGGGCACTTCTTGCGGCCCTTGCTGCGCGGTGACGCTGCTGTGGAACGCCGGCTTTGAAGCCACCGAGCAAGAGATGATGGACCTCTGCCTGACTCGCAAGCATGGGACGCCGCTCCTGGGTCTCTATCGTGGGCTGAAGATCAAGACCCGCGATACCGAGTGGGACGTCGCGGTAGTTCGCGGCAGCCTGGACGAGCTCCGTCGCGCGGCTTCGCGACCAATCCTCTTGCGGATACGTCTCGATCGCGTTACGGTTCAAGATGGTCCGCTTCCGGCGAATGAGAGACTCGGGCCGTGGCTGCGACGCAGAAACCATACCGTGGTGTTCTACGGATTCACGGAGGATGGCCAAGCGGAGATCGGCGATCCCGCGGTGGGGCACACGAAATGCACCCTCCACGATCTGAAGAGGCGATGGGTCGGCGAAGGCCTCCAATTGGTCAAGAGAAACCGAAAAGTACGCACCACGAGCGTGGAAGCCCGACGAAGGGACTTTTCGGGCTATGGCAATGGCAACCCCGACATCGCGTCCGCAGGCGAGCTCGGAGCGTCTTCAGGCTCAACGCAACGAGGGAACGTCGGCCTGTCTGGCCGACTCCCGAGGGCGTTCCTATCGAAGGAGCAGATCTGATGCATTCCAATGATATTCGCCGCGGATTCACCTTGGTGGAACTGCTGGTAGTGATCGCCATCATCGGCATCTTGATTGGCCTGTTGCTGCCGGCCGTGCAGGCGGCGCGCGAGGCGGCGCGGCGAACTCAGTGCAGCAGCCATCTGAAACAGATCGGGCTCGCTCTACATAACTATCATGACTCGCATCGGTGTTTTCCGCCGTTCCTAATCAATCGAGCGGGGAATCCATCGCGGATCGCCGACGTCGACAAGGGGGCCAACTGGCTGGTCTTCCTCTTACCCTACCTCGAGCAAAATGCGCTATACGACCAATGGGATTTTCACATCCCCGCGAACCAGAACCCCGGCAGGTCCCAGGAGCTGTCTATCTATAAATGCCCGAGCGACCCACAGAGTCACGGGAACTTCTGCAGCTATGCCGGTGGGGGATGGGCTCGTGGAAATTATGGCATGAACGTTTCCCCGTGTTGGTTTGGAGTCGGAAGCGGCACCAGCAATTCTCTCGGAGGCGTTGGTGGCGCCAACCAAGTGGTCCGAATCGCCGACATTACCGACGGCACGTCCAATACCGTGGCCGTTGACGAACTGCGGGCGGGCATGAACGAACACGATCTGCGCGGCTGTTGGGCCATGCCGGGACTGTCCGCCGGCACCGCGGCAATGTTCAACGATGCCAGCGTTCCGAACTGCAGAGAACCCTACTCCGATGACATGGAAAACTGCGCCGTGTCCGGTATGCTTGGGAATGCCACGAATGGAATGGGGTGCTTTGACAGCACAAGCACCGGCCAAATGACGGGGCGCAGCATGCATCCCGGGGGCCTGCAGATAACAATGGCGGACGGCTCGGCGCGGTTCGTGAGCGAAACGATCGACTTCAAGAGGACTCAGGTCGGATGCAGTGCGCCACCACGCGGTACGTGGCAGGCAATCCACACGCGCGGGGGCGGTGAGGTCGCCGGTGAGTTCTGAATCTGCCCGGACCCGAGCGGTCGTTTTCCGAAGGACGGCCACTTCTGCCCCCGATTGCATTTCTGAAAGGATTGCCGTTATGCGAGCCCCGCTGATTATGGCGCTGGCGTTTATCACCACTGCCGGTTGTGGGTCAGGTATTCCCGGTGCAAAGACTGTCAAGAAGCACATGGCCTCCGATCAACTGGCGCTGGGCGATCCGATCGTCAATAGCGTCGGCATGGTGCTGGTGCCCATCCCTGTTGGTGAATTCCAGATGGGCGCGGCCGTCAACGATGCGCCGCTGGAGCGGAGGTATGAAGAACTTCTGCAAGACCCCGGGGTCAAAGACAAACTTGAAAGTGGCCAGATTACCAAGGCCGATCTCATGGAGTACCTCAAGCACGATGTACGAGAACAAGAGAAGCGAAAAGCCGGACCGGAAGCGCCACAGCATCTCGTGAAGATCACGCAACCTTACCACATCAGCAGTTGCGAAGTCACGCAGCAGCAATATGAAGAGGTGATGGGAGCTCGCCCCTGGGAAGGCAAGCCACTTGTGCGGGAAGGGCCCAACTACGCGGCGTCGTATGTGACGTGGGATGACGCGGTCGAATTCTGTCGCAAGTTGAGCGAACAGGAAAGCGAGGAATACCGGTTACCGACGGAAGCGGAATGGGAATATGCCTGCCGTGCGGGAACAACGTCCACCTGGAACTTCGGCGATGATTACGAGCAACTGGATGACCATGCGTGGTACGACGTCAACGCTTACCAGGACGGTGCGCAGTACGCGCATCGAGTTGGTCGGAAGCTTCCCAACGGATGGGCCCTGTATGACATGCACGGCAACGTCTGGGAATGGTGCCAGGACTGGTACGCCCGCTACGACGGAAAGAAGAAGGAAACGGTTGACCCCACGGGGCCCAAGAAGGGGAGCCACCGCGTCTGGCGCGGCGGCTCCTTTGCTTCGGCGGCGACGAACACTCGTTCCGCGACTCGCCTGAGCCACGATCGCGAGGGCTATCACCCTGAATACCTTGCCGGATTCCGAGTCGTCCGAGAGTTCAAGCCGGGTGGATGAATACTTCGGAGTGAAAGAAACACACCATGATACCGCATCGAAGCACTCACGTCAACGGCAGCATGAGCATGTTGCCAATGCTTCTCACGGCGTTGATCGCTAAGCTGTCCTTCATTACACCTTTGCTGGCAGTTGACCTGCCTCCGGAAGTGCCGCTCTGGGAGAAACCGCCTTCAGACTATACGAATCGACAGGATGTCAAAGAGCAAGTTCGATCCGCCAAGCCGCAACCCGGATCTCTGTCCGGATCGAATCGCGCATTCAGTTCTGTTTCGTCGCCCACCTACAGTATCCATCGTCCCCGAAATCCGAACGGCGTGGGCTTGGTGATTTGCCCTGGTGGCGGCTTTCGCGACGTCTGGATTGATTTTGAGGGTCACGACTTGGCAATCTGGCTGAAAGATCACAACGTGACCTCCCTCGTCTTGAAGTATCGAACCTTCGTGGCCGACGACAAGAGTCCGGCAAACACATGGCAGAATTACCAGCGCGCCGTTCGGGCCGATGGCAGACAGGCAATCCGCGTTCTCAGGCAAAAAGCGTCGGACCTTGGTTTGCAGTCCGACAAGATCGGCATTTGCGGGTTCTCGGCCGGCGGCCACCTCGCGATAAGCTGCTCGCTCCACCCCGAGCCCAAGCTGCCGGAAACCGAAGTGAGCGGGATGCCGGACTTTGCCGGCCTGTTCTATCCGGGGATTCCTGATGACGCCGGCCAGGTCATCGAAAGCCGAACGACACCCGAGTCGGCCACGCCGGCCATCTGCCCGTTCTTCATCGTGAATGCTCGCGATGATCCGCTGACTCCCGCGGACAAGTGCGTCGATTTC
>CAZDHR010000325.1:0-8194 GCA_964505295.1 uncultured Planctomycetaceae bacterium
CCCGGAAAACCAGCCCTCCCCGCAACACGAAAGGCCAGATTTGCACGCGGGAACCCAGCTTCCGAGCGCCAAGAATTTTCCCCGCGGCCCCGATCGCCGGGGCTGGCGTTCAAGGTGAAGAGGAGGTAGAACCAGAACCACGATCCTTTGCCGCGTGCTGTGGGCCAGACTTGCACCTGGCCCCGGCATCGCGGCGCGTGCAAGAAAGGAACCCCAGCTATGTCGAAGGTGCGAATCTTCCAGGTCTCCCATGAGAAGGCCCGGCTGGGGGCCGAGGATTGCCCCTGGTCGATCGAATGGCGAGAGAACGGCCGGCGGCGCCAAGAGAAAGTCGGCACCCGCGAGCAAGCCGAAGAGAAGGCGATCTTCAAGCGCCGCGAGCTCGAGGACGGGGCGGCCGGCGTCATCCCCCACAAGCCCTGGCAAGAGTTCGTCGACGAATACCTGGCCGACATGGAGAGCGGCGGCAACCGGCCGGGGACGATCGACGTGGCCCGGAGATGCCTCGCGACGTTCACCAGCAAGGTCAAACCCAAGTGGGTTGCCAGGATCGACGAACGGACGCTTGAGCAGTTTCGCACCAAGCGCCTCCGAGACGAGACGCCCCAAGGCAAGATCAGCCCGGAGACGGTCAAGAAGGAGCTGCGCCACCTGAGGGCGGCCCTCGCGGTTGCCAATCGCTGGAAGTACCTCAGGGAAGTTCCTACGCTCCCGAAGGTGTTGAGCGATCAGCGGGAGAAGCCTCATGTGCTTGAGCCTCACTTCCTCGCCATGCTCAAGGCGGCCGATGCGGCCGAGGCCCCGGAGCTGGGGCGCCACGACCTGGCGGAGGGCACCACGCCCGGCGACTGGTGGCAGGCTCTTTTCGTGACGCTCTTCGTGACCGGAGCCCGAATCGGCGCGGTCCTGAGGTTGCGCTGGGAGGACGTGGATTGGGACACGGGCCGCGTGCTGAGTCGGGCGGTCGACCTGAAGCAGCGCAAGGACACCCGGCCGGAGATTCGCGGCGCCCTGCCCTACTTGCTCAAGATACGCGCCGGCGACCCTCGGCTCTTGCCCTGGAACCTCAGCCGTCGGGCCCTGTACGCTCACTTCGACAGGATCCAAGAAGCGGCCGGGATCGACCTGCCCTGCCCGAAGGCCGGCGTGCGCGGGCACATCTGCCGGTCGTCGTGCCACCAGTATGGCTTCCACGCTTTCCGCTACGCACACGCTCGGTTGAACTACGCCAACCCCGGGCTACAGAACCAAATGGGCCACGCCTGCGCGGCGACCACGGAACACTACCGGAAGTGGGGTCAGCGGGAGATGGCCGAGTATGGGGCGTATCTCCCACCGGCGCTAAGCGGCGGAGACGACCCCCGAAAAAACAGCGGAGAAACAGCGGAGAAGACGACGCGCAAAAAAAACAGCGGAGAAACAGCGGAGACGACAGCGGAGAAGATGCGTTTTCGCGTTGTGGGGGCGTGACGTAAACCCTTACCCCACAACGAATAGCCGAGGCGGGAGTCGAACCCGCACGAGGGATGACCCTCACGGGATTTTAAGTCCCGTGCGTCTACCAATTCCGCCACTCGGCCTGGGGTGGCCTGCCGCGGGTGCGGTGGTTGTTGGGGGGCCGGTTACTGGGGGTCTTCGGATCGATGCAGGTTGCCGTGGTTGTGTCGATTGCCGTTGGCGATCGAGGCGATGCGGTTGATGGCGTTGAGGAACGCCTTGGCGCTGGCTTCGACGCTGTCGGTGGAGACGCCGTGGCCGCGGTACAGCTCGCCCTGATACTCGACCTGGACCATCACCTCGCCCTGGGCGTCTTTGCCGACGGTGACGCTGTGGACCCGGAAATCCTTGCAGACGACCTCGTATCCGGTGAGCTCCTCGATGGCCAGGAAGATGGCGTCGATCGGTCCGTCGCCGCACATTTTCTGGGTGCTTAGGAGCTCTTCGCCGCGGCGGATGGAGAGCGTGACTTCGGGGATCTTTCCGGTTCCGGTGGAGACCTCGTAGGAGTCGAGCGACCAGAGTTCCGAGACGCCGTGGATCTGCTGCTCGATCAGGGCGGCGACGTCGCCGTCGTAGATCTCCTTTTTCTTGTCGGCCAGGTTTTTGAACTCCTCGAAGACCATGTTGAGCTGGTCACCGGTGAGGCGGTAGCCCAGGGCCTTGGCCCGATCGGCCAGGGCGGCGCGGCCGCTGTGCTTGCCCAGGACGAGGTCGTGCATGGTCAGCCCGACGTCCTCGGGGCGCATGATCTCGTAGGTGGTGCGTTCCTTGAGGATGCCGTCTTGATGGATGCCCGCCTCGTGGGCGAACGCGTTCTGGCCGACGATGGCCTTGTTGCGCTGGACTTGGATCCCGGTGACGCTGGCCACCTGCCGGCTGGTCGGCACGAGGCGCTGGGTGACGACGCGGGTATGGCCGTGGTAGTAGTCCTTTCGGGTCCTCAGCGCCATGACGATCTCTTCCAGCGAGCAGTTGCCCGCCCTCTCGCCGATCCCGTTGATCGTGCACTCGACCTGTCCGGCGCCGGCTTCGACGGCGGCGAGGCTGTTGGCCACGGCCATTCCCAGGTCGTTGTGGCAGTGGACGCTGATGACGGCCTGGTCGATGTTGGGCACGCGCTGGCGGAGGATTTCGATCACGCGGCGCATGTGGGCGGGCGTGGCGTAGCCGACCGTATCGGGGATGTTGACCGTGGTCGCCCCGGCGTGGATGGCGGCCTCGACGACCTGGCAGAGGAAGTCGACCTCGGTTCGGACGGCGTCCTCGGGCGAGAACTCGACGTTGGCACAGTAGCCCACCGCCCGCTTCACGCCCTCCACCGCGTGTTGGACGATCTGGTCCTTGGTCATCTTGAGCTTGTGCTCGCGATGGATGGCGCTGGTGGCCAGGAAGACGTGGATCCGCGGCTCTTCGGCGTGCTTGATGGCCTCCCATGCCCGGTCGATGTCGTCGGGCCGGCACCGCGCCAAACCGCAGATCACCGACCCGCGTACCGTTTTGGCGATCTCGCGGACCGCCTTGAAATCGCCGGGCGAGGCGATCGGAAAACCGGCCTCGATCACGTCGACCTCCAGCTCGACCAGCGCCTGGGCGACCTCCATTTTCTCGAACAGGTTCATGCTCGCCCCGGGCGATTGCTCGCCGTCGCGGAGCGTGGTGTCGAAGATCACGATTTGCCGAGACGATGACTGGCTCATGGGGGATGGTTCCTTGTGTGAACGAGACCTAGGCGACAGAGCTTCCACGGTCCGACCGCCGACCCCTGGTCGGCCCGGGCAACACCAACCAGGCCCTCGTGGGGCCCAGTCGTCGCTGGTTGCTCCCGTCCACTGGCATCCTCGACCACTCCTCACCGCGAACCACGAAAAAACCCCGAAGCCGCTGGGGCCTCGGGGTTTGGTCTGGCTCGTCACACGTAGCCGTTGTTGCGCAAACCCTAAGGCCGCCCCCTCGCTAGGGGTAATAACAAAAGCGGCAATAGGCTTGCGAGCGTCATCAGAATGCGTCTGGCCAAAAGGTTTCCATCAAGTAGACGGACTCTACAATAATACAGTGTGCCGGTCAAGGCTCAAGGTTCGCTGCGCAGGCGAGATCCATCCTTGGAGCCGTCGGGCTCCGTGATCCGATCTTCCTGGGTGGTAGGCTTTGTGGTGGGGCTCGGACACTGCGGCACCGTGGCCCGGGGGTATCGGACAAATGGATAATGTACATAGCTTGAGATAGATGCGAAAAATGACAGGGGATCATTTGGACATCTCGAGTGATCCGGATCCGGGAGAGCCCCGTGGTCGCGCGGGCGGCGGGCGGCGGTTCGTGGGCATCCGGTTCGCCTGTTGTGACGTCTACACAAGGGTTTACGTCAACCGGACGGAGACCGCCTACGAAGGCTGCTGCCCAAAGTGCTCCCGCAGGGTGAAGCTCCGGATCGGACCGGAGGGGACCGATAGCCGCTTCTTCGTTGCCTATTGAGCCGCGGGGTGATTTCGGGTAATCTTCCGCCGCCCATTACCTCTGGGAGGTCTCGACCGGACATCCACCTGGGGGACACGGTGGCAGGTTGCTTGTCTATCCCGGTTATCCCATGGACTACGAGATCCAACGCTGCACGCGCACGTGCGCTGCGACGGGCAAAGAGCTGACGCCGGGCGAGCCGTTCTACTCGGTGCTGATGGCCGAGGGGGCCGAGCTGAAGCGGTACGACTACTCGGTCGGCGCCTGGAAGGGACCGCCCGACGGGGCCATCGGCTGGTGGAAGTCGCAGATGCCCGACCCGGCCGCCAAGCGGCTGCATTGGGCCCCGAACGACGTGATGCTGCACTTCTTCGAGCAGCTCGAATCGCAGCCCGACAAGCAGGACATGCGCTACGTGCTCGCCCTGCTCTTGGTCCGCCGCCGCGTGATGCGACAGGAGGAGCAGGAGCACGACGAGCGGGGCGGGGAAGTGCTGGTCCTGTACTGCCCGCGGCGGGAGAAGACGTATCGCGTCGCGGCCGTCGCCCCGGATCAGTCGCGGATCGACGAAATTCAGGAGGAGCTGGCCAAGCTTCTGTTTGCCAAGGCGGGCTGATGGCCGCCCCCCCCAAGAAAAACCGCCCGAGACGGGAACCTGCGGGAGATCCATGGAAGGATACCGAACGGTTCAGCGATTGCTTGTCGTTGTGGGGCTCTTTGCGCTCTCGGGCCCCGGCTGCGCCTGGCTGAGGGCCCGGCAACCGGCCCCGCTCCGCGCGCAGCTCCCGCCGTCGCCGACGCTGGAGCAGGTCATCCGGGTCGTCAACCACAACAGCTCGCAGATCCATTCGTTCACGACCGACGAGGCCGTGCTGAGCGTATCGGGCACGCCGTCGCTCCGCACGAACATCGCCTTCGAGCGGCCCCGACGGTTGCGTCTTCGGGCAGGAACGGGGTTGACGGGCACGGAGCTTGACCTGGGCAGCAACGACTCGCTCTTCTGGGTCTGGGTCATGCGCCAGCCGCCGCTCTACTACTGTCGTCACGATCAGTTCGCCGCCAGCCCGGCTCGGAAGATGCTGCCGATCGAGCCCGAGTGGCTGATCGAGGCGCTGGGCGTCACCCAGTTCGATCCCGCGCTGGTGCATCAGGGGCCGACCGTACACCCGGACGGGCGGTTGGAGGTCCGGACGGTCCGTCCGACGGCGGACGGTCCGGCGACCAAACGGACGATCGTCGACGGCACCACCGGCGTCGTCCTGGAGCAGAGCGTCTATGACGCGCAGGGTACCCTGGTGGCCCACGCCAGGGCGAGCCGTCATCGTCGCGACCCGATGAGCGGCCTGATCATGCCCCGCGTCGTGGAGATCGACTGCCCTCGGGTGCAGTTTTCGATGCGGCTCGACCTGGGCAACGTGCGTATCAATCCGGCCGAGGGCGTCCCCGCCGAGCTCTGGGCCATGCCCTCCTTCCCTGATACGCCGATGGTCGACCTGGCCGATCCGAACCTGCAACTTGCGCCGTCTGCTCCCTACGCTGCGCGCCCGGCCACTCTTGCCGCCGCGCCCACCGCCGTGCCGCCAGCGATGCCCCCGCCAACCGTCTCCCTGCGATCTCGCCCGCCGCGTCGCGCTTGGAACCGAGTGCGGTTCTGACGCGAATCGCTGTGAGGAGCGTGTCGGGAATCACCCTTTGGGTTCGCGCCCGGGTGCCACTCCGCCGTCTCGCCCGAACAGAGTATGGTGCGTGAAACGCACAATCTCCTCTCCGGTTCAACGATATGTTATACGGCGTGTGATCAGTCGTCCATTTCGCGGGCCTTGGACAACGCCGACGCAACAAGCCCCGCCGGAACGGAAACGATACCCAAAGCGATCAGCAAGACGAAAAACGTGAAAATGCGGCCACCCGTGGTTACCGGATACACGTCACCATAGCCAACGGTCGTGAGCGTGGTAACAGCCCACCACAGGCTGTGAAAGACCGAGGAAAATGTTTCCGGTTGTGCGTCGCGTTCGAAGTAGTAAATGCCGACAGCGGCGAAGTAAAGCAGGAGCAACGTTACGAGCAAATACAGGACAAGTTCTTCGCGCGCGATCAGAAGCGCGCGGTGGAAGCGGCGTATCGCCTTGCTGTAACGGACAATTTTGAAGGCGCGGAAGAGGCGAAGCAACCGGAACGCACGAATGGAACGAAGGTCGACGCCAGATGCGATGTAAAACGGCAAGATTGAAAGTAAATCGACGATACCAAAGAAGCTGAAAATGAAACCGAGTTTGCGGTCGGCAACGATGAGCCGAAGGGTGTATTCGATGGTGAAGATGGCGACCGTTGCGATCTCGATTTGGCGAAGCCAATGCCGACTGGCATCGGATAGGTTGGGGAGGGTTTCGATGGAGAATGTGACCAGCGAAAGAACGATCAGCGCCTGAATGATGAGGTCGAAAACGCGGCCCCGTTTCGTGTCGTTGTTCTCGATGATGCGTTTAAGAGCCTCCATATCCGTTCATCTCGTGTACGGTGGGATTCAGCCGTATAACGCTCCGGTTCAGCGGCGGCGCGTAGCGCCTCCGCTGAACCGGTTGTTAGAGGGCTGGTCGATCCACTTCACTCGTTCGGAGTTGACCCATCAACGCTATCGCCGCTCTGAAAGCAGCCCCTACACCCCGGCGGGAAACCTGGACTATCTCGTTGAGTCCGGTGGTGCTCGAAAAATGTAGCTGGTCGTACGCGCAGATGGGAATCTCCCGGTTGTCTTTGAATCTCCGGTCCGGTCCACCCTTCTTGTTAACATAGCGCCAGGTCTTCCCGATCACCGTAGCATCTTGAGGTACGGGGTCGTCCTCTACGAACTCAGTTTCGGCAACCTCAAGAGCCAGAGCGTGGTAACTGATGGCGCCGACACCAGCGGCGTCGAATACGAGTAGCCGGTCCGGCATGAACGCCAGGACTTGTGTCCCAACTGGAACCAGCGGTATCTCCAGATTTGTCTTGACGAACGGCGGCTCGCCGTTTTTCAGACTCACCTGCTTACGTCTGACAACCGCGCCAGCTCCCGCGTGATACTTGCGATCCTTAACATCACCGCGAGCCTCGATGTGCCATGTACGAGCACATGAACGCAGTTGGCCGAAAGCATCATGGAGCTGCTGGTATGCACGTTCCACTTCCGGCTCGAGGTCGTAGAAGATGACGGTTGTCTTGCGAAGCGCGTCCTTCGTCGATGCCAGCCAA
This sequence comes from uncultured Planctomycetaceae bacterium, assembly GCA_964505295.1. Lineage (GTDB taxonomy): Bacteria > Planctomycetota > Planctomycetia > Pirellulales > Thermoguttaceae > DATKZH01. The sequence continues at coordinate 7,186 of CAZDHR010000325.1, forward strand.
CAGACACCGATCAAAGCAGGGGCGAACACACAAACCAACCAAGTTGGTACACCGCCAACAAGCAAAAGAAGCAGCAGGATGACGGACAGTGTAATCGTCACCGGCAGGAGCCGAGTCTTCTTCCTTTTCTCGTTCAGTTCCTGGAGCAGTTCTGATCTCGACGCGTCAACCATTTCGAGGACGGAACCGCTGTCGATGTCCTGAAGTGCTCCTGTGCTGTCCGGAGGCGCCGCGGGTGGAACGTGCGGCTCGCTCGAAGGCAGACGTGCCCTCTGGTTCGGCGAATTGAGGCTCTTGCGGAAGTAGAGCCCTCCACGACCCATGTGGACATAGTTGCCGCGGGGTCCGGTACCGAGCCGCAGGCCCTTGATACCTGCGGATACGCCTATACCGGACTTGGAAAGATTGAATCGAACTGGGCCGACTCTCAGTGCTTTCCGGATATAGAAACCCATAGCACGTTCCCCTTTCAACCGCCTTTCCGAACATCTACCCTGCAATTTCCGCGAATTCCTTTTCCGCCGGGTGGCACTGGCGTCTCGCCAGTGCTCAGCCTCAGTCCACCTGCATCCGGCAATCTAGCCGATGGCCGACCGCTTGGCAATACGCTGGGCCATCCCCACGGGATGGAAGGACGCCGGGTGCCACTGCTGGCTTGTCCAGCAGTGTCCCGTAACACCCCGAGTGAACCATTGCGATTCAGGGCTTTGGACGGCAGACCGCGGGTCGTATTGGCCTATCGTCAGTGCGGAGTCGCAGACCAGCCCTCGTCTCCACGCGCTCGATGGCTGCCACGGGTCGGGCACTGCTGGACAATCCAGCAGTGGCACCCGACGGACTTCCTCCTGTCACATCGTGCCCCCTCCAGTCCGTGGCGCGATGCGGGCTTTGTTGGACACGGTCACTTTCGCGGCCGCCCCGCTTTTGCCACCTATGAGGGGACCTCCCCCCCTCAGATACCGTGAGCGCACCTGCGCGCGGGCCCGAGGGTGAGTGCGCTGAGGTCCCA
>CAZDHR010000326.1:0-8146 GCA_964505295.1 uncultured Planctomycetaceae bacterium
CCGCCAGGTACCGGCTGAACCGCCGGACGATTCCCGGCTGATCCTTGCCGAAGGCGGTGATCACGAACCGGTCCGACTGCTCGCCGGGCGAGAAGCCGTCGCTGGGCAGGACGGGCCGAGCGATCACTTGGTACGCGGCGTCCGACGATTCGGACCAGCGGACCCGCTCGGTCAGCGCGTCGGGCTCGATCGGCTCCGGCAGGCTGACGATCATGATCAGCGTGAAGTAGCCGCCCAACACCGTCTGGCTGCACGCGTCGATGTTGCCGCCCAGGTTCTCGACCGCGCCGGTCACCGCGGCGACGATGCCCGGATGGTCGTCCGACATCACGTTGAGCACGTACGCGTGCTCGAATCGCGTTTTCATGGCAAGTGGTTCCGATTCAGCGTGGGCAAGCGCGGCTTCGGTGCAGGGAGGACACGCCGCGACGCGGCGGCACGGCCCCCGACCCGACGGCTGCTTCAGCGTACAACGTAGCACAGCCGCCCGGACCTGCAAAGGTGCGGAGATGCCGACCGACGTCCCGGTCGGGCGATCGCCCGAGAAGTGCGGCGGGGCAATCGAGACGGGTGACCGGACCATCCGGACCGGCGTCGGATGAGCAGGGGGCAACCCCGGCGAGCTTCGCCCCGGAGTGCCCTGCTACCGAGGATACGCGCCGACGATCTGGTCGGCCGCGGCCTCCGGGCCGAAGCGCTCGACGTTGATCACCAGGTCGTACAGATGCGGGTCGTCGATGTTGCCGTTGAAGAAGCGCCGGACGAACTCCCGGCGGCCGCGGTCGACGCAGGCGACGTGTTGCCGGGCCTTGGCCGCGCTGATTCCCAGACGCCGCACGATCTGCTCCACGCGGTACGGCTTCGGCGCCACCAGACGCACCGAGAGGCCCTGCCCGCGCGGCAGCAGGAAATGCGCGCCGCGCCCGACGAAAACCGCGTTTCCGCGGTGAGCGGTCGCCATCACGACGCGTCTCAGGTGAACCACGTATCGCTGGTGCGAGACCGTTTGCGGGTCCAGCCACGTGCCGAGGATGCCGTCGGCCCAGTGGACCGAGGTTTCATCGACGGCTTCCAGGTGTGGCCGGCCGAAGTTGGATTCGGCGGCGACCTGATCGAGGAGGCTCTTGTCGAGCACCTCCCAGCCCAGCTCCACGCCGACTGACTCGGCGATCAGGCTGCCGCAGGCGCCCGCTTCGCGAGAGATGGTGATGAAATCGCCCAGCTTGTCGGAAGGCTCGGGCGGCTGGTCGACGCGAACGGACCGATCGGCCATCTGTTGGGTGAGGGCCCAAGCCTGCATTTGCCGCTCGGCCGCGGCGATGATCCTCGGCTCCTCCCGGGTTTGCGACGTCATGATCCGCCCTCCCGTACCAGAACCCACGTCTCATTTGCCGCCGCCGACTCCTCTCGCGGCGCCATGCGTCCACCAACCGGCCTCGCGGCTGCAAGAGCGTTACCAGCCTGCCCGTGTGGCAATCCGTCTCCCACTTGATTATAGGGGCGCGCCTACGAAAACTTAATCGTTTTTCTCGTTTTTCGGGCTTACTGCGTTAGGTCGCCCCTCCTCTAGTATGGAGGGGTGGGCGTGCGGCCTGTCACAAGAGGCCGCGCCCCCTCCGGGGGGGGCAACGAGGGCGACAGTGGGGGCCCTGCTGGCCTGCTTCTCCGTGGCACTGAACGCGCGAAACACGCGTTCTGGCGCGTATCCGAAGGATGGGCGACTCGTCCCGATCGGAATTCACGCTGCCTCCGGAATATTCTTGGCCCACCCGGCATCTATAAGAGCGCCATGACGCCCTACAACTATCTCGCTGATGCCGTGGTCGTAATCCACGCCGCGTATATCGGGTTCGTCATCCTGGGGCTTCTGGCGATCCTGCTGGGGGCGCTGCTCCACTGGAAGTGGGTGCGGAACTTCTGGTTCCGGGCGATTCACTTCCTGATGATCCTGATCGTCGTGGTCCAGGCGGTGGCAGGAATCATGTGCCCGCTGACAACGCTGGAGAAACACTGGCGCGACAAAGGGGGCAGCGAAGTCTACACCGGCTCATTCGTCGGCCACTGGGCCCACGAGCTGATCTTCTTCGAGGCCTCTCCCTGGGTGTTCACCATCTGCTATTGTGCGTTCGGAGCCCTCGTCCTGACCACGCTGGTCCTGTTCCCACCGCGCCGGCCGCAGTCGAAGGGGCGACCTGCCCGGGAGTCCGTCAGCGATGGACCCTCTGAGTAAGCCGATATGGCTGCCCCCTCTTGCCGATGGATTGAACACCCACCAGGAAGGGGTTTACCGCCAGATTCTTCCTTGTCGCGGCGGGGCCCAACCTGTACGATAAGGGGGCCGTCGGGAATCGCGGAAGGCGCCGCGCATCAAGCGACGTCTGAACCGGTTCTCACGCATGGCCCTCTACCATGCTCGTGCTGTCGATGTAAACCTTTGGTGAGCCGATACTTCGCCCGTTGGGTGCCTGCTAGAAAGGCTCCGGCCGCGTGTATAGCCGCGATGCGGTCGCTACGCGAGACCGATGCGGATCACACAACCCGGGGTCCAGGTCGCCCCCGTTAAGTGACGGGCTCTCAAAAGCGCATCGCCACGGCATTGCGGTGGAGGGCCTCTCTTGTTGCGACGTGCATCTTTGGGCGCATCGGCGAACCGTGAAACGCATCCTGCTCAGATAGCATGCCTTTGGTGCTGCGACCCATCGATGAATCAGTTGTCTAACCATCTTGCGGCCAAGCGTGACCGGCTGCTCGACTTGCTGCGAAGCTACGGGAGCTGTGCGGTGGCCTTCTCCGGTGGGCTCGACAGCACGGTTCTGGCCAAGGCGGCTCACCTGGCCTTGGGCGACCGCGCCGTGGCGATCACCGGCGTCAGCCCCAGCCTGGCGTCGGGCGAGCTGGAGGACTGCCGCCGGTTGGCGCGCCAGATCGGCATCCGCCACGAAACGCTCCAGACCGACGAGCTATCGAACCCCGAGTACCAGAAAAACACGGCCGACCGCTGCTACCACTGCAAGACCGAGCTGTTCATCCAGGTGGAGAAGGTCGCCAAGCGCCTGGGCGTGGCCGTGGTGGTGGATGGGTCGAACCGCGACGACCACGGCGAGCACCGCCCCGGGCTGCGGGCCGCCAGGGAGCAGAAGGTGCAAAGCCCCCTGGCCGAGTGCGATCTTGCCAAGGCCGAATTGCGGCAGTTGGCCGCCGACTGGCAGCTTCCCACCTGGGACAAGCCGGCCACGCCCTGCCTGAGCAGCCGGATTGCCTACGGCGAGAAGGTCACGCCCGAGCGGCTGGCGATGGTCGACAAGGCCGAGCAGTTCCTCCGCGGGCATGGGTTCCAGCCTCTCCGCGTCCGCTACCACCAGGGCGACATGGCCCGGATCGAGGTCGCCCCGGAGGCGATGGCGAAGTTCGCCGACCCGGACTTCCGCCGCCTGGTAGTCGAAGCGCTGAAGGCGGCGGGATTCCGGTACGTCTCCCTCGATCTGGAGGGTTTTCGCTCGGGGAGCCTGAACGAGGCCCTGCCCACGGACGTGCTTCAGATCCGGGAAAAGGTGACAGCCACCAAATCTGGAGAAGATGGAGAATTAGACGCCTAGCAGAATGCCTGGATTCCCCAAATTTGGTGGCTGTCACCTTTTCTTCCGCCCTAGAGGCGGGTCAGGAGGAAGACCACGAGTAGGATCAGGGCCAGCAGCGTGCCGGCCCCGATCACGATCCAGACCCAAAGTGGGGGCTCATCGCGGCGGCTGTGGTAGGCGGGGGCTTGCCCGGGGCTCACCTGATGCCTGGCACGCAGCCGGGCGACGGCGGGTGACTCGTCGCGCGTGATCGCTTCGAGCACGCTTGCCGGGTCATCCTCTTCGGCCGGTTCGAGGATTGCCTCGGGAACCTCCGGCTCGACGCTCGCGCGAGCGTCTCCCACCCCCGCATGCGTCGTTCCTTCGCCGGCCCGGCGACCTGCCGCCGATCCCGTTTCGTCGGCATGGCGTTTCGTCGAGCCTTCCGAAGCAAGCGACTCGGCCTGGGCGACGGCCGCCGCGGCGGTCAGCTTCCCGGACGATCCGCCGGCGCTGCTCCCCGTCTCGAACTCATGGCCGTGGGCCGTCAGCCAGTTGCCCATCAGTTCGGCCACCTCGGACGCCGATTGGGGGCGGTCGTCCGGCTTCTTGGCCATCATGCGCATGCAGATTTCGATCAGGTCGTCCGGGGCGTCGGGGCGGTCATTGAGAATGCTGGAGGGCGTTTCCTTCTGGTGCATCATCAGCCGCTGCGGCAAGGTACCCTCGGGAAACGGGGGATGCCCCGTGAGCAGGTAGTACAGCGAACATCCCAGGCCGTAGATGTCCGCCCGGGCGTCGACGCCGTGGCTGTCGAGGGCCTGCTCCGGCGCCAGGTAGTCGGCCGTGCCGAGCACGTTCTCGTCGTTGGCCACGGTGAGCGAGGCGTACTCCTCGCCGGTGAATCGGGCCAGCCCGAGATCGAGGACCTTGACCACGTTCTTGCGGTCGACCAGGAGGTTGGCCGGCTTGACGTCGCGGTGGATCAGCCCCGCTTCGTGGGCATGGGCGAGCCCCTCGGCGGCCTGGCGGGTGTAGTCGGCCGCCACGCGGTAGTCGAGCGGCCCGTCTTCCTTGACCATCGTCAACAGGTCGCGGCCCTCGACGTACTCCATCACCAGGAAGTGGAACTTCCCCTCGTTATCGACGTCGTAGGCCCGCACGATGTTGCGGTGGTCCAACGCGGCGGCCGCCTGGGCCTCGCGGCGGAATCGAGCCAGGTACGACGAATCATCCACCTTGTCCTTGGGGAGCACCTTGATGGCCACGCGCCGCTGCATCAGCACGTGCTCGGCCAGATAGACACTGCTCATGCCGCCGGTGCCCAGGTGGTCGAGCAGCCGGTACCGCTTGAGGAAGAAGCCCTTGTGACGGCCTTCGAGCAGGTTATTGCACTGCCACTGGCTCAACAGCCCCGCTTCCACCAGGCGCTGGCCCACGAAGTCAACGTCGGTGACGGGCGCGCCGCCGGCCTCCTCCTTCAGACGCCTGAGCACTCGGTTAAGCTGGTCGCGCTCGACGAGCCCGCTACGCCGCACCAAATCGAGAAAATCGTCAACTTTTTGCGGTTTGGGCATACCGACACGGGCGCCGGAGAGCGGGGAATGAGCAACTTCTTCAAGCGGCGAGCACCGGTCCGAGACAAGCTCTCTATTATCCAACGTATCATGGATGTCTGAACCGTTCCAGTCAATGGCTGGCGCAGACGCGCTGCGTCCGGGCAACCGCGCCGACGCGCCCTGGGCTCGCCTCCCAGCCCCCGGAGACAGATGTCCCCCTATTCGTGTTGTGTACGAGCCGGACGGACGGCCTCGCACGCCTCGAGATACTGCGAGTACGAATAGACTTCGACCAGGGGCACGTCGAGCCGCCACGGCCCCCAGCCGCCCCGACGGATCGTCTTGCCGTAGGCCGGCTCGGCGTGCTCGACCAGCCAGCGGTCGGCAGGCTGCCAGCCGCTCGGACGGTGCTGAATCACGTGCCAACGATACGTGCCGGGTGCAAGGGCCCGGAACTCGACGGGCAGCGTTCCCCAGCGGCGCATCAGGAGGAGGTTCTCCACGGAAGGGGCGGCGAATTGCACCTTTTCGCCCGGGCCCGTGTGCTCGTCGAGCCAATCGAGCACGGAGCGGTCGAGCCCGTCCCAGTAGTAGGTCGGCTCCATGCCCAGCGCCGTGGCGCCCGGCAGCCCGCCGACGGCCAGGTTGTAGTACGACAGCCATTGCGGCGCGTACCAAATCGCACTGGTCGCGCTGCCCGCGTAGAGCACGAGCACCGCAACGACCGCAGCGCGCGACGCGCTCGGCGCAGGTCGTGCGCTCGGCGAAGGTCTCCTGACCTCGCCGTCGTGTGCGGGGTCGGGAGACCCGCGCACAGCGCGAGTGCCTTTCGCACCGCCAGACGCCCACGCGATCACCGAGGCGGCTCCCACGCCGGCCAGCGCCGCCAGGAACGCGAAGCTGGGCAGGAAGAGCCGGACGCCGTCGTGAGGCGGGACGTGGGGCAGCGCACGGACCACGAGTAGGACCAGGGCGTTGGCAAGCAACAGCGTGCCCGCGCGGTCGTCGCGCCAGCGCCGCAACACCACGGCCACCCCCACGGCCATCAACAGCAGGATTCCCAGCGGGACCGTGATCCCGGTCCACGCGAGCGTGTTGTACCAGGGCAAGGGGTGGTCGAGGTTGTACATCCGGCCGAAGAACTGCGTGGAGATGTTGAACTCGCTTCGCCCGAAGTTCATCTGGAAGAACGTGGCGCAGCCTCGAATCGGATCGTGCCACAGCGGCGGGTTGAGCAGGAAGAAGGTGACCAGCGCGATCGGCACCGCCCAAGCCATTGCCTTGGCGCCCGCCCGGTCGCGATACGCGAGCGTCCAGGCCAGGAACCCGAGCGGGGCGAGCCAGCCGGTCGCCTTGGCGCTGAGCGTCATGCCCAAGGCAACGCCGAACAGGATCGCGCCCCGCCGGCTCTCTCGCGCCGGGGCAAACGCCGCCCAGGCCAACACCCAGCAGGCGACGAGCGGCCCGTCGAAGGAGGCAAAGTGCGCATGGGCGAACATCCGGGGCAAGAGCACCAGGGCGGCCACGGCCCCCAACCCCGTTGCGATCGAGTATTCCCTCGCCATGCGATAGAACATGGCCCCGGCGCCCGCGGCAAACAGCAGGATCGGCCCGAAGCGGTAGCTCTCCAACGGCCCGAGCCACGCGCCCGAGACCCACCGCCCCGCGGCGATCACGATCCCATAGAGGGCCGGATGGCCTTCGATCTGGGTGGTGTACCGCCAGCACTCGGCGATGCCGTCCCGGCTGAACGGGTCGAGGGCCTGATCCCCACGGCCCCCGTTTACCAAGACCCCGAACCACCGCTGGATGCCCTGCGACCGCCAGATCGCATTGCCCTCGTCCCAGGTCATCGGCAGCCCGGGCGAAGTGGCCAAGAGCCCCAGGGCACAGACAATCGCCACCGAGAGCGAGGCCGGCGCCAGCGACCTTGGCGACGATCTGCGGCAGTCCGATTTGGGCGAGCCGGTCATGCTTCCATTGTACCGTGCTCGCCCGCGGGTCGCCCAACCCGACGAGCGCTCGACTCTCTCACCCAACGTTTTCCCCATGCGTTGCGTGGAGTCGTCATTCGGTCGGCGTTTCGCCGTACGCCTCCCAGAAGACCCGTTCCAGGTCGTCGACCAGCGGATAGGACGGGTTCGCGCCGACGCACTGGTCGTCGAAGGCGGTCTGGGCCATCTGACGGACGTGGGTCTCGAAATCGGCCCGCGAAACGCCCGCCTCGCGGATCGTGACCGGTATGTCGAGCTGGGCCTTCAACTCGGCCACCTTTTGGCAGAGGCTCTCGACGCCCTGCTCCGGCGTCGCGGCGTCGAGCTTCAGTGCCTCGGCGATCTGGGCGTATCGCTCCTTGGCCTGGGGGAACCGGTATTTCGGGTACGTGGTGAACTTCTTGGGCAGCGAGGCGTTGAAGCGAATGACGGGGATCATGACCAGGGCATTGGCCCGGCCGTGGGGGACGTGGAACGTCGCGCCCAGGATGTGGGCCAGGCAGTGGTTGATGCCCAGAAACGCGTTGGCAAAGGCCAGCCCGGCGATCGTCGAGGCGTTGTGCATCTTTTCCCGGGCCAGCGCGTTGCTCCCCTCCTTGTATGCCCGGGGCAGATACTCGAACACCAACTGAATGGCCTTCAGGGCCAAGGGGTCCGTATAGTCGGAAGCGACCACCGAAACGTACGACTCCATCGCGTGGGCCAGCACGTCCATCCCCGTATCGGCGGTTACCGAGGCGGGCACGCTCATCACCAGGTTGGGATCGATGATCGCCACGTCGGGGGTCAGCTCGTAATCGGCCAGGGGGTACTTGGTGTCGGTCCGGGCGTCGGTCACCACGGTGAACGCCGTCACTTCCGAGCCCGTGCCGCTGGTCGTGGGGATGGCGATCAGCTTGGCCTTTCGCCTCAGCGACGGGAAGCGGAACACCCGCTTGCGAATGTCGACGAAGCGGAGCCGGAGATCGTCGAAGCGGAGGTTGGGGTGCTCGTAGAAGAGCCACATGGCCTTGGCCGCGTCGAGCGGCGAGCCGCC
>CAZDHR010000327.1:0-8133 GCA_964505295.1 uncultured Planctomycetaceae bacterium
ATTTGTGCGAAGCACCCTTCGGGCCGTTCCGGCAAATTGGACCTGTCCCCTTTTTGGGCTCGGGGGAGTTCTCCAGCCGCGTGAGCAGGAAGGGGTAGATGAACCAACTGTTCGAGTAGGATTGCCTGGGCAGGATCTGTTGCACGTGCCGGGCCAGCGCCGCCGCCTCCGGGGCCGACTCGCCGTACAGGTGCCGGATGTTGGCCATGTGGTCGTAAAGGAGTCCGGTGCGAAGCTCATTGGTGGTGTGTGGCGTGTCGCCGTATCCGAACTGAAAGGGCTTGGGGTCCGCCGCGATCCAATTCCAGATCACGTAGTTCGCAAGCCACGCGCTGTGGGGCCAATCGGGGGCGACGTTCTCGCCGGTGGCCGAGAGCCAGGTGTAGAAGAAGTTCTGCTCTGCCCAGGGGTACGCCCCGAACACGTAGCCGAGCGTGGGCGAGGCCCCGCCGCCGTCGTCGCCGCAGGCCCTCTTGCGGTGGGCGAGCATTCTGAGGTTCTCGTTGTGCCCCCACACGAGCCACTCGTTCACCCGCTCGGCTTCGATGCCCGTGCCAAAGGCCGTGCAGCCGATGAACCAGAGGCAGTTCCGCACGCCGTAGAAGCCGGTGCTGTAGCCCGACATGTTCTCCCGGTAGATCGTGGGCCGGGCCTTAAGCACGTTATCGATTGCCCGGACCAGCCGCGACATGGTATCGGCCCGCTCCGCTTCGGGGAGATGGTTGTAGAGCCAGTCCCAGGCCAAGGTGGCGTGGACCCGGGAGGTGGAATACCAGTTGACGCTCTTTTTCTCCTCGTAGCAGGCGTCGTAGAAGCGGAGGCTGGTGTCGAGGCACTTTTTGGCCAGCTCGAGGTACCGGGCGTCGTCGGTCACGAGGAAGACCAGCGCCGCCCAGGCTGCTTGCGGCCCCAGCTCGCGAGGCTCGGGCCGCTCAACGCCGTCCAGCTCGGCCAGCAGCCGGTCGACGCGGGCCTTGGTGGCCGCGTACCACTCGTGCTCGGCGCCCATCGCCCGATCGCGGACCGCCGGCCACGTGTCGGCGTTGAAGAAGAGCCGGGGATGGTCCTTGCGGATCTTGCCGGTCCAGTCGGGCAGGTCTTGCCCGAGCACGCCGATAGGAGAGAGCATGATGACCGCACACATCACGGCGCGGCGGCATTTCACTGCCATGACGGATCCTCCGTTCTCGCAGAGTGCTGAGTTGACGGCCCTCATCGTAGCACGTCCTCAGCACGACGGCAAAGTGGGACGTTACGATCCACGACGGCATCCGCATATTGCCTGGCGCCCTGTGCTGCCTTATGTTGTAGGCTGTCGGCGATCGGTTTTCTGCTCGGCTCTGCCCGGCGGCGGTGCGCATGCCGCCTGAGGTCCCGTGAGCGTCGCCGGGCCGGGCACCTCGGCAAGCAACAGCAAGGGAGGCCAAGTCATGGATCTGCTCATGTTCATCATCCCCTACGTTGGCCTTATCATTGCCCTCGTATGGATGTATCAGTTCATCCAGTTGATGCTGCTGTCCGACGCCGACTTCCCGGGCAAGCACGACAAGATACTCTGGGCAGCGGCCTTCGTCCTGTTGTTCCCCATAACCCCGTTGGCGTTCCTTTGGTGGAAGGCCGCGTATCGGAGCATGCTCCGGGACGACCGGCCGAGAGACGACCGACCGAAGTAGTTCGGAAGCTCGCTTGCTTCAGGGGCGTTCGCCTCGCCCATGGGCGCACGGAAGGAGATCTTCAATGAAGCGACGGAGTCTGTCCCGGCGCGAATGCCTCGCCGCTTTGCTGACGACCTGCTCCGTGCCGACGTTCCTCCGCGCGGCGGAACGGGCCGGACGCGGCGACGTCCCCTGGCTGGCCGACGTGCAACGACCGCCGGACCGGCTGCCGGACGACGCGCCCCGGTTGAGCCCGCTCCTGGTCGACGACGAGGGCCGAGAGATCACAACGCTCGACGCCTGGGAGCGGAAGCGCCGGGCCATTCGCCATTGGGTGGCTCGATTTCCTGGGGCCGCCAAGCGTTCCTCCACGCGACCGGCGAGTCTGGCGACTCCGGGAAATCACCGTACGCCATGATGGAACCCTGAAGGCGTTGCCCAATACGTCCCGCTGGGATAGCCCGGCAGATCGTAAGCGGGGGCTACCGCTGGACACATCGGGTACCCGGCCGTGTGGTTCATCGGACCCCTATTAGTGGGGCTCTGGCACGAAAATAGGGTGGTCGCGATCGACTTGCCCATCGACAGCGACGCACCGAAGACGCCGAGCGTGCGCCTCCCCCGCAGCTCGGTCGCCCGACCGCACGTGGCGGCGATCGCGGTGGACAGGAGGGGCGCCTTCGCCCCGTACGAAGAGCGAGCGATCCTCGACCGGCGGTTGTTTCGAGACTTCCAGCGTCGGGCGACGGAGCCGATCGCTTCGCCGGTTCCGGATCCGATGGTTCGCGACCGCTGGGCGACGGTCGTGGCGCGGATGGACCAGACGAACAAGCTTGGGATCGGCCGATCCTTGGGCGCGTGCCCGGCGCGGTCGCGTCACCCGGTCGAAGGTCGCATGAGGCAGCGCAACCTGAAGACTCGCCTGAGCCGGATCTGCGCGCCGCGGTCGTTCGGACGCGATCCGCCCGGTTTTCTCGTGCTTTCGGCCACGTTGCGGCTTCCCGTTGACCATCCGCCGCCGGTCGATCCGTGATGGCCGGTCGAGCGCCGCTTGCGCGAGTTGACATATCATCCGGAAATGTTATATCAACGGCATGGACGAGGTTGGGGGAGCGGGCACTCATGGGGGAAGCGGTCCTTTCGACGCGCGAGTACGCGTTTGTCGGTTTCCGAAAAAAACTTTCCAGGAATTCTTGTTCCCCCTGCTTCCCAGAAACGGACAAATCGGTTTTGATAAGACGTAGTGAGCTGACGGAGACGGCGCCGGCGGGACGGCCGATGCCCAGGATCACGCGCTCTCGAGGTGCCGGCGCCAGCGCCGGTGTGAAGGAATCATCTCCGAGAAACGGCTTGCAGACCAGGGAGGCGTGACGGATCGATCAATGGTCGACGCAAGGATTGAGGTCGATGACTGCAAGCGTATTTCCGTCGGCGACGGCGGGGCCGGCCGGTGAGACGGCCGCCACGCGCAGTCGCTCGTGCAAACCACGATTCGCGGTAGTCCCTGCCAGCGCCGCGGATCACCCGGGTATCTACAATTTCCTGACGGCCGTCTTTCAGGGACCGACGCGGGGCGAGTTTCGCGCCTCGCTCGACGACCCCCGCTACCAACCGCTCGACCGCCTGGTGGTCAAGCGCGGCGCGGAGATCGTCGCCCACGCCCACGTGACTCGCCGGGCGATGCAGTTCGGGCCGTTGCGTCTGCCCGTCGCCGGTTTGGACTGGCTCGGCACGCTTCCCCGCTTTCGCGGTCAGGGGTACGGCGACCGGCTGTTGACGGCCGCCGAGCAGCACATGGCGTCGGCTGGCGCCCTGGTCAGCCTCACGTGGACCAAAATCCCCCGCTTCTACCGCCGCACCGGCTGGGCGCTCTGCGGCCGGCGCTTCTACTGCCGGGCGGGCGCGCGCGACGTGGTCTCCGGACTGATGGACCGCGGCCTGTTGCGGCGGGGACGCCGGCGCCTGAACATCCGGCCGTGGCGCCGCGTCGAGCTGGGGGCCTTGGTGCGCATCTACAACCAGAATCTCGGCAGCGCGCACGGCCCTTTCGAGCGAACCGAAGCCTATTGGAAGTGGCTCATCCACCGCAAAGCCTTCGACCAGATCTTCGTGGCGCTGGACGGCCCCGATCTGCTGGAATTGGAAGAGCTCCACGCGCCAATCGTCGGCTATATGGTGACGCGCGGGGAACGGATCGTGGAACTCCTCGCCGCGCCCGGCCATCGCACCGCGCCGGCCGAGTTGCTCGCTCGGGCGTGCCGCGACGCCATGGAGCACGGCCGACACACCGTCCGGCTCGACGCGCCGCCGGGCAGCCGGATCCACAAGCTGTTCCACGCGGCCGGCGGCAGCCCTCAGCCTGAAACCGACCACGACCTGATGTTGATGGCCAAGCTGCTCAGTCCCGTGAAGCTGCTCCGCGCGCTGGCCGGCGAGTTCCACCGTCGGGCGGAAGACGCCGAGCTCGTCCGCCCGGTCGACCTGGGCCTGCTCGTCGACGGCAGGAAGTATCGCCTGGCGCTGACGCCCAACGGCGTGGAAGCGATCGACCGGACCATCGGACGAAGCTACTTGCGCATGAACGTGGCCGACTTCACCCGGCTGGTGCTCGGCCATCTCGACTGGGACGACGCGCTCGCGGACGGTCGCGTCCACGCTTCCACGAACGTCGCGCTGGCCGCCGGCCGCGTCCTCTTCCCTCGACTGCCGCTCTGGTTGCCCCCCTTGGACAACCTGCCGGCAAAGGAATAGCCTGCGTCGTCGATTTCCCGACGCAGCAGTAGTCGTCCCCGGGCAACCGCTCACGGCGTGTGGGCTGCTACTTTGCCGGGCGAGCCGGCCGTTGCGACCGCCGACGCGTCCTGCTACTGGGGTCGGTCGAGCTCCAGGAGCAGCACGGCGGTGCCCAACAGGATCAGCGAGAATCCGATCGGCTCGAGCCCGCCGGCCATCAGGCCGATGCCCAGCGCCAGGCCGCTGAGCCCGCTCCAGCGTCGGAGCTTCGCCCGGTGTTTGATGACCCACTCGAGGAGCGGCTCGCCCAACTTGCGCAAGGCGGACGTCACCCCGGCACGATCGGCTTTCCGGCCGTTCTTCGGAGGCAGACGCTGATCCGCGCCCTCGGAATGCTCGTGCGGTTGTCCGGCGGCCTCGTCCACGGGAACCCCTGTTGTCTGCGGCGAGAATCGAGCCGAGTGCCCCCGGGCGGCCGATACCCGGGCGGGCCGGCCCGCGCCAGCGAGTGAAGTCGGCTTGCGGCCTCGGACGACGCCTGCCGTGTGCGGCCCGACCACGTCCCCCGCGCCGCTCACTTGACCACGTAGTTCACCATCCGGCCCGGCACGACGATCGTCTTGACGATCTTTTTCCCCGCCAGCAGCTCGGCGATCTTGGGGTCGGACCGGGCGGCGGCCTCTTGGGCGTCGCGGTCGGCTTCGGCGGGAATCTGCACCCGGCTGCGGAGCTTGCCGTTGATCTGCACCGGCACCTCGATCGTCTCCTCCTTGATGAGCGACTCGTCGAACGCCGGCCACGACTCGTAGGCGAGCGTCTGGTCGTGTCCCAGCGCCCGCCACAACTCCTCGCCGATGTGCGGGGCAAACGGCGACAACAGCAGCACAAACGGCTCCATCGCCGACTTGGGACGCACTTTCTCCTTGAGGAAGAAGTTCGTGAACTCCATCATCCGGGCGATCGCCGTGTTGAAGGCCATCTGGTCGAGGTCCTCGGTCACCGCCTTGATCGTGCGATGGAGCACGCGGCTCTGGTCGGCCGTGGGCTCGGCGTCCTGTACGGCCGCATTCAGCGCGACGGCCTCCGCCCGGTCGTCGAGGATCATCCGCCACACGCGGTCCAAGAAACCTCGCACGCCGTTGACCCCCTCCATGCTCCACGGCTTGACCGATTCGAGCGGGCCCATGAACATCTCGTAAAGCCGCAGGCTGTCGGCCCCGTAGTCGGCCACGACCTCGTCGGGATTGACCACGTTGCCCCGGCTCTTCGACATCTTGTAGGCGCGGCTGTCGATCTTCACGCTCGGGTCGGCCTTCAGCACGAAGGCGTCGCCCTGCTTCTCCACGTCGCCCGCGGAGAGCTTGACGGGCGCGAGCTTCCCCTTGCCTCCGGTGTCCGTCGCGCTGACCCACGCGCCCTCGGCGTCCTGATAGCCGGTAAACTCCATCTCGCCGAGGATCATCCCCTGGTTCACCAGCTTCATGAACGGCTCGGCCGTGCTGACGTAGCCGCGATCGTAGAGCACCTTGTGCCAGAATCGGGCGTAGAGGAGGTGCAACACCGCGTGCTCCGCCCCGCCTACGTACAGGTCGACCGGCATCCACGCCTTCTCGACCTCCGGGTCGACCAGCGCCTCGACGTTGTTCGGGTCCAAGAACCGCAGGTAGTACCAGCACGAGCCGGCCCACTGCGGCATCGTGTTCGTCTCCCGCTTGTACCGCTTGCCGTCGACGGTCACATAGAGCCACTCCTCGGGCGCTTTCTCCAGCGGCGGCTCGGGGCGATCGTGGGCGGCGTCGAACTGCATCTCCTCGGGCAGATCGAGCGGCAGGTCGTCGGGCGTCAAGGCACGCACGGCGCCGGTCGGCACGCCCCGCTCGTCCAGCTCGTGCAGGATGGGGAACGGCTCGCCCCAGAAGTGCTGCCGGCTGAAGAGCCAGTCGCGAAGCTTGTAGTTCACCGCCGCCTGGCCCAGACCCTTGTTGGCCAGGTCGTCGCTGATCGCCTGGATGAACTCGGGCGTCGTCATCCCGGTGAACCGGCCCGAGTTGACCGCCGTGCCGTCGCCCACAAAACACTCCCGGCCGGCCAGCACCTCGTCGCGATCCACGCCCTCCGCCTCCCCGGGATCGACCACCGCGACGATCGGCAGGTCGAACTCCTGGGCGAACTCGAAGTCGCGGGTGTCGTGGGCCGGGACGGCCATGATCGCCCCCGTGCCGTAACTGATGAGCACGTAGTCGGCCACCCAGATGGGGATCGCCTTGCCGTTCACCGGATTGACCGCGTAGGAGCCGGTGAACACGCCCGTCTTCTCCTTGGCCAGGTCGGTCCGGTCGAGATCGCTCTTCTGGGCGGCCCCTTGGCAGTACTCCTTCACCTGCTTCTCGTGCTCGGGCAAGGTGAGCCGGTCGACGAACGGGTGCTCCGGGGCGATGACCATGTAGGTCGCCCCGAAGAGCGTGTCGGGCCGGGTCGTGTAGACGCGCAGCACGTCGTCGCCCGGCTTGCGCGGGTAGCCGGCGCCTTGAATCCGGTCGACCACGCAGTACTCGAACTCTTCCTGCGTGGGCATGCCGTCGGGCGTCTTGGTCGTGCCGATGAAGAAATCGACCTCCGCCCCGGTGCTCCGCCCGATCCAGTTCCGCTGAAGGGCCTTGATGCTATCCGACCAGTCCAACAGCTCCAGGTCCCTCTCCAGCCGGTCGGCATAGGCGGTGATCCGCAGCATCCACTGGCGCATGGGAATCCGCATCACCGGATGACCGCCCCGCTCACTCACGCCGCCCACCACCTCCTCATTGGCCAGCACGGTGCCCAGCGCCGGGCACCAATTGACCGTAGCCTCCAACTGATAGGCCAGCCGGTGCTCGTCCTGGTAGAGGCGCACGGCCGCCTCGCCCTGGGCGGTCACGTCGTCCGGGATGGGCAGCTCCGCAATCGGCCGGCCCTTCTCCTGCTCCGTGTCGAACCAGGTGTCGAACAGCACCAAGAAAATGTGCTGGGTCCAACGAAAATAGCCCGGGTCGGTGGTCGCAAGCTCCCGGTCCCAGTCGTAGCTGAAGCCGATCATCTGGAGCTGGCGGCGGAAGTTGGCGATGTTCTGCTCGGTGGTGGTCCGCGGGTGCGTGCCCGTCTTCTTGGCGTGCTGCTCCGCAGGCAACCCAAAAGCGTCCCACCCCATCGGGTGCATCACGCTCGTGCCCCGCATCCGCCGATACCGGCAGACGATGTCGGTGGCCGTGTACCCCTCCGGGTGGCCTACGTGGAGTCCATCCCCGCTAGGGTAGGGAAACATATCGAGCACATAAACCTTCTCCCCCTCCGGCAGCCGGGGGGCCCGAAACGTCCGGTTCTCCTCCCAGAACTTCTGCCACTCAGGCTCGATCGTCGCAGGGTTGTAGCGGGGCATAGGACTATCCGCTTAGCGGGGTCTCGGGGTCAGCAAAGCCCGTATTCTATCGCTCCCCCCCGAGGACGGCAAACGGAACGGGAGGGCTTCGCGGGGCTCCGGCGTGGTGATACGTGTCGTTGTGGGAAGCCTGGAGAGCAGGGGGAGCCCCGGCTGGCCCACTTCGTCAACCCTGCCAGGCGCACCCCTGGACAAAGGGGCTGTCAGACGCTTGGGGAAGGGCCTCCTGAAGCGAAGCGGGGTCGCAGGGTCGTGCGCGACCAGCCTGGTTGACTTGAGTGCTAAGGCCCGGATTATCTGAGACGGGAAGTCTGTGATTATGTGAGATGTGAA
>CAZDHR010000328.1:0-8103 GCA_964505295.1 uncultured Planctomycetaceae bacterium
CGGGTGCCACGGTTGGCTTGTCCAACCGTGCTTCCGGCACTGCTGGACAAGCCAGTAGTGGCACCCAACGTGCAAGGTTTCGGTGGAGAACCCACTAGTCTTCGGCTTTGCGGCACGCGGCGCAGATGCCGAGGAACTGCACCGTGTAGTCGTGGATGCGGAAGCCTTGGGGATTCCCTTTGGGCAAGGGCAACTCACTCAGTTCCGGGGTTTCCAGATCGGCCATGCACCCGCAACGCGAGCAGATCAGGTGATGGTGCCGGCGCGTGTTCCCGTCGAACCGCGCCGCGCTGCCCGTCTGCTGGACTTGTCGGATCACGCCCAACTCGACCAGGGTGTCGAGCACCCGGTACACGGTGGTACGCGAGACGCCCGGGATGCGTTCTCGCACGACCTGGTAAACCCGGTCGGCGGTGGGGTGGTCCTCCCTCTCCAGAACCGCCGCGAGGATCGTTCTCCTCTGGACGGTCAGCGGGAGCCCCCGACTGCGACACAGCTCCTCGAAGCGGTGCAGCCTCTCGATGCGTTCAGGCTCTCGCACGTGAATACCTGCGGTACTGTTTGGTAATCTATACCATTCGCAATAGAATGTCAACGCCCCCTACGCCTGAATTATCGCAGACTCGCAGGAATCTGAAGACCAACCAAACAGGGGGTCGTTGCCGGAAACGGCCCCCGACGTGTGCCGGCTACTGGAGATGGACACGTCGACCGGCTCAAGAAAAGCGCGCGGCCAACAACGCCGGGCAGGCCTCGGGGTCGTCAGCACGCGTGCCGTACCGGGAAAACGGACGGCCGACAACGGGCAGTCGGTCGTTGCCGGCCTCAAGGGGAATTGGCTGAAAGCGGGAAGTGCTGGCCGCCGAGCCCTCGGCCCCAGGGGAAGAGCCCCCACTTTCTGGAAGGCTCACGTAGGTTCGTTCAGGCGGACCGAGGCTCCCGCCCGTCGGCGGCCCAGCTTTGGGCGGAAGCTCTCGGCCAACTCTGGATACCCGGAAAGCCGCGGAATCCTGCGCGCAACCTGGAGAATTTTCCGGATTGCCGCAAGTTATTGCCCGGCAATATGTTGCGACTACAGATTTCGACGGGCGCCAAGGGGTCTCTACGGGGAACACCCAGGGCCGGTGGCCCCCGGGCAGGCGTTCCAGGGTCGCAAGCTGGGCCAGAATCGCCCAGCGATCGCGCCTTACCGGGACGGGCTTGTCGCCGTGGCCAACACCACCGAAGACTGGCGGTCGGGCTCTTCCTCGGCCTCGCTCACCGCGGTGGCCAGACCGGCTTCCTGGTCGGCGATGCGGTAGACCCGGAAGTCGGCGTTGGCGAACACGGGCCGCAGCTTGGCGGGGTTGCCTTCGGCGAACGTGCGCAGGTAGGCCAGCCGGGCGGGGTCCTCGGCGCCGAAGAAGGCGTCGTCGTTCTCCACGACGACCAGATGGGTTGCCCCGATGCGAGAGAAGTAGTCCCAGAGCTGGGACGGATCGGAGGGCATGTGATAGGCCGAGGCCCGGCGAGAAGTCAACAGCGACATCACCCGGGGCTTGATGAAGATCACCACGCCGTCCTCCGGCGTCTCGTGGCGGACGTAGTCGAACAGGGCGACCGACTCCGCCTTGCCGATCCCCTCGGTCACGTCGAGATCGAGGCGTGTCGCGCTGGCCAGGTAGGAGCCGCCAACGGCCACGAGCAACGAGGCGAAGACGACCCGCCGCACTCGCTCCCGCCGGACGAGCCAGGCGTGCTCCAGACCGCGGAAGGCGAAAAACAGGTAGAGGGGGAAGATCGGTTCCAGGAACCGTCTGCCGCCAAAGCTGGGGAAGAGAAGCACGGCCGCCAGGTAGAGGGGGGGAAAGACCTCTAATATCGTCACGCCGGGTCGGGAGACGACGGGAGAGCCGTCAAAGAGCGTCACCCGGCGCCGCACGCTGGACGCGTATCCGAGCACGGCCAGCGCCGTCACGGCGACGAAGATCAGCCCGCCCAGGGGTTTGAAGTAGCCGTTGTGCCAGAAGGCGGCGAGCTCCGACATGTAGCCGATCCCGTTGTGCACAAAGACGCTCGGGCCGACGTTGTACTGGTCGAAGTAGGCCGAGTTGCTATGCACGAAAACGCTTTGCACCAGCACGAAAGCGGCCACCGCCGCGCCGACCGCGACGGCCCAGCCCGTGATGCGACGGTACCGCAGGAGGTCGTAGACCAGCACGGAGGGAAGCAGCACACCGCCCAGCGTGCGCGTGCTGAAGGCGACGCAGATCAGCACCACCGCCGGCACCAGGTAGCGGAAGCGTGGTCGCCGGTTCCGGTAGGTGTCGTACGCCTTCTGGAGGGTGAAGATAGTCAGATAGAGGATCGCCATGAACGGCATGTCGGAGCCGATCGAGTTGGCGCCTCCCAGGAGCGTACGGCTGAGCCCCACCAGAACGACGATGGCCAGGGCGTGGCCCAACGGCAGCTCCCGCCGAAACGAGAGGAACACGAACAACAGAAAAGCGACCAGGGAGGCGACCATCACCAGCTTCATCGCCTCGAAGTTGAGGCCGCAGACCAGGTAGACGGGGGCGAGGATCAGCGGCAATACGGGCGGGTAGGTGGGCGGGCCGATCGTGGCGTAGGCCGGGTTGTAGAGGTAGCCGGTCTCCGCGTACGGCGTCCCTTCCGCCAAGTTCTTGGCGTGGTGGACGTACAGGCTGAAATCGCCCCCCCAGTCATGCCCCGGCCGCAACGTGAGCAAATGGATTGCCCCCACCGTCGTGAGGATCGCGGCAACCAGGAACCACAGGCGGAGTCTCTTGCTCATATCGGGCTCTTTTTTGCTTTCGAGAGGCACGGACAGGGGCGGCTTACGTTCGGTGGAGGCGAGCGTGGCGACGCTCCGGATCACTACGTCCGGTCTGTGGCGAATGTCCCGATATTGCTGCTTCCAAGCCCAGGGGTTGCAACCCCCTGGGCTTCGAGGGGGCTCATTCGCCGAGAAGGACTCAATCATGGGCCAGCTCTGCGGAAGGTAGGCCGGTTCGGGGGGACTCGATTGCAAACGGCGCGCCATGAAGGAGGCATCTGCTGCCGGCCAAGCGCGGTCAAACGCAAAGGCCGTTGGGCTCGCCGCTTACGCCCCACACGGCGTAGATTCCCGGCGTCGAGGCTTCGCCGGTCGCGACCGAACGCGGTGAAGAACGGCAACGCCGTGATGCGTGGAGAAGGCACGGCCCCGCCCTCTCAGGCCGCCGCCCAGGCAGACGTGCCCCGCGCGGCTCACCTCGCCGGCGCCGCCGCCGGCGATTCTGACGCTTGGGGGGATTTTTGCCATTCGACCGGGCAAGCCGGCGGCGCGGCCGCACTTCCGCCTGCCGGACGCCGCGGCGCAGGCCGCGCGATCGCCTTGCCGTGGAATCGGATGCCCAACCGCTTGGCGGCACGGGGGTAATAGCCAATACGGAATTTGCCGAGGTGGATCACCCCCATGCGTCCCAGGTCGACACAGCCGAGACGGAAGTTGCTTCGCAGAGAAGCCCAGTTCGTCCAATCCACGGTGGAGAGAAGCTTGCTCACGTCCCGGCCGGCCAGGGCGCGCAACCCCAGCGCTTTCACCAGGCCATGCAGGCGCTGTCCGCGGAACTCGGGGAAGGTGAATCCGTTGTACATGTAGGTCACGTCGGGCGGGTACGAGAGGGCCATGCCGCCGTTGTGTTCCGCTTCGATGCTCCCCAGCGCAAACCACCCGAACGCGGCCAGTCGGGGCCCGGCCAGCGCCGCAAAGCAGAAATCGTTGCCGGCGACGATCCGATCGGCCATCGCCGGCGGGAGCGAGCCTTGGGCGTCCGCCGAAAAGGCGCGGACCTCCTCCGCCGAAAGGAACCGGAACGTGTATGCCGCGTCCGGACGGAGCGAACGGTTGACGTTGGTCGCCTCGAACCAGAGGACATGGGCCACCCTCACGTCGACGAGGCGCTGGGCCGATCGATAGGCGACCCATCGCACCATCGCCCCGGTCCCGTTGCGCCGACGCACTTCGACGCAGCGCCCCAGCGCCCGCTTAATCGTCACGATCCGCATGCCCGGGCCTCGATCGCAGCCGGCGTATCCACCTGGCAGGTCAGCATAGCGGAAAGCCGCGGCAAACGGCGTCGCGGCGGCCTTCGTTCCGGCTCAGCCTTCCGGCGGGGAAGCCACGGCTGAAACGCGGAAGAGAAAAACGTTCTCTCTAGTGTACCCAGGGGCGGAGAGGCTGTCTAGGATCTGTCGCGGCATGCCCGCAGGGCACGTTTCCAACGTGCCGGGCACGAGGGAATCGAGCCCCAATTCTCGCTCTTGCGATCCATAAAATGCGTCCCCCCCTGGCGGACGCCGGCAAATCTGCAACAATGGTGGCCGCATCCGTCGCGAAATTCGGCCGAGCGTCCGGGGGAGGGACCTGTCCATGAATCTTCGAGTGCTGGGCGACGACGACGAGGGGCTGCGGCTAGAGGTGGTCGGACGGGTCGTCAAGGAGAACCTCGACCCGGAGCGAGACCCGCTCGGCGGTCTGCTGGGCGACCGCGGCCACACCCGAACGGTCCTTCTGGGCATGGCCCGGGCCGAGTACATCGACTCCAGCGGCCTGGCCTTGATCTTGGTGTGGCACAAGCGATTTCTCGAAGCGGGCGGGAAGCTCGTCCTCCATTCGACCCCCAGCCTCGTGATGGACACGATCAGAATATTGCGGATGGACCGCGTCCTCCACCTGGCGAAGGACGAGTCGGCCGCCTGGGCGCTAGCCCGAGGAGACAACCCGTGAGTGAGACTCCCGAAAAACGCCCCCTCGAAGGGCCCGATCTGAGCGACCTGGACGTGGAAGGGACCGTGCTCCGCCTGATCGAATACGCGGCCAAGCTGCCGGCAAGCGACCTGTTCTTCCTGGCCAACGAGAACGACGCCGCGATCTCGGTGCGCCATCTCGGCATCGTCCGCCCGCTGATGACCGTCGCCCGGGACGAACTCGCCCGCTACATCAACCACATGAAGGCGATCGCCGGGATGGCCGTGGATCAACGATTGCGGCCGCTGGACGGGCGGTGCATCTGCGGGATCGAGGGGGAGCACCGGGTCGACGTGCGGATCAACACCATTCCGACCCTCTGGGGCGAAGACATGGCGGTCCGCCTGCTCGAACACGACATGTCGCTGCTGGAATTGGGCAATCTGGGGTTCCACGCGCAGAATCTCGATCACCTGATGACGCTGTTGAGCCGGCCCAGCGGACTGATCCTGGTCACCGGGCCCGCCGGCGCCGGAAAGACCACCACGCTCTACGCCTGTCTGAGCCACCTCAACGACGGGTCGCGCAAGATCAACACAATTGAAGACCCGATCGAGCTGGCCATGGACGGCATTCGCCAGTCGGAAATCCGTCCCCGCATCGGGCTCGACTTCCCGGAGTTGATCCGCAGCGTGCTCCGCCAGGCCCCCGACGTGATCATGGTCGGCGAGATCCGCGATCCGGTCACCGCCGAGACGGCCGTGCTGGCGGCCAACAGCGGACACCTCGTCTTCGCCACGCTGCACGCGCCCGTCGCCGCCGGGGCGGTCAACAGCCTGCTCGCCCTGGGCGCCAATCCGCACTTCCTCTCGGCGTGCCTGCTGGGGATCCTCTCGCAGCGGCTGGTCCGCCGGTTGTGCGACGAGTGCAAGGTGGCCTTCGACCTGAGCGGCTCGCCGCAAACGTTCGACGACATCCGCGAGTGGCTCGAGCCCGGCCAGGGCGATCACATCTATTCCTCCCCCGGCTGCGAGCATTGCCGTTTCGAAGGCTTCTCCGGTCGGACGGGCGTTGCCGAGGTCCTGCGAATCACCCGGTCGATCCGCGAACTGATCCACCAGCGACGCACCACCCGCGATATCCGCCAGAAGGCCGTCGAAGAAGGGATGCTCGACCTGCGGCGCTCCGCCCTGTTGAAAGTGGCCCAGGGATTGACCAGCACCGAGGAAGTCGTCCGCACGATCCCCACCGAGCACCTGCTGCCCGACGAGTGAGCCCGACCGGGACGCCAAGGCTGGCCGGATAGCCACTGAGCGTGCCGCGGCCCCGAGTCCGGTGCAGACGCCGTTTGCAGTGACCGCATTCATGCGCTCGGAATCCGCTCCGCACCGGGTCAGGTGCCCCCCGACTCGGCCGTTTTCGGCCAACCCGCCGCCATCCAGACGGAATCTCTCCCCCTAAGCTGCCCCGCTTCCCTATTTACACAGGATTTCACCTTCATTCGCACGGGACTCCACGTTTCCAGAGGGGTTGACATCTGTACACCCTTCGCTATAATCCGAGTAGAAGCTCGATTGACGAAGGGAGGTCGAGATGAACGAGAGCCGGAGCAGCGACGTAATGGAGCCCGCCCCCTCGCAGCGCCGCGGCGGCGTCCACGCGATTGCCGACGTGCTCGAGGAACTCATGGAGCAATACTTGGCCCGGTTTTCCGAATGGACGGACGTCGTGCCGGAGGAAGAGGCACTCGCGGTCTGAGCCGCGGCACCCGTCCGGCACGCGCCCGGCATCCTGGACCACGCATTCAAGGAGGATCTCTCATGCTGGTGCTTTCCCGCAAGAAGGACGAACAGATCGTGATCGACGGCCGGATCTCGGTGCGAGTCATCGAGATTCGCGGAAAGACCGTGCGGCTCGGCATCGAGGCGCCCCGAGAAATCCCGGTCCACCGCGAGGAGCTCGAACGGCAGCTCAACCCGTCCAGCGCGGCGTGACGCCCACCCGGCGGACGCAGGCAAAAGGCCTCTCGCCAAGACGCGAAGGCGCAAAGAACGACGAAGAGAAGGATCTCTCGGGAACCGTACACGCCGAGTGGGCCCCGGGGAAGCGGGAAAGACCAGTCGTTTCGATCGTGCATCGTGGCCCGACCTCTTCCTCTTCCTTTTCCTCCCCTTCGCGCCTTGGCGTCTTGGCGAGATTTCTCCCTTCCACGCCTATCCCACCGGCGCGCGACCGCGGCCCCCCGTCTGCTTGACAACGCAGGTCCCGGCTACCACAATAGGAGTCGCGCTCGAAAGGGAGCCTTCCCCGCGGTTGGCGTGACCCGCTGACACGTCTGCGAGGTTCCCGCGAAAAACGGCCGATCGACGTCCCCACCAAGAGAAAGGGCTCTCGCATGAACGCTCGAACCAGCAACCCCAAGTCGTCCACTTCGCGCCGCGAGTTTCTCAGGCGGTCGGGCACCGCCCTGGCCGGCGCCGCCCTGGTAAGCCCCCTGGCCCGCAGCGTCCACGCCGGCGAGGACAACACCATCCGCGTGGTCCTGGTCGGGTGCGGCGGGCGGGGCACCGGCGCCGCGGCCCAGGCGCTATCGACCGAAGGCCCCACCAAGCTCGTGGCCATGGCCGACGTGTTCGAGGACCGTCTCAGCGGCAGCCTGAAGCGGCTCTCCGCGCAGCTCAAGGACAAGGTCGACGTACCCCAGGACCGGCAGTTCGTCGGGCTCGACGGTTTCAAGAAGGCCATCGACCTGGTGGCGCCGGGCGGCGTGGTGCTCCTGGCCACCCCCCCGTGCTTCCGACCCATCCACCTCGAATACGCCGTCGAGAAAAGCTGCAACGTGTTCATGGAAAAATCGTTCGCCGTCGACGCCCCGGGCATCCGCCGTGTGCTCGCGGCGGGCAAGGCGGCCGAGAAGAAGAACCTCAAGATCGCCAGCGGGCTGATGTCGCGACACTACAAGCCGCTTGAAGAGGCCGTCCAGAAGATCCACGACGGCGCGATCGGCAAGGTCATCACCTGCTGGGCCTACCGCGAGCACGGGCCGGTCGGCTTCACCCCCAAGAAGCCCGACCAGACCGACATGGCCCACCAGATCCGCAACTACTCCTGCTTCACCTGGGTCAACGGCAGCTTCATCCTCGACTGGCTGATCCACAACCTCGACGTCTGCTGCTGGGTCAAAGACGCCTGGCCCGTCTCGGCCCAAGGTCAAGGCGGGCGCCAGGTCCGCGAGCACGCCGACCAGCTCTTCGACCACTACGCCGTCGAGTACACCTTCCCCGACGGCACCCGGCTGTTCGCCCAAGGCCGCCACATGGCCAACACGTGGGGCTTCTTCGGCGACGTGATCCACGGCGCCACCGGCTCGG
>CAZDHR010000329.1:0-8103 GCA_964505295.1 uncultured Planctomycetaceae bacterium
GCTGGTAGAGAGCGGCGACCTGGCGAAAGTCGATCCCGTCGACGTCGTCGGCCAGCGATTCGCGCTGCTTCTGGTCGAGATCGTCCCAGAAGGCGAGCAAGTGCTCCTGTCCGAAACCGGCGAGGGACGCGAGGAGGTCGTTTTTCGCTTTCATGGTCGGTCTAACCCGATCGGCAGGGGGATCCGGAGACCATCGTACGCCAAATCGATGTCCGGCGGTAGCTCTCCGCGGGTCGCCTCGTGTTCGAGGCGGTGGGAAAGGTGGGTCAACAGGGTCCGCTTCGGGGCGAGTCTCGTCGCCACGTCGATGGCCTCGTCCAGGCTCAAGTGGGTCGCGTGAGGCTCGCGACGGAGACAATCGAGGATCAGGACGTCCAGGTCGGCGAGCAACGATATGCCTGCCGGCGGGATCTCTTGGGTGTCGGTGCAATAGGCAAGGCCCCCGAACCGAAACCCCAACACGCGGCACCGGCCGTGCTTCAAACGGACGGGAACGACGCGGGCGCCAAGCACGTCGAACGGCTCGGTGGTGATCCGGCGGAACGCAAGCCTCGGCACGCCACCGGCCGGGAACCGGCGCGTCGCCGGGTCGAACGCGTAGCTGAACGACCGGCGGATGTGGGCCTCGACCTGTTGCTCGCAGTAGACGGGCAGGTCGTGGCCCAGGTACCGGGGAAAGACACGCAAATCGTCCAAGCCGAACAGATGATCCGCGTGAGCGTGGGTGTAGAGGACCGCATGGATCAGCCCGATGCGCTCGCGGATGAGTTGAATCCGCAGCTCGGGGGGGCTATCGATCAGGAGGTTGCCTTGGGGCAGTCCGAGGACGGCTGCGCAACGAGTCCGCCGGTTCTTCGGGTTCGAGCTGGTGCAAGTCTCGCATCCGCACCCGATCAAAGGCACGCCGTGCGACGTACCAGTTCCCAGAAATACGAACTGACCGGAGACGTTCTCGGTGACCGGAGGTTTCGGCAAGACGGACCCCGCGCATAAAGTGGAGAAAATACAGAACGCAGGAAAGGGTATCGGCCGCCACACTCCGGCGATTCCGACCAGCGCCGAACCGCCGGATGCGGTGGGCCGGGGGCCATTTTCGCTTGAACCCCGCCGCGACGGCAAGGGGATTTGTGGCCGCGTTCCCCCCTCCCCAGGCGGTGGTGGTTCCAGACAACCTATCTTGACTGGCCATATGGCGATCGGTAGAGTGAGTATAAAGGGAGGTCTTGCGCGTCGCGGCAGCGTTTTGGGTGGCGACGTGCGCTTCGATGACGGGACGCGGCCGGGCGTCGCGTCCGCGCAATCGAAACGGCAGCCACTTTGCTCCGGCGGAGACTCCCCGTAGGCATTCTTCCGGCGCTTGGGAACTGACATCCGACCGCGCGTCGACGGGGGACAGAACGGCCCGGCCCCCGGCATCCATTCCCAACGCGCGTTCGGTGAGTCGGTTCGTCTCTTTCTCTGACAGCACAATCTCGCTTTGACGGCAGTCTTTCGGCTGTAACGGCATGGAATATCTCGAACGTGGTCTTGAACGCGGCTTGGAACTGGTAAGCGACTTCTTCGGGGGGTTGGGGCGGGGCTTCGAGCGCGCGGTCACCTCGGTGTTCGGCTCCTCCAACGCCCGCTATCTGAAGAAGCTCCAGCCGAACGTCGAAGCCATCAACGCCCGAGAAGCCAAGTACCAGGAAATGACCGACGCGGAGCTGCGGGAGCAGACCGACAGATTTCGCAAGCGGCTTCAAGCGGGCGAGACTTTGGACGACATTCTGATCGACGCCTTTGCCGTCTGCCGTGAGGCGGGGCGCCGCGTGCTGGGCATGCGTCACTACGACGTCCAATTGATGGGCGGGATGGTGCTGCACGGCGGGGCCATCGCCGAGATGGTCACCGGCGAAGGCAAGACGCTGGTGGCCACGCTGCCCGCCTACTTGAACGCACTGGACGGCAGGGGCGTCCACATCGTCACCGTGAACGACTACCTGGCCCGCCGCGACCGCGAATGGATGGGCCCGTTGTACGTGTCGTTGGGGCTGTCGGTGGGGGTGATCCAAGCCGGCATCGACCCCGCCGAGCGGCAGCAGGCCTACGAGTGCGACATCACCTACGGCACAAACAACGAGTTCGGCTTCGATTATCTCCGCGACAACATGCGTCCCGCGGCCAAGGGCGACGACACCTACGACAAGTCGCAGCAGCAGGTTCAAGGCCGATTGCACTATGCGATCATCGACGAGGTCGACAACATCCTCATCGATGAAGCCCGGACCCCGCTGATCATTTCCGGCCCGGCGCACGACGACGTCAGCCGCTACCGGCTGGCCGATCGGATTTCGCGGCAACTGAAGCGAAACGTGCATTTCGAGGTCAACGAAAAAGAGCACTCCGCCCACCTGACCGACGTCGGAGTACGTGAAGCGGAGAAGCTGGCGGGCGTGGAGAGCTTCTACACCGCGGGCAACATGGAGTGGCCGCACCTGATCGACAACTCCTTGAGAGCCCATCACCTCTACAAGCGAGACGTGAACTACGTCGTCCAAACCAAGGACGGAAGCCGGCCGGAGGTCGTGATCGTCGACGAGTTCACCGGGCGGCTTATGCCGGGACGCAACTGGAGCGACGGCCTGCACCAGGCCGTGGAGGCCAAGGAAGGCGTACCGATCAAGGAGGAAAACCAGACTCTGGCCACGATCACGTTGCAGAACTACTTCAAGCTCTACGACAAGATCTGCGGTATGACCGGAACCGCCATGACCGAAGCGTCGGAGTTCTGGAAGATCTACAAGCTCGACGTGATCGCCGTCCCCACGAACCAAACCCTCCGGCGACTCAACCACCCGGACGTCATCTACCGCAGCGAACGGGAAAAATACGAGGCGCTCGTCGAGGAGATCGAGCGGCTCAACAAATGGGACGTGCTGGTCATGGAGGACGGCCGGGAGGTGTGGGGAACCATCATCCGGGAGCACGATGGGGTGATCGAGCTGCGCGAGAAAGACACCAAGGAACGGATGACCGTCGACGCCGAGCGCTGCCGGCGAATCGAACGCCGCGGCCGGCCGATCCTGGTGGGCACGGTTTCCATCGAGCGGAGCGAGACGATCTCGGGCATGCTGGAAAAGAAGGGCATCAAGCACCAGGTGCTCAACGCCAAGCATCACCAGCGGGAGGCCGAGATCGTCGCTCAGGCAGGGCGCAAAGGCGCCGTGACCATCGCCACGAACATGGCGGGCCGCGGCACCGACATCGTCCTGGGCGGGAATCCGGAGGCCATGGCCTGGGCCCGGCTCCAGGAAAAGTACGCCACCCGGCTCGATGTCCCCGACGACGAATGGGACGCCCTGGTCAACGAGATCGAAGCCCACGAGCAGACCAAAGCCGAGGGCCGCGAGGTCGCCGCCATGGGCGGCCTGCACATCGTGGGCACCGAACGGCACGAAGCCCGGCGCATCGACCTCCAGCTTCGCGGACGGTGCGGCCGGCAGGGCGATCCGGGCTCGAGCCGCTTCTACCTCTCCCTCGAAGACGACCTGATGCGAATCTTCGCCGGGGAGTGGGTCAGAAACATCCTCACCCGGCTGGGCATGGAAGAAGGGCAAGCGATCGAAAGCCGCATGGTCTCCCGCCGCATCGCCGGGGCCCAGAAAAAAGTCGAGGAACGCAACTTCGAAATCCGCAAGAACCTGCTCGAATACGACGAGGTCATGGACGAGCAGCGCAAGCGGGTCTACGGCTACCGCCAGAAAATCCTCGACGGAGCCGACTGCCGGCAACTCATCCTGGAAATGATCGACCGCCAGGTCGACTACCATCTCGGCCAGTTTCTGGCCAGGGATTACGGAGCGGAGACCTTCGCCCAGTGGGCCCGCAAGCAATTGTCGGTCGATCTCGACGCCCGTGACTTCCGCGACATGGACTTCGAGACCGCGGAGACCTACGCCAAAGACGCGGCGGAACGTCTGGCCGAAGGCCAGGTGCTCGACCTGATCGAGGAGAACCTGCCCGAAGACGTCGATTCCAGGGAATGGAACTGGGCGGCCTTGGCCAAGACCGTCAACACCCGCTGGCAACTCGGCCTTCGCGACCACAAGCTGAGGCAGGTCGGCCGCGAGCAGCTCGCGGAAGTGCTCCTGGAGAAAGCCGTCGAAGTCATCCAGAACACGGATTTGAGCGAGGGGGCCCGGTACCTCGATCCCGACTTCGGGCTGCAAAGGGCTTGCTTCTGGGTCCGCGCGAAGTTCGGCATCGAGTTGGATATCGAGGAGATTCGCCGTCTGGAACCAGAGCCGCTGAAAGACCTGATCCGCGAGAAGGCGAGGACCGCCTACGAGAACAAGGAGGCCGAGTTTCCGGTGATGGCGGTACTGGCCGAGGCCACCGCGCGAGACGCCGTCGGCCATAAACGCTACGTCCGTGAGGAAGTGGTCAAGCGAGTGAAGGAACGGTTCGGCGTCGAGCTGTCGGTCGCCGATCTGAAGGCCAAGCAGCGCCACGACATCGAGGCCCTCCTGCTCGAGCAGAGCCGACGCCACGCCGAAGAAGGGCGCCAGGTGGCCGCTGAGGTGCGGAAGCGCGTGGCGGAGTTGTTCGACGCGGAGCCTGCGCCGGAAGGGTCGCGCGTTTCGGCTCGCCACGACGGCCTCTTGCGATCGCTCTCCGGTTGGCTTAAGGAGAAGCTCCAGTACGACCTGGCGCCGGAGGAAATGATCGGGATGGAGCGGGAAAAGCTCGAGCGCCGGCTCTCCGCGGCCGTCGAAGAGCGATACCGGCGCGAGATGCGCCGCCTGGAGCGCTTTCTGCTCTTGCACCATCTCGACACGGCCTGGAAAAACCATCTGCTCGTGATGGACCACCTGCGCAGCGGCGTCGGCTTGCGAGGATACGCCCAGGTCGACCCCAAGGTGGAGTACAAGCGCGAGGGCATGCGGACCTTCGAGCAAATGTGGACCTCGATCGGCGAGCGCGTCACCGACATGATCTTCAAGTCGGAGCAGTTGCCACCCGGCCTGCTCGCCTCGACCTTCCGGGAAGCGCGAGCCGTCCACGAAGAAGCACCCGGCGCCAGCGAGATTGCCGACCAGCAGCAAGCCGCCATCGACGGCACCGAGGCCGACCGCAAGCCGCAACCGTTCCGCCACCGCGGCCAACGCGTCGGCCGCAACGACCCGTGCCCCTGTGGAAGTGGAAAGAAGTACAAGAAGTGCTGCGGGAAGTCGGGAGGGGCGTAGGATCCAAGCCAGTGCAGATCCCGGAGGCGAAGCCGCAAGCGGCCCTCACAAGCGTCGGGAAGGGAAGCCCTCAAGTGCCCTATCTGCTCAATCTCGTCTACCTGCTCTTGATCCTGGTCGCGCTGCCGTGGCTCGCCGTTCAAGCGGTTCGCAAAGGGAAGTACCGGGAGGGATTCGGCCAGAAGCTGCTGGGGCGGGTGCCGTGGCGGGAGTCGGAACGGACGTGCGTCTGGCTGCACGCGGTCAGCGTGGGCGAGGTCAATCTGCTGGCCTCGCTGATCGACCACCTCGCCCGGAACCGACCGGACTGCGAGTGCGTCGTCTCGACTACCACCAAGACCGGCTTGGCGCTGGCCAGGCAGAAATACCCACACCTGACCGTATTCTATTGCCCGTTGGATTTCACCTGGGCGGTGCGAACGGCCGTGCGCAGGGTGCGGCCCAACCTCCTGGTGCTGGCCGAACTGGAGCTTTGGCCGAACCTGGTCCGGGCAGTGCGGGGGTCGGGGGCCCGGGTGGCCGTGATCAACGGCCGGCTGAGCGAGCACAGTTACCGCGGGTATCGCCGGATCCGCCCGCTGGTGGCCCGGCTGCTGGGCCAGATCGACCTTCTGGCCGTCCAGGACGAGACGTACGCCGAACGGTTTCGCCGGCTCGGCGCTCCGGCGGGGGCGGTGCGCGTTACCGGTTCGATGAAGTACGACGGGGCGGAAACGGACCGGGACAACTCGACGACCCGGCGGCTCCGCCGGCTGGCCGGCTTGGCCGACGACGACGTGGTCTTCCTGGCGGGCAGCACGCAGGAGCCGGAGGAATCGCTCTGCCTGGCCGCTTATCGGGAACTGTCTGAGCGGTGGCCCCAACTGCGCCTAATCCTGGTGCCCCGGCATCCCGATCGCTTCCCGGCGGTGGCCCGGCTCGTAGACGACTCGGGACTGGCCTGGCAGCGACGGACCGAGCTGGAGCACGAAGGCCCGAACCCTGAAGCCCGGGTGCTCCTGGTCGACGTGGTCGGCGAGCTTGGCGCGTGGTGGGGCACGGCCGAGATCGCCTACGTGGGCGGTAGCATGGGCCCCCGGGGCGGGCAGAACATGATCGAGCCGGCCGCGTACGGGGCCGCCGTCTCGTTCGGCCCCAACACGCGAAATTTCCGCGATATCGTGGCCGCGATGCTGGCCCGGGACGCGGCCGTGGTGGTACACGACGGCGCCGAACTGACCGGCTTCGTCCGCCGCTGTCTGGAAGCCCCGCACGAGGCGGCCGCGTTGGGCGATCGGGCCAGGGCCCTGGTGGCCGGGCAACTCGGGGCGACCGAACGCACTTTCCGCCTGCTCGACGCCCTGCTGGACGACAACGATGCCCGACACGACACGGGCGCCGTCGCGGCCGCCTGAAGCCGCGGATTCTCGCGGCGCGAACTTCCCGTCGACAGGGCGGCGGGGTCCTTTCCCGTCTCCTCCGGTCCCCATACTCACCCCGGTAGTGTGGTTGCCAACGACCGTTTGGGCCAGCCGCGAACTACCGCCTTGTGAGCCGGCGACGAACGCGAATATAATGGTAGGCTTGATTGGCCCCCCGGGGGTGCGGCATCCGCGGGAGGAATACTGTTGCGAAAGGAGGACGGCCTCGTGGCAAAGGGTAGGTTTCTGTTTACCAGCGAAGCGGTCAGCATGGGGCATCCCGACAAGCTCGCGGATCAGATCTCGGATGGGGTCCTGGACGCCCTGCTGGCGGAAGATCCCTACAGCCGCGTGGCCTGCGAGACGCTGGTCACTACGGGAATCGCCGTGGTCGCCGGGGAGATCACCACCGAGGCGAAGGTCGATTATCCGGACGTGATTCGCGACGCGATCCGGCACGTCGGGTACACCGACGATGTCTGGGGTATCAACGCCGACACGTGTGCGATCATGCTCTCGCTCGACCGCCAAAGCCCCGACATCGCTCAGGGGGTCGACGCCGACGAAGCGAGTGGCAAGGACGTCGGGGCGGGCGACCAGGGCCTGATGTTCGGCTATGCCTGCAACCACACGCCCGAGCTGATGCCGCTGCCGATCGCGCTGGCGCACCGCATCACCAACCGGCTCGCCGAGGCCCGCCAGAAGGGGGAAATCGCGTGGCTCCGCCCGGACAGTAAGAGCCAGGTGACGGTCGCCTTCGACGGCCACAAACCGCTGCGGATCGACACGGTCGTCGTTTCCACGCAACACGGCCCCGAGGTCGGTCAGGCGGAAATCCGCGAAGTGCTGATCGAAAAGGCGATTAAGCCGATGCTCCCCGAGGAGCTGGTCAACGGCCAGGTCACCTACCACGTCAACCCGACCGGGAAATTCGTCGTCGGCGGCCCGCATGGCGACTGCGGACTGACGGGCCGGAAGATCATCGTCGACACCTACGGCGGCTGGGCGCGTCACGGGGGCGGGGCCTTCAGCGGCAAGGACCCCACCAAGGTCGACCGCAGTGCCGCCTACATGGCCCGGCACGTCGCCAAGAACATCGTCGCCGCCGGACTGGCCGACTCCTGCGAGCTCCAACTGGCCTACGTGATCGGCGTCAGCGATCCGGTGAGCGTGGCGGTCGAGACCGATGGCACCGGCAAGATCGACGACGGGCGCCTCTGCGAGCTGGTCCGGGAACTGTTCCCCCTCACTCCCGCCAAGATCATCGAGTATCTCGACCTGCGCCGCCCCCTCTACCGCTTAACCGCGGCGGGCGGCCATTTCGGACGCAGCGAGCCGGAGTTCACCTGGGAAAAGACGGATCGGGCGGGCGACCTGCGGGCAGCGGCAGGGATGTAAACCGCGGCCAACTCACCGATATCGAGCGGCTACAGAGAGCCTTTCCTGCTCCTACCAGTGGGTAAGGGAGAGGCGGCCCT
>CAZDHR010000330.1:0-8087 GCA_964505295.1 uncultured Planctomycetaceae bacterium
GTCGGTGGTGTCTAGAAACGGAAGAGCCCAAACAGGAGATAACGTGCCATGCAAAACGATCCGAACAGACGTCAGTTTTTGACTGGGGCGGCCGGGGCGGCCGCGCTGGTCGGGACCCTGAGTAGCGGGGCCAAGAGTGAGGAGAAGTCCGCGGAGACCCCGCCCAAGACAATTCTTGCGATCGGCGCCCACATCGACGACTGTGAAATCGGGGCCGGCGGCCTGATCGCTAGGGCGCTGGGCAAAGGGCACCGCGTGGTGATGGTTACTATGGTCAGCGACTTCTCAACCTCCGGCTGCCAGCCGGTCCGCAACAGGCCGGAGGAAGTCGGCCGGCTCGTTCTGGACGAAGCAGCCAAGATGGGCGTCGAGAAGCGCTTCATGGGCTACGGCTATCAACAGGTGCCCAGGACCCTGGAGGCGATCAAGAAGCTGGCCCGGATCGTGATCGACGTGCGGCCCGACATCACGGTGTTCCACAACCCGTACGAACCGTCGCCCTCCGACCACGCGACCGTGGGTTACATTGCCGAGCGGGCCGTGCGCGACGCGACCCGGGTGTTGGGCACCTTCGTGCCCTTCCGCCAGGAAATGTATGCCTACGAGATCTACCCGACCATCTCCCAGTTCAAGCCCAATATCTTCGTCGACATCAGCGACGTGATCGGCCAGGTCATCGGGCGGGTCAACTTCTTCGACGAGAAGATCTACGGCGAGGCCCGCCCGCGTGCGAGAATCTGGATCAATAAATCCGGCGAGCAGCCGATCCCGCTGTGGACCCACGGCGACATGAAACTGGTTACCGCCGGTTTCCGTGGCTGGCAGTCCCATGCCCGATATGCCGAAGCCTACACTGCGCTGAACCCGTACCCTGTCGGAAAGCGGCTCCTGCACCAAATCGTGCGATGAGCGGTTGGTCAGGGCTGAAAAACCAGGGCAAACACCACGGGAATTCCGGGGACACCATACACAACTATTGACTGCGGCGGGCGGGTGTGCTAGGTTTGGAGGCGGGAAAAGGGGGCATTCTACTTTCTCCGCGAAGAAGGACGTGGTTCGCTTCCAGCGAAGTAGGTTGTCCCCTTTTCCCCCTTTTTCCTTCAATCCAACGGCCCGGGGCGCACGATCGTCGGGGCGGTTTGGATTTTGGGCCGGATGGCGAGCCAGTCGATGCCTTGGAACTCGGGGTTGGGGATCGCCCGGACTTCCTCGGCGCCGCGGTAGGGGCACATCGTGTCGACCCAGGCGATGAGCCGGCGGAGGCTCACCGGATCGACTTTCACGTCGTTGTGCTTCCCGCTGGAGGCGATCTCGATCAGCTTGCTCTTGTAGGATAGCGACGTCATCGGCGGGAGGGTTCGGTAGCCATTGGGATCTCGCTGGTCGTAGGCTTCGACCATCAGCATGCCCGCAATGCCCCAGCCGGGAGGCGGCTCCTTGGGCTGATCGTACGGCCGGCCCCAGCTCGGCTTGCCGGTCAGGGTGACGTAGGGCTCGTTGAAGATGAGGAACCCGGGCCGGAACGTCAGATCGAGTGTCTTGCGGCCCTCGCCATCGCCCTGGTGGCACTTGCCGCAGTACTTATCGAGGACGGGCTGGACGTAGCGCTCGTAGCTCACGGTGTCGGGCTTCCACGGCGGCGGCGTGATCTCGCGCGGATCGTTCGAGAGGGCGATCGGTGAAAAGGGGACGCAGCTCTTTTGTGCGAAGCACCCTTCGGGCCGTTCCGGCAAAAGAGCTGCGTTCCCTTTTCCCAGCCTCCTCCGATTCTCGTGCTGCGGCGTGGTGCTGTGCAGCTCGTGACAGCCGAGGCAGCCGCGGCGCTCGCCGGGCATCACGCCGGTGAAGCTCCGCATCGTCTGGAGCGCCCGGTAGTTCTCGTCGAGAAGCTGGAAGTGGAGCGGGATGCCCGGTTGGGCGTGGAAGGCCACCGAGCCGTCCGGCTCGATGGGGACCGTGCCGAGCACGCGCTTGACGCCCTCCGACTGCACGATCGACACCACCGGCCCGGTGGAGAGGTACGGCCTCTTGTGCCAGTAGGTGTACGTCTTGTGCTCGATGTTCAGCACGCGCAGGTACTTCGCCTTGCCGTGAAGCTCGCTCGGGGCCCCGTGGTAGACGTCGCCCGAGTAGATCACGCCGGGCTTTGGGGACAAGCCGTCCTTTCGATTCGGCCAAGCGACGCGGTCGACCAGGACCGGCGGCCTCTTGCGGGGCTTCAAGGGCAGGGCGTGAAAGATGTTGTTGGTGCCCTCGTAGACAAGCTCCCGGTTGCCGTCGACGTCCATCAGGTAGAGCACGAACTTGCCGGTCCGGTTGGCCGAGACGAGGAAATCATGCTCGCCGAGCGGATAGGGGGAGTAGTACGCGGCGTACTTCCCGCTGGAGTGGTAGCGGGGCGATTCGACCGGGTCGACCGGCCCGTTGCCCGACTCGGGCCATTCGACGTCGGCGGTGACCTTCGTCAGGCCGCGCGGGAAGTTGAAGCCTCGATCGGGATCGATGATCCCCACCGACCCGTTGAACCAGTTATGGTGGGCGCTGCCGGTGAACATCACCCGGCGGCTGTTCGGGATATTCCGGGCGTCCTTCAACAGGTCGGGCCAGACGCTCTGGTTCCCCCAGAACGTGGCCACTTGTGTGCCGTCGGGGTTCATGGTCCACAAGGACTGCACCCGCCACAGCGGCTTATCCGTGTATTCCCATCGAGTGTAGAGGACCCTCCCGTCGCTCATCACCGAGGGCAGGTAGTCGGTCTCGTTGTTGCGGGAGACCAGGAAGATGTTCCTGCCGTCCCGGTCGCAGCGGGCGAGCACGTACGCGTTGGTCGGGGGCATGCAGCGGATGTAGGTATGCCCCCGCGTCGTCGAAAAAACGATGTGCTCTCCGTCGGGCAGATAGATCGGGTCGAAGTCGTCGTATGGGCCGTCGGTGAGCTGGCGCAATCCGGTGCCGTCGACGTGGATCTCGTACAAATGGAACGACTTCTCGTTGTGCGGCTTGAAGCAAAACACCACCCGCTCGGCGTCGTACGAGAGATCGGGGCGCCAGAAGGAGCCGTGGAAAGGAGGTTGGGGCATGAGCTGCGTCAGCTTGCCCTCGGGCGAGAGACCTTCCAGGATCGTCAGCCGCCCTCCGGGCACCGCCATGTAGCCCAGCCGGTGCCGCGTTTCGTGCGGCCACTCCTTGCCTTGTGGGAAAGGCATGTCGACGAACAGGACCTTGTCGAAATCGACCGCGGGATTGCGGAACATGATCCGGCGCTTGACTTCCCGGACCTGGAAATAGAGCTTCTGGTCCGGCTCGGAGATCGCGTCCGCTTGCTTCTCCAATCCGTCGAGCGCCGCAAGCTCCGCGGAAAAATCGACGCCCCCGCCCGCCTCACGCCCGATTCGCTCGGCCTGCTCGCGCGTCCACCGGATTTCGCTTCGGATCCGCTCCGGCGTGGGCTTACCGTCGGCCTGGTGGAGCCAGTCGCGCTCTAAGGCCTCCCGGGCTTCGGCCGCCGTGAGGTTCACGACCGGCGGCGTCTGGGGCTTGACGTACGGGGCCACCGCCTCGGAGACCGACGGCCGGAAGTCGATCCGCTGGGCCGCCGCGAAAACAATGTCGATCCACTCGGGCGAGAATCGCGCCTCCGGTCCAAGCGCCGCGAGCTTCTCGAACCGCTCTTGGATCTTCTCGGCCTCTTTCCACTTGCGGAGCTGTTCCGGCGTCTGCTTCTTCCACTGCGCTTCGGTGAGCGGCTTGTATTCGACCAGCAGGTCCACGAGCCGGCTCGCCTCGCTCATCAGAAAGTCGTTGTCCTCGGCGGTGAGGTACCGGATCGGGTTGGCGCCGGTCCAATGGAGGAAGTTCTCGTAGTCCTCGGGAAACTGGGCCTTTAGCTTGGTCAGTAGCACCGCGGCCAAATCGCGGTCGAGCTCGATCCGCTGCTCCACGTAGCGCTTCCGCGAGTTGGCGAGGGTCTCGGCGAACGAATTCTCGGGCGAGAAGAATCCGGCCAACTCCTTCTCCAACTCGTCGGCAAACCGGGCGACCGAATCGAGCCCGCCCCGATACAACGACGCGATCTCCTCCGGGCTAAGCGCCTCCTTGTAGATCCTCAGGTCGTCCAGCGCCCCTTGAAAGTGCTCGCCGTTTCCGCTGCTGGAGCCGACGAAGGCGGGGGCAACGCTTCCGGTCGCAAGGGCCCCGGTCCGCTCCATCGAGCCCATTTCCTTCCCGTCCAGATACACCCGCATCGTGCGGCCGTCGAACACGCCGGCGCAGTGGTGCCAGGCGCCGTCGAGGACCTGGGCGGGATCGATTCGCGCGTCGCACTCCTCGTACCCGTCCACGTTCAACCCCAGCGACAGGATCGTGCCGTTGTGCTGGAACGCGAAGAGGAGCCGCTCGGGGCATTCCTGGCGGAAGATCTCGCGGTAGCCGGCCAGGTCGGTCGGCCTGGCCCACGCGGAGAACGTGACCTTCGACAAGCCTTCCAGCTTGGGGCCGACGGCCGCTCGAATCCGGTGACTGCCGGAGAGGTCCAGGGCATTGCCGTGAACGCCCCGAGTGCGGGGCACGCTGCGATCGGCCTGGACACACAGGCCCTCGACGCCCGAGGCCTCGTGAATCGTGGCCGTGGGGCCCCGCTCGTTGAACGTCCAGTGGGCCACGAGCGGCTTGTCGACCTTCGGCTCGCCGGCCTCGACCGGCTCGGACATCCGAGCCACGGCGTCCAGCCCGTTCTGGTAAACCCGGGCAATCTCGTCGGCGGTCAAGGCGTCGGCGAAGATCCGCAACTCGTCGATTGTGCCCAGGAAACACTCGCCGCCGTTCGATGAGCCGATGCATCCGGGCGCCGGGCCGCCGGCCGCGATGCTGCCCGGCCGCTCCAGCGACCCGATCTCCTTCCCGTCGAGATACACGCGCAGGTGCCGGCCGTCGAACGTGCCGGCGCAGTGGTGCCACCCGCCGTCGAGCACCTGGGCGGGGTCGATCTTCGCGTCGCACTCCACGTAGCCGCCCACGTTGAGCCCCAGCGACAGGATCGTCCCTGCCTCCTGGAACGCGAACAGCACGCGCTCGTCGCCGTCCTCCTTGCGGAAGATCTCGTTGTACTTCTCAAACTCAACGGGCATGACCCAGGCGGACAACGAGATCTTGGGCATCTCGCCGAACTCGGGCTTCTTGGGCACCTGGAGCTTGTGCTTGCCGGAGAAGCTCATCGCGCCGCCGAACAGGCCCTGCACCCTGCGCAGGCTCGCGGCGCCCCGCTCGGGCGAGGCATCGCAGCCCTTGCCGCTGGAATCGCGGCATCGGTTGCCAAGCTGCTCGTCGAACCTCCAGTGGGCGATCAGGGGTTTGTCGATGGCCGTCGGCTCGATCGCCCCGTAGGTGGCATCTTTTCCTGCATCGGCGAACGAGCCGGTGGCGATAGAGGAGAGAAGTAGTAGGACGAAATGCCACGGCCGCCTGAGTCGTGAACAGCGCATCGGGCAATCCCTCCGAAGTTCAGTCAGTTGCGATTCTTGATGAACGTTCCGCGTGGACAGGCGAACCGCGAAGCGGCTCGGTGACGTGCCACGGGCCGAGCGTCACGGCGGCCCTGACGGGTTTCTGCTCGGCGAGCCACCCGACGTACCGCACCCGAGTGGCCGACATCGTCGACGCGATGCTCTCACTTCGGACGTAGAGTGACGTGCCCTGAAAGGCGGATGCTTCGTCGGCCAATCCCGCCGACGACCAGGCAAGCGCCCCCAAGATCCAAGCGGCCGCGAAGCCGACCAGATGCGTCCTGGCGATCATCTCGTCCTCCGGTTCTTGGAATCGTCCGGCGGCGGGCGGCGGCCAACCGTTTCACATCCTCTGCATGGCGTGGCGAAGGTGGGTTTGCATGGCGGCTCTCGCGCGTTGGCCGTCGCCCGTGCGGACTGCCTCCAGAATCTCCGCGTGCTCGCCGAGGGCGTGCCGTCGGATATCGACGTTGTCGCGGTAGAGGAATTGGACTTCCGCGAGCAGGTCGGTGATCGAGGCCATGAACACGTGGAAGATCGGGTTGTCGGTGCTCCGGGCCAACTCCTGGTGAAACGCCATGTCGTGCTGGATGTAGACCGGCCGTTCGCGCAGACCCGCTTGCATCCCGGCGAGCGCATCGCCGAGGGTTTCGAGGTTCCGGTCGGTGCGGCTGGTGGCGGCCAGCTCGGCGACGCTTGCCTCCAAATGCAGCCGCACCTGGAAGATGTGGCGGATGTCGATCTCCGCGTGGGTCCGCAGGAGCGGGGAGAGCATGCCGAAGATGGCCCCCAGATCCAGGGGTTTCACGAAAACCCCCCTCCCATGCTGGGCCTCGACGATCCCCAGGCCCTTGAGCACGCAGAGTGCTTCCCGAAGCGGCAGCCGGCTGGCCCCGACCATCTGCACCAGCTCCCTCTCGGGAGGTAGTCGGTCCCCCGCCTTGAGCCCCTTCTCCGCGATGTAGCGGATGAGTCCCTGCGCAATGCCCTCGACGACGGTCTCCCGGCGTCGGGAATGGATGACTTCGGCGACGGACACGATCTGGCCCTCCTGTGCCGCGACGGGGCGGTCGGGTGCTATACTCATATGACCACTTGGCGCTAGCTTAGTTGGCTCGGGCGGCCCAGTCAAGCCCCGCCTCCGATTTCCGGCCAGTGATCGGCGATCGGCCCTCCGCGCAGGCGACTGGAAACTCGCGCGCAACCCCCGCGGCCGCTCCGGCTCGGCCTGGCAGCTTTACCATCTGGCCGACGACGTCGGCGAGTCGAACGATCTGGCCGGGAGCCAACCGGAGAAGCTCCAGGAGCTTCAGCAAGCCTGGGACCGCCTGAACGGCGAGATGATCGAGCCCGTCTGGTCGCGGCGTCGGTAGCGTGTCGACCCCGGTGATCGCGTGGTGTTTCCTACCTCATGCCGCTTGCGGCTTCGCCCGGAAGTCTCCCAAATCGATTTCGACCTACCTCCACGCGAGGTCCGGCGAGCCTCGATGATTTCCCCCGAATTGCTTGCCAGCCGAAAGTGTTCTGGGTAATGTAGAGGACAGCCGGAAGAGCGGGTTGTCCGCTCAGCCGCGACGAACACGGAATCATCCACGATGCACGGTCAGTCTGCGGCACGTGCGTCGCGGGCGAGCTTGGAAATCAACAGGAGCAAAGGACATGACACGCAATGGGTACACACGGCGTGAAGCACTCAAGGCGGGCGGGGCGGCGTTTGCGGTGCCCTATCTGATTCCCTCACACGTTTGGGGGGCACCCGGCCCCAACGAGATCGTCAACGTGGCGGTGATCGGGCTGGGGGGCAGGGCACGCGGGATCATGAACGAGTTGAAGCAGAGCCCCATTCCCCAGATGCGGATCGTGGCCGTCTGCGACTGTTTCAAGCCGCTGTGCGACTCGTTCGTCAAGGCCGTCGGCCAGGGCCAGAACTGGAAGACCTACGAAGACTTCCGCGAGATGTACGACAAGGAGAAGCTCGACGGCGTGATGATCGAGACCACCACGCACGCCCGGGCGTGGGTCGCCGTCCACGCGATGCAGGCCGGGATGGACGTCTACATCGAGAAGCCGATGGCCCTGACCATCTCCGAGGCACGCTACATGGTCGAGGCGGCGCGGAAGTATGAGCGCGTGACCCAGGTCGGCACGCAGCAGCGGTCGATGCCCATCAACAACTGGGCCAGCGACCTGGTCAAGAACGGGGCGATCGGCAAGATCAAGACGGTGCTTGCGCCGAATTTCGTCGGCCCGAGCCGCTGGCCGGGCGGCCCCACCGAGCCCTTGCCCGAGGGCGGCAAGGAAGGATGGTGGGACACCTGGACCAACCAGGCCGAGTTCCGGCCCTACAACCGGCGGCTCCATCGCGGCTGGTCCACCTGGTGGGCCTACGACGGCGGCGGACGCTGCTACGGCGTGACCGGCTGGGGCACGCACTCCTACGACCAGATCCAGCGGGCCCTGGGTACCGACGACACGGGCCCGGTCGAGATCGTGCTCGAAGAGCCGGTCGAAGACAGGCCGTGTGGGAAGTTTGAGACCCCGAAGGAAGAAATCGACCTCACCCGGCTCGACTACCTGATCCGTTTG
>CAZDHR010000331.1:0-8069 GCA_964505295.1 uncultured Planctomycetaceae bacterium
GAGCCCCACGAACCGCTCACTTCCTGAAGGGCCTATGTCAGGAGGTCTGAGGTTGGCCGTAACGAGGAACTCGGGCCGGCTCTCGAAGATGACCTTCTCGATCCTGTAGGCGTCCCGCTCCACGACGCCGGTGATCCGCGCTTTCAGCGGCGTCTTCTCGGGGTAGGGCCCGAAGCTCTCCCGGATTCTCTCTTGCACGGAGCGAACGTAGGCCTCGGCGTCGGCCTTGGTCTTCAGGCTCGCCTGCCGTTGGAGGCACGCCTTCTCAGCCCGGCGCACGCGATCCACGAAGTAGTGCTGCACCATCCGGGGGAAGCGATTCAGCGGTGCGATCGCGCTGGCGTCGGGCGGGCCGGCCGCTCTGGCCTCTCCCGTCAGGAGCCGGTTCCCCAGCGTGAGGCCGAGGACGTCGAGCCCCGCGACTTGCAGCATGTGCCGGCGGTTGATGCCGCGATGGGTCCGAAGCGAAGCGTCGTTGGTCGTTCTCATGTGTGGTCTCCCCGTTCTGGTCCGAGTCCGATCCTTCCCGAAAACGTTGACGGAACGGCCACGCCGCCGATTGCCGCCTTCCCTCCCCACAGCAGTGCATCGCCGGTCCGGCCGCATCTTCCTCCCACGACAGAATAACACTGGAGAAAGCCGGGGACAACCAGACGGGCGGGCGGCTCTCGCCTGAGGGAGGTCCGTGCACCGCCGCCGAAATCCGGTATCGTCGGACTCCATCGAGCGCAAGGATCGGCCGATTCCAGGTGGCGGCTCGTTCGGGGGCGATCACGCTGGATCGCCCGATTCCCGTTGGGAAGAACACCCTCCCTCCTCGCCCCGCAACAAGCGATCAAGCCGGGTAGGGAGCGGCGGGGCCATTATGGAAGAAAGTCTTCCAAAAGCGAATGGGACGATCGGGCACGGTGATTCAGCCGGATCTCACCCGTTGGAGGTCAAGGTCGAGGAGCTTGGCCAGCAGGTCGTCGTCCGAGAGGGCGGGGTTCCACCCGTAGGCGGAGAAGACGGACTCGTCGAGCTTCCGACGGGCCAGGTCGAGCTAGGTGTGGGCCGCTCGTTGTAGAGGTTCATCAGCGTGCGCCGCTTCAGCTCCCCGGCACACCCCTCGTCCCGCGCCACCACGCGCGGGTACCGCTGTTATTCCCATATCCATGCCATCGCCTCGGGTGCGATTCTTGGGCGGTCGGACGTGTTTTGGCCCCATAGCCGGCGAAATACCCATCCGCTGCTGCTTGTACGCCTGGTTTCCCTCGCTCACAGCACAAAATCAGCTCGACATCTCGGCCGGTCAGTGGAACACGAGGCCCATCGATGGTAAACTCCGGAATGCTGTGGGATTGAGATCGCTATGAGTCACCGCAAGGAAAGCCGATGCTATATAATAATCACACTCTTTTTATCCACATCCCGAAAACCGGGGGGACCTCGCTGGTCAGCCATATCTGCAGATGCTGTGACCTACACCCGAACACTCGGATCGACAAGCATATCACGCTGCAGGCGCTCCATAATCGGGGACATGGGAAGGTCAACGTATGGGATACCATCGTCACCCTGATCCGTAACCCCTATGCCCGGATGGTTTCTCTCTACTACTTCATGCTGAGGATCCATCGCGACGGGCTTTATGGTGCCGGCCAAGCCCCTACAGTGCAACTCGCAGTCGAGGCCGGATCGTTCAAGGGGTTTCTCAGGGCGGCGGCGGCCAAGCCCAGACAGCCTTGGCTTCCATATAACGCCTACATAGAGATCGATGGGGTGATTCCCAACAACGTCCGAGTGTATCGTTTGGAGGACAAGGGGCCCGAGATGTTGGCGGAGATCGTCGCCCTCTTCGGCGGCGAGCATAGGGGCGAGCTGGGGTATCATGTCGTCACGAAGCATCCTCACTGGGACACGCTGTATGATGCGGAAGTCGAGGACCTCGTCTACTCGATGAATCCGTGGGCTTTCCAACAGGGACACTACGAGAGGTGGTAGGAGGAAGCACGATGGTCCGAGGGCTCGGTAGCGCACGGGCGATGTCGAAGTGGTGGGCGGTCTCGATCGCCGTCATCCTGGGGATCGGGCTCTATGCCTTCCCGCGAGAGTACGGAGATGTACGTTTCACCGAGGCCCTGTACTACACCCTGCGGCTCTTCGTGTTTGAGCACGATCTGCCCCGCTTCCCCAACTCGTGGGCTCTCATCTTCATCCATTTTGCGGCGCCTATCGTTTCCCTCTCCGTCGCGTGGACCGCGGCCAGCCAGGTGTTCCGCCTGACTCCGGTACTGCGGCTGTGGCGGCTGTCCGATCACGTCGTGGTCTGCGGTGTGGGTCGCACCGGCCGCATCGTCGCGGCGGCACTGGATCATCACGGCATCCCTGTCGTGGGCGTCGATCTCGGCCCGCCTTCGGCGTTCGAGGAGTGGTGCGCCCAGGAGCAGGTGCCCATGGTCTGGGGCAGCTTCCACTCCCAGACCACCCTCGAACGGGCCGGGGTGCGGCGTGCGCGCGCCGTGGTGTTCACCTCGGGTGACGACCTGACCAACCTCGAGGGCGCGGTCGCGGCGTGCGCCTGGCTCCCTGCCACA
The DNA here is from genome assembly GCA_964505295.1 of uncultured Planctomycetaceae bacterium. Classification (GTDB taxonomy): domain Bacteria; phylum Planctomycetota; class Planctomycetia; order Pirellulales; family Thermoguttaceae; genus DATKZH01. The sequence goes on from CAZDHR010000331.1 coordinate 2,577, forward strand.
CGGGAACGCACCGTGCCGATCTGGACCCACGTTGCCGACGACAGGCTGGCGAGCACGGCCGACCGGGCGATACGAGACATCGGATCGCTCAGCATCGAGTTCTTCGACACCTACGACATCGCCGCCACCAAGATGCTCGAGCAGGAATTCAGCCAACAGGCACGCGCCTCCGTGAACGAGGTCTTCATTCTCGGCTTCGGGAAGTTCGGCCGGAGCCTGCTGGAGACGCTGTTGCGCAGCATCAGCCCCGAAGAGGCCCTGGAGATCCGGGTCGTGGACGTGAAGGACCGATCCGGCGCCGTTCGCGCAGCGGCGAGGGCGCATGGCCGCGCCGACCGGGTCGCGTTCGTGCAGTCCGACATCAACGACCTGGAGCTGGCCGGCGAAGTGGGCAAGGCCTACTTCCTGTGCACCGACGATGACCTTCGCAACCTGACCTGCGCCATGATGTTGTCCGAGCGAACGGGGCAGGACTCGATCTGGGTCCGGATGACCCGCTGGCCCATCCCGGCGATCGCCGAACAGCTCGGCGAGGGTTGCGGCATCACGTTCGTCAACATCAACGAGCTCGTGGCCGACGGCATCGACGAGCTGCTGAGGCCGGGGCTCTACGGCGAGGGGCCTCAGAATCCTGGGAGCCAAGCCGCGGAAGGCTCTGAGGCGGATCCACCGGTTTGAGACCCTGCTTGGTAGGCCCCTGATGGGCTGCTCGCGGTCTACAAGGCGCCATACGAACACACAGACCGTGACCACTCAAGGCCGATCCGCCGCAACCACTGCCGTACGAGCCGTGTTGTACACATTGGCTTGCGCGTTGTCGCGCCTTGCCGGAGTGGAGTGTCGAAGGTGGATGAAAACGTGGCGAATCAGTACCCTTCCGCCGTAAACGCGGAGTGCCTTGCCCCCATCCGCGAACGCAGGGCTCCCACACGTTGGGCGCGAGGCACGATTCCGGCCCCTCCTATCAGGCTCGACGGCGTCGCCGCGTTTCTGGGAGCGGTTTTCGCTCTGACAACGGCGAGCATGGCCGAGCCGCCGCCGGTTTCCGGCGTTCAGAAGAACACTGCGTACGAGAACGCCGTGGATGTGCGGGTGACCGAGCCGCAACTTACGCCGCGGCGCGAGCCGCTGCGTGATTTCCCCGTCGAGCAGGTGCTGGACGTCACCGACTTCGGGGCCGTGCCGGACGACGACGAGAACGACGTGGCGGGGATTCGCGCCGCGATGAAGCAGGCCACCGAGGCGCGAGTTCCCACGGAGGTCCGCTTCCCCAAGGGCCGGTACTACCTCGACGCCGACATCGAAACGGACGAGTACGCCAAGGTCATCAACGATGCCCTGGCCATGGCACGAGCCGAGCAGGTGATTCTGGCCGGCAACGGTTCCGAGATCATCATCCGCACGCCGCCGACGGGTTTTCTTGCTCTGTACGCGTGCAAGGACGTGATCGTGCGCGACTTCGTGGTCGACTGGGACCCGCCGCCGTTTGCCCAAGGGTTCGTTCGGGCCGTGGACCGCAAAGCGGGCACGTTCGACTTCGAGGTCCAACCCGGCTACCTCTCGATGGACCACCCGCTCTGGCAACGCCCGAACCGTAAGGGCTACGACTCCATCCGCTGGGGCATGCTCAAGGATCCGAACGTCCCGGGCCGGATGAAACGCGACGTGCCGAACGTCTACTTCTGCGATGAGTGGGAGAAGGTGGGCGAGCGCACCTTCCGCATGAAGCTTCGCCGTCGCGGCCAGGCCGTGCATTTCGAGATCGGCGACCGATACGTCCACGTGGACCGCAACGGCGGCGGGCTGATCCTCTGTCCCAACTGCGAGCGCGTCACGTTCGAGCGGATCACCAACTACACGAGTCCCGGGCTCGACTACGGCGGCGGGGGCACCAAGGAGATCGCCGTTCTCGACTGCCAGGTGGTCGTCAAGCCGGGCCGCTGGCACACGTCCAACGCCGACGGGCTGCACTTCCCCATCGCCCGACCGGGCCCCTGGATCGAGGGCTGCACTTTCGAGGGCATGGCTGACGATGGGGCCAACTTCTACTCCAAGGGCGCCTTCTGCACCGAGATCATCTCCGAGACCGAGTTCGTGCTCTCGGCGCACGCGCTGATGGAGGTCGGCGCGTGCGTGCTTGTCTTCGATCCGAAGCCGGGGCAGAAGCTCGGCGTAGCCAACGTCGTAGCAGTCCAGCGCGAGAGGGGCACCCAGCGCGTGACGCTCGACGCCCCGATCCCCGGCGTCAGGACCGGCTCTCAGAAGACCGACCCGCAGTTCTTCAACGTCGACTGCGCCGGCGGGTTCGTCTTCCGCAACAACACCTTTCGCAACGTGCGCCGGTTCGGCATCCTCATCGACTCGCGCGACGGGCTGATCGAGGGCAATCGGTTCGAGGCAACCAGCTCCAACGGCGTGGTCGTGCACAACGATCCGGATTGGCCGGAGGGCTTTGCCACCGGCAACGTCATCATCCGCGGAAACACGTTTGAGTCGTGCAACGTGGAGCGGATCTACCGCTCGGATACTTCGGCCTCGATTTCGATCAAGACGAACCGGTTGGGCTGGCAGCCCGCGCCCTACCGAGGCATCGCCGATATCCTCATCGAGGACAACACGTTCGTAAACTGGCGCAATCAGGCGATCAGCGTGGGCTGCACCGAGAACGCCATCATCCGCAACAATCGTCTGATGGCCGGCGCCGACGCCCCGACCGGCGCCGACGGCCGGCCCCACGTCCCGATCCGTATCTTCAACGCGGCGCAAGTCTCGGTGCGTGGAAATCACATCGAGGACGGCCGCGACCTTATCCAAGGCGCAATCGAGGTGACGGAGGACTGCGACGCCGTGGACGTGCGTGGCAACACGCTCTCGCTGAAGCCGAAGTGACGCTACCCGAGAGGAAAATCCCATGACGCTGCTACCATCCGCGACAGTCATCCTTTCAGCCTGGGCCGCGGCGATCGGGCCTGTCAGCGAGGTGGGCGATCCGGTCACGGTGACGCTTCCCGACTTCGGTGCGGAGGTGCGGGACTTCCATGATCCGGAGGCGAATCCGATCCGTTGGTGGCCCCACGTTGTCAACGCCGCCTGGGGTGACGGCCGCGGGGGCCCGGAACGAAACGGAGGATGGCTCGACGAGAACTGGCCACTCGTCGACTACCTCGATCGCTCGGCCGACTACACGACCTACGAGTATCTGACCCACCGGGGAATCTGGCACGAGGTCTACGGCCACTCCATACGCCTTGCTTCTTAGAAGTACGCCCGTCCTTCATGCCGTACCCTCGCGCGAAGCCCTGCGGAAACAACTCCGGCATCCGGGCGTAGCACCGATCCACCCACTGCCGAAACTCCTTCGCGTTCTTCCCGATCGAATCATACTCGCCTTCCTCGATCGGAAGGCAAATGGTAGCATGCCCTCGACGCAACGCGACCGCCGAGCCTTCGGCCATGATCCACCTCCTTGTGAACAAAGGACTTTTGGTGGATCATGGCCTTTTTCGTAAAACCTGTCAGGAGCAATCGCGCCCCCCAAAATCCGTGACGGTCAGGGAAATCTGACGAGCCCCGGCCAGGCGATGGCCGAGGGAATGCGGCAGAGTCTCGACAGCGTTCCCGACAAGCCCGCGCTGTTTGTCGACGGGATGACCTGGCTGGAAACGAACAACAAAAAAATCGCCGACTATCTCGTGTTGGCCGCCGGGACGCAGCTCAACGACGTTCAGATCAGCGGCGACACGGCCACGGGCAAGCTCTCCGTCCCCGTCGCCGGGGGCAGCACTTCGCTCCGGTTCAAGAAGGTCAACGGCCGGTGGCTGATCGATCTGTGACGCGCCGCGTCGCGCGGTCCAATAGGGTCGGTGCCCGCCGCCGGACCGAGAGACGGTAGGGTGCGTGAAACGCACCATTCCATGCCGGCGCAAGACGCAACCGGATCAGCGGGTCGGCGTGCATTTTGGGGCGCTACGAGAGGTGGTGCGTTTCACGCACCCTACGCGCTATTGGACCGAAGCGAGCAGCGAATCGATCTTGGCCTCGACGACCTCATCTGAGATGGTCCCGCCTTCGGGAAGCTCATCGTAGATTTCCAGCAGCACATTCTCCACGCCGGCGAAAACACGGCACTGTTCCTCCGGCGGCACTTCCGCACCCTCCACAAGCACCTTCGTGCGTAAATAGTAAGGCAGCAGGAAGAAGTGTCGCACCTTGGCAAGTGAAGCGTAGTGGCGAATCGCCTCCATCGCTTTGGCGGCGAGACCCTGGGGATCGTTCAACGACACGGTGCCGCCGCGAAGGCACGAGGCAACGCTGACGATTTTCATGTCCGCCGCCGGGTCACTCGTCCGCGCGATGCCGCCGGGGACGACCTGATATTCCGGCTTGGAGCCGCCCATCCCGAACATCTGCTCCATTTCGCCGACCGGGTGATCCATGCCGATGTACTTTTCGACCAGGGCAACCGTTCGTTTCTTTTTCTCGATGGAGGGGTCGGCGGTTTCCCGAGCCGGCGACTCCTTTTCTCGCGGGGGGGCGTCGGCCGATATGAGCATCTCCTTCTTGCACCTCGGACACTTGGCCTTCTTCCCGAGCGCTTCGTCCGGAGCCTTCGACCTCTGTCCGCAGGCAGGGCACGTCACTTTGATGGGCATGATTCTCGCTCCTGGCTTGGGGAATCGGACGCTTGGCGGCTCGCGTTAAGCGAACACGCCGCCAACGTCAGCGGACGAGCCTTCGAGCAGCGCAAATCTCACCAAGGATCGACCGAGCGTGACGACCGCCGGCCGGTGTACGTGCTTGGCCGGTTGGCACCCAGTGTACGCGATGTACGGCAGGAAGACAAGGATTCCGGTGCAGGGTCTTTCCTGCCAACACGTCCCGCATCCCAACACGCCCCCTCCGGCAGACGCAACGGCATCTCGCGCGCGACTACACCCGAATCCAGCCCAGATAGTGAAGCCAATCGAGCATCCAGGGGTGGGTCCACGGGTTCCACGTGGGATAGCAGACCGACAGGACGGAGAGGGCCAGCAACCCGAGCGCGGCGGCCCGGGTCCAGGTCCGCCGGGCCACCCAATCGGCCGCCGGGAGCATCGCCACCAGCCACAGGGGCGCGAACCAGAACATCCAGCGAAAGCCGCTCGTCATCCCGCCGTAGTTGCGATCGTCCTGCGACCGGGACAGGTAGAAGACGAGACAGACCAACGAGACCACGGCCACCATCAAGGCCAGCTCGCGGAGCCGACGATCGCCCCCCGGCCACAACCACGCGATCAGACCGGCGATCGTGAGAATCCACATCGGCGTGAGCGAAAAGATCCCGTGGTGGCCCACCAGCACGTGCAGGGCGTAGACCGCCGGCGAGGGCTCCCCGCGGTCGATGCTCTGCCGGTTCTGCCAGTAGCTGGCGTATACGTGCCCGTTCCGCTCATAGGTGTATGCATACCAGTTGTCCGCCGGGTCGGTCTCGCTGCGGTGCATGTAGGGCGGCCG
>CAZDHR010000332.1:0-8029 GCA_964505295.1 uncultured Planctomycetaceae bacterium
CATGGTGGACAAGGACCGCATCGGCATCTGGGGTACGAGTTTCGGCGGCGGGCACGTGATCTACCGGGCGGCGCACGATCGTCGCATCGCATGCGTGGTCGCCCAGGTCGGGAGCATGCCCGATGACTGGACCAAACGGTTCCCCGCCAGGCTGAACGCCGTCTACAAGCAGAAATCCGACCGTGCTCGGGGGCTCGTCGACCCGGTGCCTCAAGGGGGAGGTTCGCCGGGTGTATTGAAGGGCACTCCCTATGGCGAGCGTATCGCTCTATTCAATCCGGGCCAGTACGCCGACCGGGTCAGAGTGCCGACCCTGCTGATCGATGCCGAGAAGGAACATTACTTCAAGATCGAAGAGAATTCGGGACGGGTACATGAGATCCTCAAGAAGAACGGCGTACCGACGGAGTATCACGTGCTCCAAGGGAAAGCGCATTACGACGTCTACAAGGGCCAACCCCTGGACGACGTCATGAAGCTCGAGATCGCCTGGTTCGACAAGTACCTGAAGAGCGAGGAGTAGACTGGTGCCGCTTCGGAAGCCTACGCTGCCATTTGCCAGTGAGGAGGTTTTGCTCAGCCAGACCCGGCTTCTGTGCCAAATCCGGTGAAACGAGACAAACTCCCGCAAGGGCTCTTTGGATGCATGGCTCACCATCCACGCGTCGGGCAACGGCCCGCGGTCAGCGCCGCACAGACGCCGTGCCGCAGTTTTGAACCGCCGGAAAAAGGTGAAAAAGGTGACAGCCACCAAATTCGGGTAATCCAGGTATTCCGTCAGGCGCGGTCTTCTCCAGAGTGTCCAGATTTGGTGGCTGTCACCTTTTTTCGTCACGTGAGACAGCCAGGTTATCCCACATCGCCCAAATCGAGTGCCTTCCCATACCGCCCGAGCACCTGCCGTCGCAGCCCCGCGTGGTTGGGCTGCGAGAGCCCCGGGTCGGCGGTGATGAGGTGGTGGGCGTCGGTGCGGGCTTCTTGGAGGAGGGCGTGGTCGCGGATCAGGTCGGCGATGCGGAAGGGGGGGAGGCCGTGTTGGCGGGTGCCGAAGAGGTCGCCGGGGCCGCGGAGTTGGAAGTCGATTTCGGCCAGCCGGAAGCCGTCGGTGGTTTTTTGGAAGGCGTCGAGGCGTTTTTGGGCCTCGTCGGTTTGGGCGTTGGAGAAGACGGCGCAGAAGCCGGGGAACTTGCCGCGGCTGATGCGGCCGCGGAGCTGGTGCAGTTGGGCTAGGCCGAACCGCTCGCCGCTCTCGATGGTCATCAAGGTGGCGTTGGGCACGTCGACGCCCACCTCGATGACCGACGTCGAGACGAGCACCTGGATCTCGCCCCGGCGGAAGTCGTCCATCACGGCGTCTTTCTCGTCCGGGCCCATGCGCCCGTGGATCAGGCCGAGCCGGAAGGCTTCCAACGGGCCGTTGGCCAGGGCCTCGTAGGCCTCGTCGAGACTGGCCGCCTGGACCCGATCCGATCCCTCGACCAGGGGCGTCACCACGTAGCCCTGCCGGCCCTCGCGGAGTTTGCGGCCGAAGAACTCCCACCACCGGTCCCGCTTCGACTCGTCGGTGAGGTACGTGTTGACCTTCTGCCTCCCCGGCGGGCTGTCGGCCAGCGTCGAGACGTCGAGGTCGCCGAACAAGGTCATGGTGACCGAGCGGGGGATGGGCGTGGCGGTCATCACCAGGTAGTGCGGGTCCGGGCCGGAGTATTTTAGTATCGCCCGCTGACGCACGCCGAACTTGTGCTGCTCGTCGATCACCACGAGGCCGAGCTGGCGGAACTGGACGTCGTCCTGGATCACCGCCTGGGTGCCCACGACCAGGTCGATCTGGCCCCCGGCGATGCCCACGAGGAGCTTGTCGCGATCACGCGTCGAGAGGCCGCCGATCAGCCTCGCCCGACGGACCTTGCTCTGGAAGAGGAGCCGGTCGAGCGTGAGGGCGTGTTGCCGGGCGAGGACTTCGGTGGGGGCCATCATCACGGCCTGCTGCCCATGGGCCACGGCCAAGAGCATGGCGTAGACGGCGACGACCGTCTTGCCGCTCCCCACGTCGCCCTGCAGCAGCCGGTTCATGGGCTCGGGCCGGGCCATGTCGGCGGCGATTTGGGCGATCGCCTGCTCCTGGCCGGCGGTCAGCTCGAACGGGAAGAGGCGGCGGATGCGGGCGTCGATCTTGGCCGTCGCCTCCAGGCACGGGGCCTGGCGCAGATGCTGCTGCTGGTGCCGCTTGATCGCCAGGGCGAGCTGGAGGATGAGAAGCTCCTGGTAGACGAACCGCCGCCGGGCGCGGTCGCGGCTCTCGGCGTCGCTGGGGAAATGGATCTCGGCCAGCGCGCGGTGGATCGGCCACAGGTCGTGGTCTTCGAGATACGCCGCCGGGAAGACCTCGTCGAGAAGCCCCGCGTACGCGTCGAGGCACTCGCGTACGATCCGGCGGATTTCCCACTGCTGCAAGCCTTCGGTGAGCGGGTAGACGGGCAGGATCCGGCCGGCCGGCTCGTCCTCGCCTTCGCCCAGGGGGGTGACGCGCGGGTGGTGCATTTCCCAGACCAGGCCGTCCCGCTTGGGCTTGCCGGAGAGCATCACCTTCTCGCCGTAGGTGAATTTGTCCTGCATGAAGGGCTGGTTGAACCAGACCGCCCGGAGGTAGTCGCCCTCGGAACGGATCAGGACGCCGAGCACGCAACGGCCGGTGCCCGTGTTGCGAAGCTCGATTTCCTCGACCACGCCGCAGACGGTCTGGAGGGCTCCCTCTTCCAGGTCGGGGATCTGGCGGCGGTCGGTGAGGTCTTCGTAGTCGCGGGGGAAGAAGAAGAGCACATCGCCGGCGGCGCGGAGGCCGAGCCGGTCGAGCAGCTCCGCCCGACGGGCGCCGACCCCTTTGACGTACTGGACCGGCGTGGCCAACAGCTCGGCGGCGGTTTTTTCGGGCCCGCTCATTCCGGCATTTTACCGCGACGAGGGAGACGGGGGGAGGGATCGGCGGACAGGGGGAAGGGGACAGGGGTCAGGGACCAAAGGATAGGGGGCAGGACGGCGGCAGACGCGGCGGGCGCGGGAGCGGTGCGGGACGCCGGGCGCTGAAGGTTGCCGTGGCCGGGGGATGCTGAAACGACTGGGCCGCCGGGCCACGCGCACATCCAAGCCCTGGCGATCCTTTGCGCCCATGGTGTACTTCCTCTCGGGCGATGGTATACTGTCGGCGACGACTGGCCGCCACGGGGGGATTTCGCCGCTATGAGCCAGGCAGAGGAAGCTCCGGGCAGTGGTCCGCGGGAGGACCTTGTTCATGCGCTCCGGTTGTCGCTGGTTCCGGGCGTCGGGCCGCGCACGCGCCAGGCGCTTCTGGAGCGGTTCGGATCGCCCGAGGCCGTGCTGGCCGCGGGGCCGAGCGAGCTTCGGGAAGTTTCGGGCGTGGGGCCGAAGCTTACGGCGAAGATCCTCGCCGCCACGGAGATCGACGCCGAGGAGGAGATCGCCGTCTGCCGGGCCCACGGCGTCCGTATCCTGACCGAAGCGGACGAGCCGTATCCACGCCTTCTGCGCGAGATCCCCGACCCGCCCGGCGTGCTCTTCGTCGCAGGGAGCCTCCAGCCGCAAGACGGGCTGGCGGTGGCCATCGTGGGCACGCGCCACGCGAGCCAATACGGGCTGAGGCAGGCCGAGCGGTTGGCCGGCAGCCTCGCCCGGGCCGGCTTGACGATCGTCAGCGGCCTGGCCCGGGGAATCGACGCGGCGGCCCATCGCGGCGCGTTGGCCGCGGGGGGGCGAACGCTGGCCGTGCTGGCCAGCGGCGTGCTGAGCATCTACCCGCCCGAGCACGCCAAGCTCGCCGAGGAAGTGGCCGCCTCGGGGGCCCTGGTGAGCGAAGCCCCCAGCCGCGCCGAGCCCCTCAGCGGCACGTTCCCCCAACGCAACCGGATCATTAGCGGGCTGTCGCTGGGGACGCTGATCGTCGAGGCCGGCGACCGCAGCGGGGCGTTGATCACCGCGCGTCACGCCATGGAGCAGGGTCGCGAGGTGTTCGCCGTGCCGGGGCGCGTCGACAGTCGCACCGCCCGGGGCTGCCACCGCCTGATCCGCGACGGGGCCAAGCTGGTCGAGACGGCCGACGACGTCCTGGAAGAGCTCGGCCCGTTGGTCGAAGCCACCCCACTGGATGACGGCCACGTGGTCCACCACCCGGCCGAGCTGACGCTCAACGACCTGGAACAGAAGGTGCTCGCCGCGGTGGGCACCGAGTCGACGTCGGTCGACAACATCGTGGCTACGACCGGGCTCCCCGTGCCCCGGGTGCTCTCGACGATCAGCGTGCTGGAGATGCGCCGTCTGGTTCGCCGGCTGAGCGGGACGTCGGTGGCTCGGATGTAGGGCGCCCCGGTCCTCATCGCCGTCCGGTGCGCGGCGCGCCGGATTCGAGCTTGAGCCAGAAGGGGTGCTGGCGGTCGCCCCGGGTGCGGACGTCTTCGAGGAGCGTCTCCAGGTCGGGCTCGATGAGCTGGCTCATGGGGACGATCCGGCGGCCGTTGACCTCGATGTCGACGCGCTCGCCGAGGTCGAGCATGTCGGGCGAGAGCCAAACGCGAACGATCCCCGCCCCGGTGCGTACGTTCAGGCCGTTCTTCGCCGTGGTGAAGGCCCTCGTCACCATCGGCGACCTGCCCCGCGGCGGCGGCCAGTCGACCGGATCGACCATCGTCTTCGGGGGCAGGGCGTCGAGCTCGACCCACCAGAAGAAGTTGTCCCAGTAGCGCATCGACCGGGCGGTGAACTCCTTGGGGAAGAAGTCGCGCCGGAAGCGGCCCATCCAGTCGAACAGCCGTTGGATCTCGTCGGAGAAGTGCTCGTGGCCGCGGCCGCGGTACTCGACCACCGTGACGCGGAAGTTGTCGGTCAGGTAGCGGTCGAGGTCGCGGGCGTTGGTGACCATCTTGTCGCCGTCGAGCTGCCCGCAGACAAAATAGAAGGGCACCATCGAGGCGTTCTCCCAGTAGCGGGAGCAGTACTTGTCGGTCCGGGCGACGATGGGGATCACGCCGGCCCAGAGATCGGGATGGGCCAGGCCCAGGTCCCAGGCGGCGTCTCCGCCCATGGAGTGCCCGCTGAGGAAGACGCGATCCGTGTCGATCGCGAAGCGCCGGCAGGCGTCGCGAAGACAATCCAACACCGCGGCGTGCTCCTGGGCGGAATACCGGTAGCTCTTCTGGTGCTCGACGGACCAGGCCGGGGCGATCACCACGTAGCCGTGGCGCGAGGCCTGGCCGTTGCGCCAGCCGCCGATCGTCCAGTCACCCGCCCACCAGCCGATCTGCTGCGCCGGCGTGGTCGAGGCCCCGTGCAGCGTGACGACCGCCGGGTAGCGACGGTACGGATCGTACTCCGGCGGGAGCTGCACCAAATACCGGACCGGCGGCGCACTACCCAGCCCGGGGACCTCCAATTCGTAGAAGCCGGGTCGGGCGGGCGGGCGCGGCGGGGTTGCCTCTTGGGAGTCGGTGCCGGGGGCGTCGTCCGCCGGAGGCACGCCGGCCGGCGGCTCTCCTTCGCGCGGCAGCTCGACGCGCGGCGGCGACGTCTCGATCGGCGGTTTCATGTGGGCCAGGAGCTTGGCCACCAACCTCGGCGTGCCGCCCTCCTGGGCGTAGAAACGCTCGAGGATTCGGGCACGGCCCATCTTGTCCCGGGCATTGAGGTACTCGCGGACCAAGGCGCGGACCTCCCACGCCGACAGGGCCACCGGAAGCCGCTCCGTGGCCGACTTGCCGCCCAGCAGCCAACCGCTGATGGCCAGGGCGAGCTTGCTTTCGGGCGGCTGGCTCTCGTCGTCGAGCATCAGCCGAAACGCCGCCAGGCGAGCTAGGGTGTTCGCGTTTAGCTCGGCACGGATCTCGTCGCGGATCGGCGCGATCCGCTCGCGCACGGCCTCTTCCTCGATCTTGCCCAGAAGCTCGTCGAGCCGTTCCAGCAACTCCTTGCGTTGCGCCTCCTGCGACGCGCATTCGTGGACCATCTGGCGGACGTCCTCAAGGATGTCGCCCGCCACGCCCTCCGACGGAAAGACCTTGAGGCTCTCCTCGACGAAGCGGAGTTGGCCGGCCTGCTGCCTCAGCTTCAGCTCGTCGAGGAGCTGCCGGGCCCGGCGCTGGCGGATCGCCTGGATAATCGGCTCCAGTCGCTTTCGCAGGTCCGCGTCGTTGGGAAAATCGGCGAGGATCTTCTCCAGCGTCTGGTACGACTGGCCGTATCGCTCGCTCTGAAGGTAGAAGCGGGCCAGCTTTTCGCGGGCTTCGACGTCGTCCGAAGGGGTTAGTCGGGCCAGGATTTTGGCGAGCACGTCGATGGGAATGCTGTTGGTGCTGATTCGCATGTCCCAGACGTGCGTGCGGCCCTCCACCTTGGTCCAAAGCGGGGTGATCTCGGTGATGCACTGGATCACGTCGATCGTGCCGCGGACCGTGTGCATCTTGATCCGCCGCCGGCCATACTCGTCGAACTGCCCGACCGGAAAGAACGGGCCCACGCTCTTGATGGTGGGGCCGACGTGGATCACCCGTTGGCGAAGGCGGTACTTCTCAAAAATCTCGTCGGAGCTCTCCTGGCCGAAGTTCTCGATCTGACGCTTGGGGAAAAAGGTGCGGCGGAGGTCGTCGTCGACCATACCGACCAATCGCACCGGCCCGGTGCCGTCGGGAGCCGGTGGCTTGGGCACGGCGGTCAATCCTTCCACCGGCGCCCATTTGCCTTCCAGGATCCGGCCGTCTTCGAGCCAGATTTGGACGGCGGAGGCGGGGTTCCGCCATGCCCCCCAAAAGCACACCCCCAGCGCGAGGGCGAGCAGCGTCGAGCCGAATCGCCGCATGACAAGGTCCTCTTCTGCTGCCGGGTCGCCTCCCGGTGGAATGGACGACGCTTGCGATCGGCCGCGCGGGCCGTGCTCACCAGGCCGCCCTTCGTTTCATTGTGGGCCCTCCGGGAACCAAGTCAAGCAACTGACCCGCCAAATTAGGGGGATTGACACCGACTCTGACGGTCGGCAAAATTGGCGGAACTAGGAAGACCCGATGCCCAAGAGACTCGTCCCGCACACCGTCCTGCTCCTGCTCGTCGCGGCGGCCATCGCCTTGCTGATCGCCAGTTCGGTCGGGGTCGGACTGGGCGAGCTGTTGGTCAAGCTGGGCGACGCGGGCGGAGGGAAGGTCCTGAAATACATCGCCCTGGCTTGCGGCGTGCTGCTGGTGATCGACCTCGTCTGCCTGGTCCTGGCTCAGGCCGTCAACTCGCTGGCCGACACGGACGAACCGCCCGACGCCAAATGAAGCGGCCAGCGGGACAAGGAGAGGCCTGCACGGTCGGGTGCCACTGGCGTTTCGCCAACGCACGGGCAGGATGGCCGCACCCTAAGCCGAAGTTCCGCCGTCTGTCGGCCGGGATCTTGTTGTCGGGCAAGGGGGTTACGTTCCTGCTCGATGCGCGGGGGTTGACTACGGGTTCAGTGGTCGGCGGGCTTCCGGCCGGCGAGGCGGAAGGCTTCGGCTTGAAACGAGGTGACGTCGGTTAGTTTCGCAAACGTCACGTCGGGGGGCCCGCCCGCCGGAACGCAGGTGTGACGACAGCGGGTGGCCAATTCCGCGATCAACGTGCGGAAGCTGTGCACGGGCAACTCGTCCGGCGTGCGATGGGTCGCGTTTTTGCGTTTCGCCGAGGCCGACGGCTCGGCCGAGCCGCGTCAAGGCGGCCCTGAAGTGGGCTCGGGGCAACCGGACCAAAGCCGCCGCCATGCTCGGCATCAGCCGCGTTACCCTCTACAGGCGGCTGCGCGAGCTGGACGTCGACGATGGGTAGACGGCACGGGCACGATCCCGCGGAGCGTGCGTCGAACAGGGTCAAAAGCACGAGCTACAACGCCCGCCACTCCTCCGGCCGAAGCGAGGGGCCTCCTCCCGACAGCGCTTGATCGAGCACGGCCAGGAGGCGGGCCTTGTCGCGCGAGAGCGTGCCCGCCAGCGGAAGGTAGTTCGAGGCGTGGTTG
>CAZDHR010000333.1:0-8019 GCA_964505295.1 uncultured Planctomycetaceae bacterium
GAACAAAAATGGCCCCGTAAAGACGGCGTTACCGGTCCGAGTTTTTAGCACGTCATACGCCGTGTGCCTGCTACTTTCCCGGCCGTGAAGGGCTATCCGCGAGAATGATACGCGGCGAGGCGTTTTGTTCGGGGTGCTCCAGCGGTCTTTGAATCATCCATTCACGAGACAACATCACCATGAGACACGAAATTGCACTGCGGCGACCTTGCTTGCCGGTTTGGGGCCTCGCCTTGGCGGCCTGCTCGGCCTCTTGCGTCGTTGCCGGCCCCGCCGAGACCGGGCGTGCCTCGGATCGGGATTATGGGATCGAGAAGAGCCGGATCGACCGGCTCGCCGCCCGAGGCGTGCCCGTGATCGACTTCCACGTCCATCTCCGCGGAGGGATGACGGTCGAGAAGGCGATGGAGCGGCAGGCCGTGACCGGGATCAAGATCGGCGTGTTGCGGAACCTGGGGAAGGGCTGGCCGCTGGAGACCGATGCCCAGTTGCGCGAGTTCCTCGACGGCGTCGAGGGCAAGCCGGTGTTCGTCGGCGTGCAGGTGAACGACCGCGACTGGATGACGAAGCACTCCCCGAAATTACTCAAGCGCCTCGACTACGTGCTGGCCGACACGATGATCATGCCCATGCCCGACGACGACAGCGAGCCGGTGAAGCTGTGGATGGCCGATCAGTACACGATCGACGACCCCGAGGCCTGGATGGAGCGGTACATGCGGCACAACCTGCGTGTGCTCTGCGAGCCGATCACCATTCTGGCCAACCCGACCTACCTGCCCAAACCGGTGGAAAACCTCTATGACCGGTTGTGGACCGAGGAGCGGATGCGGCGGATCATCCGGGCGGCGATCGAGAATCGCGTGGCGTTGGAGATCAACGCGCGAAGCGGGCTGCCCCACGATCGGTTCCTCCGCATGGCCAAGCGGATGGGCGCGAAGTTCACGTTCGGCTCGAACAATCACGACGACCGCCCCATCGACATGAGCCGATGCCTGGAGGCCATCGATCGCTACGGGCTCACCCAGGACGACATGTACGTCCCCGCCGCGGACCGTTGACGGCGCCTCCCTGGCCACTTCCAAGACATCCGGCCGGTGCCACCCGCGAGCGCGCGAACTAGCCCATACGTCCCCGGAACTCTCCGCCCCTATCCCGGCTCATCCGCGGTCGCCGGATCCACCTGGCAGCGATCGGCGCCGACGGTGGTTGCGAGGTACGCGTCCCAGAGCTGATCGCCGAAGTCGCCCAGCGCGTCGCAGAAGGAGTGGACCATCTCGGGGAGTCGGGACGACGCGTCGGCCTCGAACCGGAACGTGAGCGCCGACTCGGTGACCGAGCTTCGCACCAGCGCCCAGCCGTCGGGAAAGCTCACGCGCACGCCGTCGACCGTCGTCTGCGGATACTGCGACCACGCCGAGCGGACCTGCTCGATCACCTGCTCGCCTCGATCGGGCTCGACCGGCACGCGGACGTCGGGCGTCACGTGGACCGGGGGGCACATGCGGCGGAGCTCGGCCAGCGTCACCTTGCACCGGGCCAGGTGGGCGATCATCTGGCAGGCCGCAAACAGGCCGTCGTCGCCCCCGTCGAGCGCGCGGAAGAAGTAGTGGCCGCTGATCTCGGCGCCGAAGATCGCCTTGCTCTGGAGCATTCGGCTGCGGATGAACGTGTGCCCGCTCCGCTCCACGAGCGGCTCCGCCCCCAACGCCGCGGCCGCTTCGGGTATGCGATCCGAAAACTTCAGGTCGTGGACGAACGGCTGGCCCGCCAGCTCGGGGCCGAGGCTTTGCAGCAGGACCCAGGTGGCCTCCTCGGCCGTCAGCGGGGTCCCTTCGTTGTCGACGAACCCCACCCGGTCGCCGTCGCCGTCGAAGGCCACCCCCAGGTGCGCCCGCTCGTGGTAGACCGCGTCGGAAAGCTCGTCGAGCAGCTCGGGGCGCGAGCAGTCGGGCGTGCGCCCGCCAAACTCGGCGTCCGGCGTGTCGTGGATCACCGAGAACAGGCATCGCGGGAAGACCGCCTGGAGGTATCGACGTGCCCGGGCGGCCCAGCACCCGTAACCCGGGTCGAGCACGATCCGCCGCTCCACGTGCCGCACTTTCACCCAGTTCATCTGCTGCCAGGCGACGTAGTCGAAGGAGACGTCGAGGCCGCGGGGCTCGCTGCGGGGTCGATCCGTCGGCGCGGGGCCCGGGGCCTCGGCCTCTCGCTGGAGCAGTTGCACCTGCTCGGGCGTGGCCGGCTGGTCGCCGAGCATCCACTTCAGGCCGTTGAGGTCGGCGGGGTTGTGGGAAGCGGTGACGATGGCACACCCGGCGGCCCGCAGCCGGCGCTTGGCGTAATAGATCATCGGGGTGGGCAAGAGCCCCAGATCGACCACGTCGACCCCGGCGCGAGAAAGCCCGTCGGCCAGCGCGTCGAGAAACGGGCGCGTCGACCCGCGGACGTCGCCCCCCACCAGGAACTTGGCCTTCGGCTCGACTTGACGCCCCAGGGCGTGGCCCCAGCTTCGATAGCGTTCGGGCCCCAGCTCGTCGACCCGGCCGCGGATGTCGCAGGGCTTGTAGATGCTCAAGCGTAGCCTCGCTCTTCCAGTTCGGCGCGGAACCGCTGGTAGGCTGTGTCGTAGTGCTCCGCCCGCGCCGTGTTCGGACGAAAGGTCCGCTCGATGCGAACCATATTCTCGATCGCTTCGGCCAGCCCTTCGCAACGGCTCCCGGCGGCCGCCAGGATGGCCGTGCCGAAGGCCGACTCACCGCAGGCGGGCCGGTGCAGGACCCGGCCGGTGACGTCGGCCCGGCACTGCATCCACACCTCGCTCCGGCTCCCCCCGCCCGTGCTGAACACCTCGCCCGACGAAGTGGCCGCCACCTCATCCAGAACATCGTACGCAAATCGCTCGATCAAGGCTACGCCTTCCAGGCACGCGGCGTACCGCTCCAGCGGCTCCTCCGGCTCGGGCACGAAGAACCGCTCGGCCGCGTGGCAGAGGAACGGGAACCGCTCCCCCCTCCGAATGAGTGGATAGGCCACAAATCGGGTAGGAAGCCTCCGCGAGGCCACGGCGTCGAGGGCCTCGACGTTCTCTCCCGGGAACATCGCGCCGATCCACTCCCCCCCGGTGTTGCTCGCCGCGCCGGGTAGCCACAGCCCGCCGGGAAGCTTGTGGCAGTAGATCAGCCCCTCCGGGTGGCGGCAGATTCGGCGGCTGATGCCCTTGAAGACCAGCGTGGTGCCCAAGGTGGTGTTGTAATCGCCGGGCAGCCGGAGCCCGGAGGCCAGGCACGCGGCCGTGCCGTCGCTTGCCCCGGTGACGACCGCCAACCCCTCAGGCAACCCGGTCGCCGCGCCCCCCTCGGCCGAGACCGCGCCCACCTGGGTACCCGGGGCCACCACCCGGGGCAGCCGATCGACCACGCCCAGGCGCCGGTCGATCCAGTCGGGCCAACACTCGTCGATCAGGTCGTAGCCCGTCTTCAGGGCGTTGCTGTAGTCCGACACGTCGGCCACGCCCGTCAGCCGGCCCAGGATGTAATCCGCTTGGTGCACGAATCGGGCCGTCCGCTCGAACACGGCCGGCTCGTGGCGCTCGAGCCAGGCGATCTTGGCCAGGGCGAACGACGAGGCGAACCGGTACCCCAGCTTCGTGCAATGGTCGCCGCACGCCGCGTTCAGCTCGTCGGCCTCGGCCGCCGCGCGGGGGTCGTTGTACATCAGCGCGGGCCGAAGCGGCCGCCCGGCCTCGTCCAGCGCGACCAGCGTGCCGGAGGTGCCGTCGACCGACAGGGCCGCGAGCCGGTCCCGGGAAGCCCCGGCCGCCTCTAATCCGTCCCGCAACCTGCCGCACGCCCGGCAGACGGCCTCCCACCACGCCTCGGGCGGCTGCTCGTGCCGACCTTCCTGCGCGGCGAGCACGGCGGCGTCGAACGCCACGGCGCTCTCGGCGACAACCTTTCCCCGCTCGCTCACCGCCAGCGCGCGAACGCCGCCCGTGCCGACGTCGATGCCGAGGAAGAGTACAAAGTCCGTGTGCATCGCGCCCACGTCCAATGCTCCATCATGGGGCTTCTTGTTCGCGTGCCGTGCCAACGTAGCGCCAAATCGACAGCAGCCCCGGCATCAACCAGACGACCAAACAGACGATACCCAACGGGGCGGCCAGGGGCCAGGTGAAGAAGGCGCCCGGGTGTCCGCCGGAGCCGGTGAGGGTTTGGACGAAGCGTTCTTCGAGCGGCCCGCCCAGGATGATGCCCAACACGACCGGCCCGAGCGGCACCTCGCGTCGCTCCAGCACGAAGCCGAGGATTCCCATGGCGAGCATCACGCCCACATCGAAGTAGCTCCCGCCCGTGGCGTACGAGCCGATCACGCAGAAGAGGAGGATCAGCGGCAGCAGCACGCGCCGGGGCACGCGGACCACGAACCCGCCCGTCTTGATCGCCAGAAACCCGATCGGGATCAGCACCAGGTTCGCCAGCAGGAAAGTAAGGTAAACGCTGTAGACCAGGGCGCCTTGCTTCTCGAAGATCTCCGGGCCGGGCTTGACGTTCTTCATCAGCAGGACGCCGATCACGATGGCCGTCACCGAATCGCCGGGGATGCCGAAGACCATCGCGGGGATCCACGCCCCGGCCAGCGCCGAGTTGTTCGCCGCGGTGGCGTCGCCGATGCCCTCCAGCGAGCCCGAGCCGTACTCCTCCGGGCGTTTCGAGAGCCGCTTGGAGGCGGCCAGGGAGACCCAGGCGCCGATGTCGGCCCCGGCCCCGGGCAGCATCCCCACCAGCGACCCGATCGAGCCCGAGCGCAGGGCGTGCCACTTCCGCCGCCGCAAGAGCGGGATCGCAACACCGAACACGGAGGTGATCGGACGCACGAACAAGCGTCTCCACAAGCCGCCGTTTGCGCGGCCGGCGGTCGAAGTCGACGCGACGGTTTCCGCCTCGGCATCGAGCCGCAGCACGTTGCGAAAGATCTCGGAGACGCCGAACAGCCCGATCATCGCCGGGATGAAGTTGATTCCCTGAAAAAGCTCCGCCTGCCCGAACGTGAACCTGGCCTGCGTATGGACGGCGCTGAGCCCCACCGTCGACAGCAAGAGCCCGATGAGCAGGGCCAGGGTGGCCTTGAGCGTCGATCCGCGAGAGACGATCACCGCGCAGCTCAGGCCCAACAGATAGAGCCAGAAGTACTCGGCCACGGTGAACCACGTGGCGACGGCCGCCAGCGCGGGGGCGAACAGCATGAGCACGACCGCGCCGAACAGCCCCCCCGCCACGCTGAACGTCAGGCACGTGCCCAGCGCCTGGGCCGACCGGCCCGCGCGGGTCAGGGCGTAGGCGTCGTCGGCGTAGGCGGCCGACGACGGCGTGCCCGGGATCCGAAGGAGCGTGTTGGGAATGTCGCCGGCGAAGATCGCGCAGGCTTCGAGCGTAACGATCGCCGCCAGGGCGGGGATCGGGTCCATGAAGAAGGTGACGGGGACGATCAGGGCGACGGCCATGGTCGCCGTCAGCCCGGGCACGGCCCCCATGAAAACCCCATACGCGGCCGCCATGACGATGATCGCCAGCACCCGGGGGTCGCCCAGAACGTACGCGCAAGCCTGTGCCATCGACTCGGTCATCTCACCATCCCAGCCAGCCCTGCGCAAGCGGTACGCGGAGATACACGGCAAACACCAGGTAGACCAACGGGACGATCGCCGCCGTGACCAAGAGAGCGACCACCCAGTCGACGAGCGAGCGCCTGGCCAATCGCCCCATCAACAGCACGGTGAGTGTCGCGGCCGTGACGATGAAGCCTGCCGTCTCCACCAGCCCGACGTACGCCACGACCCAGATGACGATCTCGGCCGACCGGACGAGGCCCCGGCGCGAGATCGGCTCGACGTGCCCGGGCCGTCGCAGCCCGCCGGTTGCCACCAGGCCCACGAGCACCAGCCCGAGCAAGACGAACAGCACCGAAGGGAAAAACATCGGGCCAAACTGCGCCGTGCGCATCGATCGAAACGCATCGCTGGTGAGCAGGCTGCCGAGTTGCTCGTCGGCCTGCTCCATCGTGGCGGCGAACTCGTCGGGCGGCTCCCACATGGCGTCGAAGCCGGACGTCTGCATGAAGGCCACGAACTTGTCGCTTCGGGCCACGTGCTCGAGCGCGTCGACGAGCCGCCGGGCGATCTCGGGCGGAGCGCCCTTGGGCAAGCAGACGCCCCGCCAGCCGGATAGCGTCCAGTCGATCCCCTGCTCCCGGAACGTGGGCACCTGGGGGAACTGGGCTACGCGCTCGTCGGCCATCACCCCCAGGCAGCGGACCCGGCCCGCATCCAACAGCGACTGCGCTTCGGGCAGGCTGCAGCAGACGGCGTCGACCCCGCCGGCGATCAATTCCTGGAGCGACGGGGCGGCGCCGTTGATGGAGACCCAGATCGCGTCGGCCGGGCTGAGCCCCACGTGATGGAGCCACCCGGCGAACCCGAGGTGCCAGATCCCTCCCTGGGCCGTGCCGGAGGCTTTCAACTCGCCCGGGTGCGTCTTCACGTGCTCCTCGAGCTGGCGGAGATCCTGCCACGGGGCGTCCTGGCGCACCAACACGGCGGCCGCGTCCCGGTTGACGAGCCCGATCGGCTGATACTCGTGGTGCGAGATGTTGGTCAGGCCGCGCCAATGGAGCATGTTGATTTCGACGGTGACCATGGTGAGCGTGTAGCCGTCAGGCCGGGCGAGGGCCCCGCGCGTGTGGCCGGTCACGCCCGCCCCGCCGGTGGCGTTGATCACGTTGACCGGCGTGCCCAGCTCCTGCTCCAATAGCGCCGCCACCTCACGGGAAACACGGTCGGTCCCCCCGCCGGCTGCCCACGGGCAGATCAGCATGATCGGCCGGCTCGGATACTCCCGTCGCCGCCCACAGCCGCCCAGCGCAACGGCGGCAACCATCGCGAACACGATCGCCGCGGGGCCGCGGCGGAGAGGGGACAGGGTTCGGGGGACAGGGGTTAGAGGACAGGGATCAGGGGTCAGGGTTCGGGGGGCAGGGTTCAGCATTTCGGGGTTTGAGCCATATCCTACGGACCGTGTTGCGTGATGGGCCAAGGGGGACCATCGTTTCAGGTTCCCAAGCTGGAGCTTGGGAACCAGTCATTACCACTCAGTACCCAGAACTCGGTACTCAGTACCCAGTACTCGCCACCCGCCACCCACCACCCGCCACTCCCCCCTTACCAATCCGTCACCGACCCGTCGTCGGCGTCGTAGGTCTCTTTGTTCCGCCAGTCGTGATCGATCTTGTCGGCCAGGGTCTGTTCGTCGAGCTCGATACCCAGGCCGGGGCCGGTGGGGATCGGGACGTATCCGTTCTCGACCTGGAAGGGCGTCTTCAGGTATCCTTCGCCCAGGGTAACCTGCTCCTGGCAGAGGAAGTTCGGGATGGAGGCGGCAAGCTGGATGCCCGCGGCCAGCGAAATGGGCCCCAGGGGATTGTGCGGGGCGATGGCGACGTAGTACGCCTCGGCCATGCCGGCGATGAGCCGCACCTCGGTGATTCCCCCGGCGTGGCAGAGGTCGGGCTGGAGGACGGCCGCCGCCCGCTTCTCCAGGATTTCGCGAAAACCCCACTTTGTGAAAACCCGCTCGCCCGTGGCGATCGGCAGGAACGTTCCCCGGGCGACGTCGGCCAGCACGTCGACGTTCTGGCACGCGACCGGCTCCTCGATGAACAGCGGCTGATACGGCTCCAGCGCGCGAATCAGCAGCTTGGCCGTTGCGGGGGGGATGGCCCCGTGAAAATCGATGGCCACGTCGTTCTCCGGCCCGGCCGCTTCCCGCAACTCGGCAAAGCGCTCGGCCACGTGGTCGACGAAGCCTTGGGTCTCCACGGGTCGCGCGCTGCGCCGCTTGGCCGGGCCGGTCTTGAACGCCGTGAACCCGCGGGCGATTCCCTCGCGGATCGCCGCCGGGGTGCTCGCGTGCTCGTAAACGCGGACGCGGTCGCGCGTGGGGCCGCCCAACAGCTCGTAGACGG
>CAZDHR010000334.1:0-7980 GCA_964505295.1 uncultured Planctomycetaceae bacterium
AGGCCCCATCTCGCTCTCTTCCCAATCGTCTACACGTCCTGCAAAATGGACAGATGAGTGTCCGTTTCTCAGGCTGCTGGCCAAGGACCTTCTGGAGATCGCCAAACGGCTCCAGTGATTGCAGCCCCGCGACCAATCGACACGCGCACTCTCACGGCAACCGCTTCACTCGGATGTTCCGGTACCAGACCGGCCGGCCGTGGTCTTGCAGGCCGATGTAGCCTTGGCGGGCGAAGTCTTTGAGGGCCTTGGGGTATTTGTTGGGGGTGCCGTCGGGGTTTTTCTTGGGCTCGGTCCAGCGGTCGAGGTCCATTTGGAGGACTTCTTGGCCGTTAAGCACGACGTCGATCACGTTGTCGCGGCAGGTGATCCGGTATTGGTTCCACTCGCCCGGCTTCTTGGCCGCGTTCTGGGTGGGGGCGAGGCAATCGTAGATCGCCCCGGCCGTGCCGCCCCGGTTGACCTTCTTGCCGTACGAGTTGGAGACCTGGACCTCAATGCCCGTGTAGACCGGGTCGGCGAGGTCGGAGGTCCGCAGGAAGACGCCGCTGTTGGCGTAGCCGTCGGGCACCTTGAACTCCAGCTCGAGGACGAAGTTGGCGTAGGTCTCCTTGGTCCAGAGGTAGTCGGGGTTGTTCAGGTGGCCGTCGTTGCGGTCCTTGAGCGTAATCACGCCGTCTTCGACCACCCAGTGGGCCGTGGGCGAGGTCTTCCACGCGCTGAGGTCCTTGCCGTCGAACAGCCGGACGAAGCCTTCGTCGCCGCCAGCCGGTCGCACCAACTCCGGCTTGGCGAAATCGCCGGTCATCTCGTACGGCAAGCGCCAGACGCGGTCGCCGTCGCGGTTGGTGAAGTAGAGGTGCGAGGGGGAGAATTCGTCCGGGTTGCCGTCGGCCCAGAACGCGTAGAAGTCGCACCTGGCGTCGACCGGGCGCCGGGCGTAGGCGTGGTTGAACCGGCTGCCGGCGGTCACGTCCCGCTGCTTGGTCCAGGTTTTGCCCTGGTCCGGGCTGGTCCAGACGGCCATCTCGCCGCCGGTCCCGTGCCGTTGCGGGCCGGGCTCGGTCGGGCCGATGATCCGCCACGTGCCGTCGCCCTCGACGTAGAGCGAGCCCATGTCGTAGTTGTGGGTCGATCGCGTCACCTCGTGGAATTGCCACCGGTGCCCGTCCCAGTGGACGATCGTCCAGATCCGCGGATCGCCGATCGGCCCCGGCTGGTGGTACGCGGCGGTGACGACCAGGATCACCGGGTTGCCTTCGGAGTCGAAGTTGACGTCTTTCATGTAGACGAGGCGCCCTTCGGCCTGGAAGTCTCGCACCAGGGCCGGGCCATGGGGATCGGTCATGGGGGTATCGACGGGCGTGCCGTCGGCGGTTCGCCAGGTGCGGCCCATGTCGTCGCTTTCGACGAAGTAGAGGTTGGTCCGCTTGTCGGGGTGGCCGCCCGGGTGCATGTTGAAGGCCGTCACCACGCGCTCGCCCCGGCGGTTGCTCGACTGGTAGTGCCCGCCCATGCCGGCCAGCTTCTGGTGCGGCGTCCACTGGCGCCCGTCGGTGCTCACGTTCCAGTACAGCTCCCGCACGCCCGTGTATTTGGTGAACAGGTATAAAAACCCCTTTCCGTCGATCCACCAGGGCTGCGGGTAGGTCATCTCTTCTTCCGAGACGAGCTCGAACCGGTCGACGGAGAGCGGCTCGACGCTGCGGTATTTGAAGCCGGGCCGGTGGCGACCGCGGCCGCTGACGAAGACCCAGACGTGGCCGTGCTCGTCCAGGGCGATGCTGGGGTCGTCGTGGGGATCGTTGACGCCGCCCTTGTCGTGGACGATCGTGGGCCGCGGCACGACGCCCCGCCGGTGGTCGTAGTAGGAGGCCATGGCCAGCGGGTGGCGCTTCCCCTCCTTCGCGCCGCCGTAGACGAAGAACGTCTTCTCGGCCTTCTCGGAGTAGACGGCCAGCGGCACGTGCTTGGCCGTGTACGTGCCCAGCCCGCCCGAGTACTTGTCGCCGTACTCGGAGACCTGGCCCAGGGTGAACCAGATGCCCCGGTAGCCGTCGTCTTGCTGCTGCGGCGGCTGGGCGTTGGCGTCGGACGGGTGAGCCGCGATCGCCGCCCAGAAGACGGCGATGAGGACCGCGGCCACGACCGCGGGCCTCGGGCATCTGCGGCGGGACGTGTCGGTTTGCATGGCAAGCTCCTTGGTTGCTTTGCTGGTTGGGGGGCCTCGCCGAGGCCGCGAGCCGCTGCCTCGCCAAATCCGCCTTCGCCACGGCGTATCTATGAGACTAGGTAGCCGCCAAGGGCGTGTCAACCGAAACCGAATCGTCGGCGGGGCGGCCCCGGAAGGCGGAGAGCGGGCATACGTCGCCGGGCGAGGTGCTTGGCGCATACGCGCCCGCCGCTTACAGTCTGGGGATGGACGTGCGTGGATCGCGCCGGCCGCTCGATCCCAACGCGCTTCTGGCGGAATCAGGAGATCCCACTCGCGTTCGGCATTCGAGCGAGGGGGCCCTTTTCGCGCGCAACGTTTTCCGACCGGAAAGGAGTAGCGTCATGAGTGGACGACGCAGGGTGCCGTGGTTTCGTGGGGCGATGGGCCTCGCGGTGTTGCTGTTCTGTGTCCCCGTGCCGTCCGACGCGGAGGACGGCCCCGTGCCGCAAGAGCAGGCACGGGAGATCTTCGAGGCGACCGGCCTGAAAGGCGGCCTGGTGGTCCACCTCGGCTGTGGCGACGGCAAGCTGACGGCCGCCCTTCGCGCCGGCGACAGCTTCCTCGTCCAGGGATGGGACACCGACGCGGGGAACGTGCGCAAGGCCCGGGAGCACGTCCGATCGCTCGGGCTCTACGGCAACGTGTCGGTGGATCGGTTCGACGGGGACCGACTGCCCTACGTCGACAACCTCGTCAATCTGGTGGTCGCCGAAGACCTCGGCGGCGTTCCTCGGAGCGAGGTGATGCGCGTGCTGTGTCCCGAAGGCATGGCCTACGTGAAGCAGGGCGGCCGGTGGAGCAAGACGGTGAAGCCGCGGCCTGAGGAGATCGACGAGTGGACCCACTATCTGTACGACGAAAGCGGAAACGCCGTGTCGCGCGACATGGTCGTGGGCCCGCCGCGCCACTTCCAGTGGACCGGCAGCCCGCGGTGGTGCCGCCACCACGACCGCAGGTCGAGCATCAGCGCCATGGTCTCGGCGAGCGGGCGCAACTTCTACATTTTCGACGAGGGGTCGACGGCTTCGATCCTCCTGCCTGCCAAGACGATGCTCATTGCCCGGGACGCCTTCAACGGCACCATCCTGTGGAAACGGCCGATCCCGACCTGGCATCCGCACCTGTGGCCGCTGAAGAGCGGGCCGACGCAGCTCCAGCGCCGCCTGGTGGCCGTGGGCGACCGCGTCTACGTAACGCTGGGGCTCGACGCACCGCTCTCGGCTCTCGACGCGGCGACCGGCGAGACCGTGCTCTCGTACGAGAACACCTTTGCCACGGAGGAAGTGATCGCCTCCGAAGGCGTGCTCTTCCTGTTGGTGAACGATTCGCCCCAGGTCTACGACGACTTCAAGCCGGAGGAGGTGAGCATCGGCAAAGAGCGCGACCGGGTGATGGAGGAGTGGCCGTGGAACGAGGAGCCGAGACGTCTGGTTGCCGTGCGAGCCGGTACGGGCGAGCTGCTTTGGCGCAAGGAGCGCCGCGTCGTGCCGCTCACGCTGGCCGTGGACGGCGACCGCGTCTACTTCCACGACGGCGAGAAGCTCGTCGCCCTGGACCGTAGGACGGGCGAAGAAGCGTGGAGCTCCGACGCGGTCGAGCGCCGAGAGAGGATCCCGACGAACATCACGCCGACGCTCGTCGTGCACGAGAACGTCGTGCTGTTCTACGGGGCGACGAGGGTACTGACCGGGCTCTCGGCCGAGACCGGCGAGATCCTGTGGAGCGGTCCCCACCCTCACTCCGGCCACTACTGCCCGGAGGACGTCCTCGTTGCCGGCGGCCTCGTCTGGGGCGGTGAGATCGCCGGCGGACGCGACAGCGGTGTATTCACCGGGCGGGACCCGCAGACGGGCGAGGTGAAGAGCGAGTTCCCCAAGGACGTCGACATCCACTTCATGCACCATCGATGCTACCGCAGCAAGGCGACCGACCGCTATCTCCTCCCGTCCCGGACGGGGATCGAGTTCGTCGACTTCCGCAACAAGCACTGGATCACGCACCACTGGGTCCGCAGCGGCTGCATCTACGGGATCATGCCCTGCAATGGGCTGGTTTACACTACACCCCACGACTGCGCCTGCTACATGCAGGCGAAGCTGTACGGGTTCTGCGCCCTGGCGCCCGAGTCGGAGCGTCGCGCGAGCGTTCCGCCCGCCGAAGGTCGGCTCCAGCGTGGTCCCGCGTACGGCGAGCCGGTGGACGCATCGCCGGAGCGCGAGGCGGCCGAGGATTGGCCCACGTATCGACGCGACGCGTCCCGCAGCGGCTTCACGCCGACGCCCGTTCCGGCCGATCTCGGGCGCGCGTGGCAGGCCGAGCTGGGCGGCCGGCTCACGTCCCCGGTGGTTGCCGGCGGGAGGGTCTTCGTCGCCCAGGTCGACGCCCACACGCTCCATGCGCTCGACGCGGATTCGGGCGAGGCGCTCTGGACGTTCACGGCCGGAGGCAGAGTCGATTTGCCGCCGACGATCTACGAAGGCAGGGCCCTGTTCGGATCGGCCGATGGCCACGTCTATTGCGTGCGCGCTTCCGACGGTGCCCTGATCTGGCGGTTCCGCGCTGCGCCCGAGGATCGGCGGATGACCGCGTTCGAGCAGGTGGAATCGGTCTGGCCGGTCCCGGGAAGCGTGCTGGTCGAGGAGGGCGTTCTCTACTGCGTCGCGGGGCGGTCGATGTTCCTCGACGGGGGCTTGCGCTTCCTGCGGCTCGATCCGAAGACCGGACGCATGTTGTCGGAGAAGGTGCTCGACGAGCGGGACCCGGAAACCGGCGAGAACCTCCAGACCCACGTGATGGGCCTCAACATGCCGGTGGCGCTCCCCGACGTCCTCTCCAGCGACGGCCGCTACGTGTACATGCGGAGCCAGGTGTTCGACCTGGAGGGCAATCGCGGGCAGATCCCGCCGAACGCGGCCAACTCCGCCGAGCAGGCTTCCGTCCAGAAGGGCGAGACGGCCCACCTGTTCTCCCCCACCGGCTTCCTCGACGACACGTGGTGGCACCGATCCTACTGGGTCTACGGGCGGAGCTTCGCCCAGGGGGCCGGCGGCTGGCCGCATGCGGCCAAGCACGCCCCCAGCGGCCGGATCCTGGTGTTCGACGACTCCTCGGTCTACGGCTACGGGCGCACGCCGCGCTACTACCAGTGGAGGACGCCGATGGAGTATCACCTCTTCCGCGCGAGCAAGGACCCGGAAATCGTTCGTGAACCGATCGGCCCCAAGGTGGAGGGCAGACGCCGGCGGCGCTTGCAGCACCCCCGCTTCGCATGGTCGCATTCGGTGCCGCTTCAGGCCCGGGCCATGGTACTCGCGGCCGACACGCTCTTCCTGGCCGGCCCGCCCGACGTGGTCGACGAGGAAGAGGCCTTCGCACGCTTCGGCGAGCCCGAGATCAGCAAAAAGCTCGCCCAGCAGGACGAAGCGCTCCGCGGGAAACAGGGCGCGCTCGTGTGGGCCGTCTCCGCCGGGGATGGGGAGAAACTGGCCGAATACCGGCTCGACACGCTCCCCGTCTTCGATGGCCTGGCCGCCGCTGGCGGACGCCTGCTTCTGGCCACGACCGACGGTCGGGTGCTCTGTTTCGCGAAGCGCTAGGGACCGCGCACAAGTAACTTGGCCAAAACGGCGAGACGCGGGCTGCTATAAGGAACGCCCCCGAGCGCGTTCCCTACAGACAAATGCGTGCCTGAATCAAACGGCGATCATCTCGCGTGGGTCTCGTGCCTCGACCCATCCTACGGCCTGTCCTTTAGATAGTGGTGGCAAAGCGCGATGGCCAGGGCGTCGGCCACGTCGGGGGGCTCGGGAAGCGTCGGCAGGCGCAGCTCCCGCTGGATCGCCTGCTGGACCTGGGATTTCGGAGCCCGGCCCGAGCCGGTGAGAATCTTTTTGACCTGCGTGGCCGAGTAGTGGACGACCGGAACGTGTGCCTGGGCCGCGGCCAGGCAGATGACCCCCCGGGCGTGGCCCATGAGGATGGCCGTGCGCGGCCGGGCGTAATGGGAGTACAGTTCCTCGATCGCCACGACCGCGGGCGCGAACGCGGCGATCACCTCGGCCACGCCTTCGTGGATCGCCGCCACCCGCGTGGAGATCGCCCCGCGGTCGCCGCCGCGCACCACCCCCGCCTCGCAAAGCCGCAGCCGCCCGTCGCGCAGCTCCAGCACGCCGTAGCCGGTCACGTTCAAGCCGGGGTCGATGCCGAGGATGCGATCGGGGGATGGGCACATCGGGAGGGAGGGGGATTGAGAATTGCGGATTGAGAATTGTCCATTGAACATTGGCCGCGATTGCCGGCCACCACTGTCCCCTCTGCACTCCCCACTCCCTACTCCCCACTCCCTACTACCCCACGCTCCACTCCGTCCCGCCGGGTCGATCTTCGAGCGTGACGCCGATCTGGGCGAGCGAGTCGCGGATTTTGTCGGCCGCGGCGAAGTTCTTGGCTTTGCGCAGGTCGGCGCGGATCTCGACGAGCAGGTCCAAGAGCCGGCCGGCCAGCTCGCCGCCGTCGGCCTTCTCTTCGACCGGCTTTCGGAACAGCCCCAGCGTGGCGGCCAGCTCGCGGAGCGTGGTGGTACCCTGGGTGAGTGGGGCGAGTTGGGCCGCGTCCCGGCCCGCCGTCTCTTCGAGTTTCTCGTCGTCGACGAACTTGTTCAGCCGGCGCACCAGGTCGAACAGCACGCCGGTGGCCCCGCCCGTGTTGAAGTCGTCGTCCATCGTCTCGAGGAAACGCCGGCGGTGCTCGGCGACGTCCTCGAGCAACGGATCGCCGCCGGGGTCGAACGGCCCATCATCCCGGCGTGCCGGGGCGGCAATCGCGTAGAAACTCTCGCCGGCCACCCGCTCGTATCGCTTGAAGAAGCGGTAGAACGTTTCCATGCCCGTGCCCACCTCGCGGATCCGCTCGATGCTGAAATCGATGGGCCGGCGATAGTGGGTGGCCAGGAGGAAGAAGCGGACTTGCTCCGGCTCGAGGTTCTCCAGCTCGAGCAGCTCGAGGAACGATTGGGCACCGTGCCGGCCGGCGATCTTGCCCGCTTCCTGGGCCTGCTGATCGCCGACGGCCGGCCCGGTCTGGCGTCCGCCGACCTTGCCCACCTCGTCCGACGCCTGCATCAGGCCGTTGTGCATCCAGTATTTGGCCATCGGCTTACCGTGGCACGATTCGCTTTGGGCGATCTCGTTTTCGTGGTGGGGGAAGACCAGGTCGAGCCCGCCGCCGTGGACGTCGAACGTCTCGCCCAACAGCTTGCCGCTCATCACCGAGCACTCGATGTGCCAGCCGGGGCGGCCCGGCCCCCAAGGGCTCGGCCACGAGGGCTCGCCCGGCTTGGCGCGCTTCCAGAGGGCGAAGTCGACGCGGGACCGCTTGCGCTCGGCCGCGCCGCCCCCCTCTCCCTCCATCGACTCGACCGAGCGGCCGCTGAGCTTGCCGTAGTCGGGGCACTTGCCCACGTCGAAGTAGACGTCGCCGTCGGCCTCATAGGCGAACCCCTTGTCGATCAGCTTGGAGGTGAACTGGATGATGTCCCCCATGTGCTCGGTCGCCTTGGGGAAGTGGTCGATCGTGTCGACGCCGATCGTCGCCAGGCACTTCATGTAGTCGTCGGTCATCTCGGCGGCCAGCCGGTCCATGGGCATGCCCCGCTCCTGGGACCGGACGATCAGCTTGTCGTCGACGTCGGTGATGTTCACCACCCAGGTAACCTGGTAGCCGCAGTAGGTGAGGTACCGCTTGATCGAGTCGAAGATGACCGGTCC
>CAZDHR010000335.1:0-7974 GCA_964505295.1 uncultured Planctomycetaceae bacterium
TATCGACCCGGGGCGCCACGCCAACCCCCAAATTGGATAGAACTCATTGCTGGCTTTGCACTTGCAGCCAATCAACGCGACTGCGGTCTTCTGTCGGTCGTGTCTTTCTATCGGATCGTTGAAAAAAAGGGCGTGGCCACTCAGACGGAGCCGCCACGCCCAGAACACGGGGGTGAGAAAGCCGCATTCATGAGGGCGGCGACCACAACCGGCGATCGGGCCGTCCGCCCGCACTATTACCTTAGGGCAAAACTTCACAATGTCAATTTGGGAGCTACGGGGAATATAGGCAATCACAGGCGCGGTGCCCAGATGCTGCAAGCCCTGTTCGGGTCATGCGGTCTGTCGGGACGACCGCCGGCAAAGCGCGCGGGCAGTTGGTTGCCAGGAGGGGGGTATCGATCGAGGCGGGGCCGCAAGCCTGGCCCGGCTCGCCAGCCGTCCGTCGCCTGCGCCGCTCACCGATTCGGGTTCGTGATCGCGTCCGTCGACAACGCCTGGTGGATGATGGGCATGCGAGGTGGCGTGACCACGGTGACCGTCGTGCCCGGGTCGATCCGGAGCCGCCGCGACGGGTCAGCCTCGATCGCACGTCGACTCTCGGCAGCTTCGTGCTCCGGCTGGGTCTCCCCGGGCTCGACGAGGTCCGGTTCGGCAGCCGCGAATTCCCGTTCTAGCACGTTGAGATACGCCTGGACTTCCGCGTTGTGGGGTTCGATCCGCAGCCACTCGCGGAGCACGGGGCGAGCGGCGTCGGTTTGTCCGTTGGAGAGCAAGGTCACGGCCAGCCACTTCAGGCACAAGGGCTCGCGACAGCCGGCTGCGTAGGCACCTTGGAGCAATCCGAGAGCGGCGGGCCAATCTCGCCCGGCCGCTTTCGAGGCCCCGCGGATCGCGTCCAGCCAGGGCTCGCGCTGGTGGTCGTCCATCGGCAACGCATCGGCCACGCGGATGGCCTCCTCGCTCTCCCCCTGCTTGACGCACAGATCGATCAGGTGTCGTCGAAGCCGAGTCGAGCCCTGCGACCGGGCCAAGGCCTCGTCGAGCACGCGACGGGCCTCGTCATCCTTGCCCTGCATCTGCAACGTGAGGGCGAGAAAAACGGAGGCCATCTCGGCGATCTCGCAGAGATGCCACGTCTTCGGGTCGATCTTGCCGTATCGGACCGCCGTGTCGAACGCCCGCGCGGCCAAACCGAGCCGATTCTGCGCCTGGAGGTAGCTGCCCATCGCCGAGAGCAACTGGGCGTCGAGCGGGTAGATCTCCAAGGCTTCCAGGCAGACGGCGACCTGGCGATCTCGCTGGACCGGGCTGCCGTCGAAGGTCGACAGGAGCCCGTAGTACGCCTCGAGCATCTCCGTCGAGCCTCGCGGGGCTTGGCGGACCGCTTGGAAGAAGGCCCGGCGGGCGGCGGGCCGATCGTCGAGATTCGAGCACGCCTCGCCCAGGGCGATTAGAAGCCGCGGCTGGGGTTGGCAGGTTTCGGTCGATTCCAGGGCGATGAGCTTGAGGTCGCGTTGGGCGACCCGGGCCTTGCGCTCCGAGTCGTGAATGCGCGCGTGGCGGAGGATTCTGCCGGGAGCGAGGTCGACCGCCAGACCGGCCGCCGCGATGCTCGGCTCGAGCGTCTCCCGGACGCGCCCCGTGAAGCGCAGGGCCCGGTGCTTGGGCAGCAGCCGTGGCCGAGCGGCTTGCTCGTTCGACGACGCCCGATCGGCCGACGGCGCCTCGACCATCACGAGGTAGACGGTGCGCGGGTCGGCGTCGTGATCGAGAAAGGCGCGCAGGCGGCCGGCCGACTCCGCGGTCAGCCACTCCCCGGCGTCGAGCCAGAGGACCCAGTCGCCGGTCGCTCTGTCCATGAGTCGGTTTCGGGCCTCGGAGAAGTCGTCGTTCCAGAGGGTCCGGCTCACGGAAGCCCCCAGTTGCTCCGCGATCGCCGGGGTTTCGTCGGTCGAGCCGGTGTCGAGCACGAGGATCTCGTCGGCGATCGAGCGGGCGCTATCGATGGTGGCGGCCAGCACGTCCTGCTCGTTGCGGACGATCATGGCCACCGAAAGGCGAGGGCGATGGGAGGGCGATTGGGAAGCCATTTTCCCTCCTTGGCAAAGTGTGAACCTGTTTGGAAAAAGGTGGCGTAGTCTACCCCGAACGGGCTGCTGGTTAAAGATCGGTTTCCCACCTCCCGCTGAGGGGCCATCTGGAAACTAACCGATTTGCAGGTAACCATTTACGGCAGGGGCTGGGGCGAGCCGGGTGCTCGGCCCACCCGCAAATAGACAAGGCTTTTCTCATCGCGGAGCCGACGAGAAAAGCCTTGTCTATTGGACGCACGTGGCAGCAATGCGCAAAAGCACCGCCCGGCATCGGGCCGGCGGCTCCTTTCAATTGGCCAGCAAGTCTTCCCGAAAGCGGCGGCGGTCGATCTCGTCGGGGAGCTTCTTGCCCGTGTCTTCGTTCTGCACCCACATAGTACCGTACTTGAACCAGGCCCCGTTGTTGGTCCCGTCGGCGCGGACGATCATGGGGATCTCGTTCTCGCCCGGGCCGTCCCCGCGCCGGCCGGAGAGGACCCGCCGGGACCAGCCGTCGGTCATCGAGGTGAACATATCGACGCAGTAATGCCGGGCGTTGGAGAAGACGACGTCGGCGCGGCCGTCCTCGTCGACGTCGACGAACCGGAGGCCGGCGTCGCGGCCCTGGGCGTCGACGATCGCGGTCCCTTGAGGAAGCGAGAAGGGCACGCGCTGCCAGGTCCGCCGATCGGCGGCCCAGCGAAACACGCCCCGCTGTTTTTCGTTGCCGACCACGAGCTCACACGCGCCGTCCAGGTCGAGGTCGCGGAGGCGCACGCCGCGGTCGCGCCCGTCCAGGCTGGTTGAGACGGGCCCGTCCAGATCGAGCCCGCCCAGCCCGGCGGGGTCGGCCGTCCATTGGGTTCCGTCGAAGTGCCACAGACCGGACGCTTCCTCGTTGCGGACGAGGATGCTCGCGAAGCCGTTTTCTTGGAGCACGCCGAAGCGAACGCCCGCGTCGTGCCGATTGCCGCGATCGTCCACCCGGACGATCGGGACGGGAAAACCGCCGGTCGTCCACTTGCCCGTTTCCGGAGACCAGACGCGCGTCTGGCGAACGTTCTCGTTGCCGACGACCACGTCCATGTAGCCGTCGTGGTTCAGGTCGACGAGGCGCACGCCGTTGTCCTGGCCGTTGGCCGCGCGGAGGGGTTGTCCGCCGAGCAGGTTCTCGTCGAGCCGGTTTTGGACCTGGTGGAAGTTGAGGAAGCGGACCTTGCCCGCGTGCTTGGCGGCCGCGTGATCGATCATCTCGATCACCTGGTGGTTGTCGATCCAGCCGTGCGTGTGGAAGCAGAGCGAGAAGACGCCCCGCTTGGCGACCGCCGCGTCGACGGCGGCCTTCAGGTCGCGAACGGTGACGGGGCTGCACACCGTGTTCAAGTGCTGCGCGTCCCAGTCGCTGGGCATTAGAGGCGAAAACTCCCAGCAGAGGCGCCCGATCACGTACGGATAGGGATAGTCTTCGATGTAGTTCGCCATCACGCGGTCGGTGGGGATGTACTTCCGGAATTTCTCCCGACCGTCGTTGTCGTAGACCAACGCACGGGGCAATTGGGGGTCGCCTGCCGTGAAGAGATGAAACACGGAGGAGTCCATCGTCAGGAAGTTACCCTCCGGGGTCGTCTTGTTGTAGATCTCGGTGAAGAAGCGGGGGCTGACCGAGTTCATCGAGTCGCAGCAGGGCATGCGGAACGCCACCGTGCGCCCGCCCGGAACCTTCCGCAGGTTGTCGATGCAGGCGTCGAAGGTCTCCTTGGCCTTCGCGAGCGAGCCCTTCTGGAGGCAAGGGCAAGGATGGTGCCAGGTGTGTGCTTCGGGGTTGACCCCCTCGGCGAGCCACGTCTGCAATTGGCCGTCGGCCGGATCGACCTGGGTGCCCATCAGGCTCATGCCGCTCCGAGCGTCGATCTGCTTGAGCCGCGTGACGATGGGCCGGATGTACTTCTCGTGGTGTGCGAGGTCCTTCAGGTCGTCGTTGGCCAGGACGATCACGGCCTCGACGCCTTGCTCGCCGATCCACTGCGGCGTGACCAGCTTCGGCGTGTGGAGGCCGACGTAGTACGGGTTGCAGAATTCGTCCAAGTACGTCAGGCGGTTGCCGACGTCCGCGGCGTCGGCGCCCGTGGCAAGGATCATCGAAAACAGCAGAGCAGTACATCGCGCCGACATCGGTTTCTCCCTATGGCCATCGCCAGAATGGTGTTTCTCAAGCGGCTTTTGTCCGGACCGTCCGTCAGGGTGGCACGTAGTCAAGGATAGCCAAGTGGGCCGAGGATTCCAAGGAGTTGACTGGAAACGACTTCGCTTCATAGAATAGGTGTGCGTCCGGACGGCGGATCGCATCGACCGCCGCCAACGGAAGGCCTCACGGACTACCGGACTCGCTTCCCCTCACAGAGGAGCCTTCGGCATGACGAGTCAACCGCAACGCGAGACGGGCCGCCAGTCGACCGGCCCGCTCAGCCGGCGTGAGCTGCTGGCCTATTCGGCCGCCTTCGGAGGCGCGTTCGTCGCGGCGCAGGGATTGGTGGCCGAGGGCGCGGAGCAAACCGCCCCGGCGCCTGCTCCCACGACGGCCCCGAAGCGATACGACATGAAGAAGTCGATCAATCTCTGGGCGCTTCCTTACCCGAGCAAGATGACGCTCAAGGAGTGCTTCAAGCTGTGCAAGGACGCGGGGTTCGACGGCGTCGAGGTGAACTACGCCCTGGACGGCGACCTGACGCCCGAGGCCGGCGACGCCGACGTGGCGGCCGTGGGCGAGATGGCCCGGCAGATCGGCATCGCGATCAGCGGTCTCTGCTCCTTCCTGTTCTGGCCCTACTCGCTGACGCACGAGGACCCCGAGCGGCGAGAGCGGGGCATGGAATTGGCCCTCGACATGATCCACACGGCGGAGCTTCTGGGTACGGAGAACCTGCTGGTCATCGCCGGGTCGACCTACGTGCCGTGGCTGGAAGACGAGCCGCCGGTCGCACACGACGTCTGCGATCGCCGCGCCCACGAGGCCATGGCCCGCTTGATTCCCGCGGCGCAGAAGGCCGGCGTGTACCTGAACGTGGAGAACATCTTTGTCAACGGCTATCTCCACAGCCCGCAGGAAATGGCGAGGTTCGTCGACAGCTTCCGCTCCGACCGCGTCCGCGTCCACTTCGACACGGGCAACATCATGCTCTACCATTTCCCCGAACACTGGGTTCCGATTTTGGGGAAGCGGATTCAGAACATCCACCTGAAGGAGTACACGAAGCGGGTCCACGAGTTTAACCTGCACACGTTCCGACCGCTTCTGGACGGGACGACGAACTGGCCGGCGGTGCTGGAGGCCCTGGACCAGGTCGGCTACCGCGGCTATCTCACGTTCGAGTATTTCAACCCCTTCCCGCACTGGCCCGAGGCGCTCGTCTATCACACGTCGGACGCGATGGACCGCATGCTCGGCCGGAAGGTTTGAGCATCAAGTGTCGTTGTTCGCTCCGCGAACAAGCGCTTTCTCGCAGAGCGAACGAGCGTCTTTTTGCGGAGCCAAAAGCGACTATCTCGGCCGGACAACCTGAGCCGCTTGCGGCTTCGCCCCACTCCACTCGTTTCCCACAACACAACCGTCCCAACTCTCGCCGACAACTGAGACCACTCTGGAGTCACTGATGCACGTTACGATTCGGGACAAGCGACGCTTCGTCCTGGGGATTGTCCGCACCGTCACGGCGACTGCAATTCTGGCCCTCGCGGGCGATTCGCTTGCACCTGGCGCAGCGCCGCAGGCCGAGCTTCCCCGGACCGTTCGCGTTGCGGAGACGTTTAACGGCGTCCCGTTCGAGTATCGAATCGAGTCGCGGCAAGAGGGGACCGGCTACACCATCTACCGGCTGACCTACCCGTCGCCCGTGGTCACGTCGGTTCCCCAGAACAACACGGTCCCGGCCGAATACTACGTTCCCCGGGCGGTTCGGGCGCAGGAGCCCGGGCGTCCGGGCGTGGTCTGCATGCACATCCTGGACGGCGATTTCGTGCTCGTGCGTATGACCTGCTCGATGCTGGCCTCGCACGGGATTCCAGCGATCCTGTTCAAGCTGCCCTACTACGACGAGCGGGGCCTGCCCGACGGGCCCAGGGCCCTGGCGGCCGATCCGAAGCTGTTCGTCGAAGCCCTCTCGCAAGGGCTCGAGGACGTGCGGCGCACCGTCGACGTGCTCGCCTCCCGGCCGGAGGTCGATCCCGAGCGGATCGGGATCACGGGAATCAGCCTGGGCGGGATCGTCGCCGGCGTGTCGGCGGGCATCGAGCCTCGCTTCGAGCGGGCGATGCTCATCCTGGCCGGCGGCGACCTGAACACGATCATCCACCACGCCGAAGAGACGGGCGAGCTGAGCCAGGTCATCCAGGGGCTCCCAGCGGGCGAGCGGGCCAAGCTGGACCGGGCGATCGACGCGGTCGATCCGCTCCGGCACGCGGGGCGATTGCGGGATCGGGCTCTGGCGGGAAAGGTCCTCATGGTGAACGCCGGTGTCGACGAGGTCATCCCGCGGGCGTGCACCACGAAGCTCGCTGCCGCACTGGGGATTGAGGACCGCGTCGTCTGGCTCGACGGGCTCGGCCACTACACGGCCATGGCCGAGCTGCCGCGCGTGCTGCGAACCGCCGTGGATTTCTTCGGCGAGGACATGCCTCCCGGTTTGGAAATCACCACCCAAGCCCCCCGAGACCGCACGCCCTTGGAGGTCGTGGTGTCGCTGATTCAGCAGGTCAGCGCCTTTTTCGTCACCGAGCCCGGCGAAGGCCGCTGCCACTTCGTCGACTTCTCCGTCACGGTCACGCCTGAAGGCGACGACACGCTCGAGGCGTGGGTACGTC
The DNA here is from genome assembly GCA_964505295.1 of uncultured Planctomycetaceae bacterium. Taxonomy (GTDB): domain Bacteria; phylum Planctomycetota; class Planctomycetia; order Pirellulales; family Thermoguttaceae; genus DATKZH01. The sequence goes on from CAZDHR010000335.1 coordinate 6,933, forward strand.
TGATTCGCGGGCGAGACGGGCGGTTCAAGCTCGAAGGCAACCTGCCCATGGTAGGAGACGTGGCCCTGGGGCAAAGCGACTTCCCGTGGATGCTCTCCGGCAGAAACCGCGCTGTGCGCGGGTCTCCTGACCCCGCACACGACGGCGAGGTCGGGAGACCTGCGCCGAGCGCAGCGATGCTGTTCAAGGGCGCGGGCGAACCGGGCGCCGATTTGCACGACCCGCTCGCGTTCGTCGAGCCCGGCAACTTGATGAAGCTGCGCATGGCGGCGGGCGCCGCCACGGGCCTGGCGATTGCCCCGCACGTGCTCAACCAGTGGCTCGCCGTGAGCGACGAGACGCCCTCGGACGGTTCGCCGGTGGTCCGGATCGTGCTGAAAGAGAAAGGGCAGGGAAGCCTCCGACTGGTGATGCGGGACGACGGCAAGACGCCGCGCCAGGTGACGTTCGACGTGGCCGGCGTCAAGGGCACGGTCACGTTCCGCGGCTGGCAGTCGAACACGGTCGCCCACCGGTCCATGTTCGATCCGCCCTCGGGGTTGCCGGAGCGAGAGGTCGCCCGGGCGGATCTGTACCGCGTGTTCTCGGCGATGTTCGACTTCGCCGTGGAGAGCTCTCAATGAAAGGCAGGTTGATGGCACTACCCTATGGTTCATCCCGAGGTCGGTCGACCGCTCATGTCTTGCTCGCGTTGTGCGCGTTCTGGCTGGTGGGCACTTGCCTGCTTGCCCCGACGATCTGCCCGGCTGCCGAGTCGCAGGCGATCCGGATCGTTGCCCGGGACCCCGCGGGGCACGGGCTGCTCTGCAAGATCGAAGAGAAGACGATTCTCATCGTGGCCGGAACGCCCCAGCAGATGGGAACGGCCCACGGCACGCTGCTGGGGGCGAAGGCCAAGAAGCTGGTCGATCGGGTCCTCTATCTCGTCGGCGGGGTCGAGAGCCTCGAGTCGGGCACGTGGTTCCTCGATCGCATGGCCGAGATCGAGCGCCGAACGCTCCCCCACACGCCCAAGCGGTTCCTCGTCGAGTGCGATGCGCTG